>CAZUSV010000080.1:0-25722 GCA_964622645.1 uncultured Anaerolineales bacterium
AATCAAGGAGCAACCCATGACTACTGTTACATACAACATCCCCAATATCAACTGCGGACACTGCGTCCACACCATCACTATGGAAGTCGGCGAGCTCGAAGGCGTCCAATCTGTCGATGCCAGTGCTGAGAATAACATGGCTACGATCGTATTTGATGCGCCTGCGACCGAGCAAGCTATCAAGGATCTCTTGACCGAGATCAATTACCCAGTTACAAATTAGTTTTTAGGACACGGATTGCGCGGATAAACACGGATAAAGGAATACATTATTAGTTTTCTCGCCAAATAACATAAACCTGCGGGAGGTTCCTGGAATGCATCTTCAGGAGGAGCACCTAAGGGTATCTCCCCCCAGAATTGGGGGGTTGGGGGGGGCGTAGGCAGAACAATCTCCAACAGCGTAATCCCTGTTACCAATAATAGTGGAGATCCTAATCATTTTTAGAAGGAGCTTATTATGTGGTATGGACACGGCTTTGGATGGGGCGGCATGGTTTTGGGGGGATTGCTGATGCTGCTATTTTGGGGTAGCTTGATCGCGCTCATCTTCTGGGGAGTTCGATCACTCATCTCCAGCAATGACGTTCGCCATTCTAATGCGGGTGGGAATTCGCTAAGTGCGCGCGAAATTTTGGATCAGCGCTATGTGCGCGGCGAGATCGACCGAGATGAGTACCAAGCAATTAAGGAGGAACTGTCGCGCTGATGTCTGAAACAAAACAACTTACTTTACCTATTACAGGCATGACCTGCGCCAATTGCGTCGCTGCCGTCGAGCGCAATATCAAGAAAGTCGCTGGCGTCCAGGTTGCCAATGTCAACCTTTCGTCCGAGCGCGCCACCATCGAGTATGACCCTGATTCCGCAAGTCTGGGCGACTTCTTGGCGCGTATCGACCGGGCAGGCTATGGCATCGCCAGCGGAGAAGCCGATTTCATGATCCAGCGGATGAGCGACGATAATGATGCTCGCCGCCTCGAGAGCGCGCTTTCCAAGTTGGACGGTGTCACTGGGGCCCAGGTCAATTTCACTACAGAACGCGCCCGGATCGAATACATCCCCACCATTGCCTCTCAGGCCGAACTGCGTCAGGCTGTCAAGGAGGCTGGCTTCGATGTCGTCGTGTTGGGGGGTGAGGCCGAAGACGCCGAGCGGGTAGCCCGTGAAGCCGAGATTGCTCAGCAGCGTCACCTGCTGACTTTGGGTTTGATTTTTACGGTGCCATTGTTCTTGTTCTCCATGGGGCGCGATTTCAACCTGTTGCCTATGTGGGCGCATCAACCTTGGGGGGTCTGGTTGATGTTCGCCCTGGCGACGCCGGTGCAGTTCTATGTGGGCTGGCAGTATTACGTGGGGGCCTTCAAATCCCTGCGCAACCGTTCGGCAAATATGGACGTGCTCATCGCCATGGGATCCTCGGTGGCCTATTTCTATTCGCTGGTGATCTTATTGGGATTGCTGCCGGGACATGTCTATTTCGAGACTTCGGCGGTGATCATCACCCTGATCAAAGTGGGTAAATTCCTGGAGGTGCGCGCCAAGGGGCGCACCAGTGAAGCCATCAAAAAATTGATGAGTCTGCGGGCCAAGACAGCACGGGTGGAGCGCGAGGGTGATGAGATCGAGATCCCATCCGATGAAGTGGTGGTCGGCGATGTGGTGATTGTGCGACCTGGAGAGAAGATTCCTGTCGATGGCGTGGTTGTCGAGGGGCGCTCCTCGGTGGATGAGTCTATGCTTACAGGAGAGTCTTTACCCGTTGAAAAAGGCCCCGGAGACCCATTGGTTGGGGCCACGCTCAACAAGATCGGGCGTCTAAAATTCGAAGCCACGAAAGTTGGCAAAGAAACCGCCCTCTCTCAGATCATCCGCCTCGTGGAAGAAGCCCAGGGCAGCAAAGCGCCCATTCAAAAGCTCGCCGATCAAGTTTCGGCGATTTTCGTTCCAGCGGTGATCGCGATCGCCCTGGTCACCTTTCTGGTGTGGTATTTCCTGATTCCCTTGGCACCCACAGCAGAAGTCAGCCTTTTCACGCGCGCCCTGATCAATATGGTGGCTGTGCTGGTGATCGCCTGTCCCTGCGCTATGGGATTGGCTACACCCACGGCGGTTATGGTCGGTACCGGCAAAGGTGCTGAGATGGGCATTTTGCTCAAATCGAGTGAGGCCCTGGAGCGGGCCGGTCGGTTGACAACAGTGGTGTTGGATAAGACGGGCACGATTACAAAAGGACAACCCGCTGTTACAGATGTAGTAATTAGTGATCAGACATCAGTAATCAGTACTGATAACTGGCAACTGACAACTGACAACTTGCTTCGTTTAGCTGCATCCGTCGAACAGGGGTCTGAACACCCCCTCGGAGAGGCGATCTGGGCCGAGGCTGGAAACCGTTCCCTGAGACTCAGCCAACCCGAGGGCTTCAAGGCCGAAGTTGGCCATGGGGTCGAGGCACAGGTTGATGGGCATCAGGTTCTGGTTGGGAAAATGCGCATGATGGGTGAGCGCGAATTAGCGCTTAATGGCCTGGAGCGTGAGGTCGAGCGCTTGCAATCTGAAGCCAAAACAGCCATGATGGTAGCGGTTGATGGGGAAGTGCGTGGCGTGATTGCGGTTGCCGACACGGTCAAAGAAGGCTCAATCGAGGCAATTTCCCAGTTACACGAGATGGATTTGCGTGTAGCCATGATCACGGGCGATAACCAGCACACTGCTGGGGCCATTGCAACGCAGGTCGGTGTCGACCAGGTGCTCGCCGAAGTGCTTCCCGGCGATAAGGCTGCTGAAGTGGAGAAACTTCAAAAACGTGGTGAAATCGTCGCCATGGTCGGCGATGGCATCAATGACGCGCCGGCCTTGGCCCAGGCCGATGTGGGGATCGCCATCGGTACTGGAACCGATGTGGCCATGGCTGCCGCGCCGGTGACGCTGATCAGCGGCGATCTGCGGGGCGCGCCTAAGGCCATTGCGCTTTCCCGGCGCACATTGCGGACGATCAAGCAGAACCTGTTTTGGGCCTTCTTCTATAACGTCATTCTGATCCCTGCGGCAGCGGCTGGATTTCTGAATCCCATGCTGGCTGCCGGTGCGATGGCTTTTAGCAGTATCTTCGTGGTCAGCAACAGCTTGCGCCTGCGGCGATATCGATTGTAAGAAATTCAAATTATGTAGTAGAACCGCAGAGACTGCCAAGATCGCAGAGAAAACTCCTAATCTTACTCGGCGATCTCAGCGTACTCTGTGATTATAAGGAGCATCCGATGAAAACATTATTGGTATGGAAAAAAGGTTTATTGGTATTTGCAGTATGCTCGGGGTTCTTATTGGCTGCGTGTGGAGGTTCTTCTGGCTTGCAAGTTGGCGATGATGCACCCGATTTCTCACTCCAATCTGTTGATGGAAATCGGGTATCGTTATCCGATTTTTCAGGGCAGCCTGTGTTGCTCTATTTTCACATGGCTGTGGGTTGACCGCCATGCATGCAGCAGATCGTTGATCTGCAGAATGACGCAGCTTTTCAGGCCTTAGATGTTGCCCTCGTAAGCGTTGCTTTTGATTCGGCCATAGAGCAGTCGCAGGGTGTAATCGAATACGGCATAGAGAATACGCCGATGCTGGTTGATGCCGACCAAAAGACTTCGGAGGCCTATGATGTGCTCCAGTGGGCTGTTGGCACAGGTGAACCAGGGCATACTTTCATCCTGGTAGATGGGGATGGAAAGGTCGTTTGGATTCAGGATTATGGACATCCGCAAAATCGAGGTGTTATGTATGTGCCTATTGATGAACTAACATCAGAGGTGAGTACACATCTCGAAAACTAAGGGGTCATTTATAAATAAATTCCTTCAAGAAGCTAAATACATTGTAAAGAAAATTATTTGATATTTTTGCTGTGACCGGTCTCCCGACCGAGTCACCCCGGCACGGTCTGGAGACAGGCCTAAGCTGCAAAATAAAAACTAACGGTTACTTAATTTTCGCTGTGCTAAACTTCTCAGAGAAGTTTAGCTTCTAAATCGGGAAATTATTTTTCTACATTTTCAGGGTTTTTCCTTGGATAACCAACAAAATTGTAATTCGCGCCATAACGGGGGATGAACATCGTAGGGGTATAATTGCAGAAACATTGTGCATCACCAAACAAGGAGCGCGGTATGAAGGTATTAACGCTCATCGCGGACTCTCAAGACTTTCAAAGATTTATTAAGCGCCTGGTACAGGAGGGATATCAGGTTGTCCAGGCCAATAACCAGGATGAAGCTTTTGGGTATCTTCGGAGCGACCAGGTTCAGTCTGCTGTGATTGATTTTGATATCGCCAGCGCTGAACTGGTCAGGAGAATCCGTGAAGTAGGTATATCTGACTATATTTATGTGTTCGGCTTGCTTTCTCCTGATACATCTCAGCTTATCGATAGAAAATCGGGATACCTGGCAGATGAATATTTAACCAAACCCATAGAACCTGACGAATTGATTGCCCGATTGGTCGTTGTCAATCGCTATTTGAAGATATTGACCGATATCCGCGCCAAACAGAAATTTCCTGAACCCATTCGAGATACTGTCACGGGGACATTCAGCCAATTAACCATTCATGAACTTCTCACTACCGAGGTCAGTCGTTGTAGGAGGACGAGAAAGAACTTTATTTTAGCAGTTCTATCTTTAGATGATGCCAGCAATTTGCACGTCGATCATGGTGAAGTCATTCTCAACAAAGCCTTATCGCATGTTGCCTTGAAGATTTGGGCCAGCGTCCGGGCATACGATTTGATCGGGCGTTGGGGCGAATGTGGATTTATGTTGATCTTGCCAGAAACTACCTTGTCAGGGGCAACAGTAGTAGCGGAACGCATTCACAAGAATATCAATGGCGTACCGCTGCAAGTCAGCAATGACCATCAAATCAATCTGGGTGCAAGTATGGGGGTTATCCAGGCGCGCGCACAAGATTTCCTGCCCGTAGACGATCTGATCACTGAAGCTGAAAACTCTCTGGCTAAAGCTGAAAAAGCTGGCGGCAATCACATTGTCTATTCCTGGGACTCCTGAGCTTGTCAGTGCAGAAGGGTTCCGAAAGGGATTCTATGGAAGTTCTGATTGTTGAAGACGATCAAGTTTCTCGCAAACTGCTGTCTCGAACCTTGAGCGGAATGGAGTACCTGGTTATCGAGGCACAGGATGGCCTGGAAGCCTGGGAAATCCTTCAACAACAACCTATCCAATTGGTGATCACAGATTGGCTGATGCCCAAAATGGACGGGCTAGAATTGACGCGCCTTATCCGCCAGGCTGATCTACCCAATTACGTCTATATCGTGATCCTGACCAGCCAGGAAGGGATAGACAACGTCATTGATGGGTTGGCAGCCGGTGCAGATGATTATCTGGTCAAACCCTTCAACCCGCGCGAATTGAGCGCACGATTGAAAATCGGCGAGCGCGTTTTGGATCTGGAGCAGCGTCTCAAGAGCGCCCATGAGAAAATGCGCGTCCTTGCCATGCACGACGAATTAACTGAAC
This sequence comes from uncultured Anaerolineales bacterium, assembly GCA_964622645.1. GTDB lineage: Bacteria > Chloroflexota > Anaerolineae > Anaerolineales > UBA11858 > NIOZ-UU35. The sequence goes on from CAZUSV010000080.1 coordinate 5,532, forward strand.
TTTGGAACCGCAGGGCATTTTACAGTCACGCAGCAGCGGAGTTAGAGCATACGCGGCGGGAAAAGACATCCTTATGCATCATCATGCTGGATATCGACCACTTCAAGTCGGTCAATGATCGCTTTGGACATTTAGTTGGTGATCAGGCCTTGAAGATGATCGCTGATACGCTCAGGAAAAACGTCCGTCAATACGATCGTGTAGGGCGCTGGGGAGGGGAAGAATTTATTGTCATTTTACCCACTACTGCTCTCGAAGAAGCAGCCAGAATCGCCGAACGCTTACGAACGGAAGTTGCTTCGGCAGAATTGACCCTAGAGGCTGCTGATGAAGGGGTCCTGCGATTGCAGATTAGCCTGGGGGTAGCAAGTTTCAAGGACGGCGACAGCATATCTTTGGATACCCTGGTAGATCGCGCCGACGAAATGCTATATCTGGCAAAAGATAAGGGCAGAAATCAAGTATGTATCTATGTATAAGTACCCCGATAACTGCTCAACCATGGAACGGATTTTCCCGAAAAAAGGGTGTGCGCAAAGCGACTGCGCCGCTTTGCGCACACCCTTTTTTCGGGTGGCCTCCCAACTGGCTGAGTTGTTACGTACCAGGAATGCGTACTGGTATGCGAGGTAAGCGTTATGCATAAAATCATGAATTGGTTAAGGTTGATCGTTGGCCGGATGCGTGATGAGGGCAATGCCACGGTCAAGGACCCTGACATGCGTGAGCAGGCCGAAGAGAACCGCCGTCTCAGCGAGCGGCGTTATCGGGCATTATTTGAGGATGCCCCGATCTCACTTTGGGAAGAGGATTTTTCCGAGGTCAAGACCTATGTAGATACCATCAAAGCAAAGGGGATTACAGATATTGAAGCCTACCTGGACGAGCATCCCGAAGAAATCGAACACTGCATTAGTTTAGTCAAGGTCATCGATGTTAACCGCACTACCTTAACGATGTTCGGTGTAGAAGATAAAGAGCAGCTTTTGGGGAATCTGGACACAATCTTTGGCGCTGAATCGATTGAAATCTTCAGACAGGAAGTGATCGCATTATCAAAGGGGGAAACAGTCTTCGAAAGTGAGGGTATCAATTACAACCTCGCTGGGGATAAGATCCATGTGCACGTCAAATGGTCTGCCGCACCAGGATACGAAGACACATTAGAGAGAGTGCTCGTATCGCTTATTGATATTACCGACCGTGTGCGCGCTGAAGCAGAGATCAAGCGCCAAGAGCAATATTTCAAAACCTTGGTCGATTCTAATCCTATAGCAGTGGTGATCCTAGATCTAGACCACCGCATCATTGGAGGTAATCCTGCCTTTGAGGGATTGTTCGGATATTCGATCCCTGAGGTGCTCGGTGAGAACCTGGACAATTTGATCGTCCCCCCGGATGATCTGCAACAAGCGCAGCAATATACCCAAAGCGTTGTTGATGGCCATAATGTGCGCAGTGTTGTTCAGCGACAGCATAACGATGGATCGCTCATCGATGTTGAGGTTTTAGGCGTCCCAGTCTTTGTAGAGGGCAAACAGGTTGCTATCCTGGCACTATACCATGATATCAGTGTTCTGCTCATGGCCCAGCGCGAGGCTGAATCTGCTGCCCAGGCTAAGGCAGAATTTCTCGCAAATATGAGTCATGAGATCCGTACTCCGCTTAATGCAATCATCGGAATGACCGGATTGTTGCTGGACACGAAGCTGAATTCAGAGCAGCGTGAATATGTCCAGACCGTGCGCTATAGCGGCGATGGACTCTTGTCGATCATCAATGATATTCTCGATTTTTCCAAGATCGAAGCTGGCAAGCTTGAATTAGAACATGAACCCTTTAATATCCGTGATGTCATTGAAACCAGTCTGGATCTATTGGCGTCTAAGGCCTATGAAAAAGGCTTAGAGATTGCATATATAGTTGAGGATGATGTGCCAGTTGCTGTTTATGGGGATGCCACACGCATTCGACAGGTTTTAGTCAACTTGCTCAGCAACGCAGTGAAATTCACTGAGTATGGTGAGGTTATCACACGTGTCTCTAGCGAACTGCTCGATGAGGGCTTGCACCGCCTACAACTCTCGGTTCAAGATACAGGCATCGGTATCCCAGAAGATCGTATGGATCGCTTATTTGCATCCTTTAGTCAGGTGGATGCTTCAACCACACGAAAATTTGGTGGCACTGGTTTGGGATTGGCAATCAGTAAGCAGTTAGTAGCGTTAATGGGTGGCAAGATTTGGGTTGAGAGCGAAGTTGGAGAAGGTAGCACCTTCCATTTTACGCTTGCAGCCTCCTCTGCTCCGGGGACTCGTAGAATAGATATCCAAGAGGCCCAAAAGAAATTGAAAAACGCCCGAGTTCTTATTGTCGATGATAACGCTACAAATCGCCTAATATTGATCCGTCAGACAAAATCTTGGGGAATGCTACCGCGCGCCGCGGCCAGTGGAGCAGAAGCGTTGGCATGGATTGAGAAGGGGGAGCAATTTGATTTCGCCGTTTTGGATATGCAGATGCCCGAAATGGATGGTGTAATGTTAGCATCCAGGCTACATAGTCAACTTGATGACATCGCTATGCCTCTGATCCTGCTGACTTCCTTAGGTGGATTAGAAGAAGTGCCCGAACATATCAAATTCGCCGCTCGATTATCTAAACCGATCAAATCTTCCTTACTCTACGATGCTATTGTCACTGCCCTGAGTCAGAAATCACCATTAGAGCTTTTTGCGCCTGATAGAGAAGAACCTGTTTTCGATGAGAATATGGCGAAACAACATCCGTTGCGGATATTGTTGGCGGAGGACAATCTCATTAACCAGAAGGTTGCCATCCGAATATTAGAGAAATTAGGGTATCGGGCAGATCTTGCGGCGAATGGGTTGGAGGTTCTGACCGCCTTAGAACGTCAGCATTATGATGTTGTGCTTATGGATGTTCAGATGCCAGAAATGGATGGCGTCGAGGCTACTGAACGCATTCTGGAAAACTGCTCTGAGGATGGACGCCCTCGCATCATTGCAATGACCGCCCATGCAATGGAAGGCGACCGCGAGCGTTACCTGGGAGCAGGTATGGATGATTATGTAAGTAAACCCATTCGCTTACCCGCTTTGGTCGCTGCATTGGAGCGTTGCCAGACTCAAACCTACACCGGCGATTCCTAGAGAGCCTACTACTCAACACCCACTATATTTTGATCGAAGGTGCTGAATGAAAGCCAGAAAATCATTGTTATCTATTACAGGGCAATATACATTATTTAGTGTCTTGCTTGGGTTGATTTTCCCTTTACTGGGGACGATTGTCACGCTAAAGACTACGGGAAGCCCATTTAGCGTTGATAATATTTTCAAAATTCATAGTGGTTACTCGCTCCTCTGGGTTGTGGATATCACCCCATTAATTTTGGGGATATTCGGCTGGATGGCAGGGGATCAACAACAGCGCGCCGAAGATTTGGCAGCTGAACTCGAAAAGAGGGTGAGTGAAAGAACTTCAAAGATCGAAGAAAGTTTCCGCGAACAGGATATGCTCAACGCCTTGTTGCGCATATCTCTGGAGCAGACCCCCTTCGATGAACAGCTCAATCAAGCCCTGGATATATTGCTATATACCCCTCGCATTAGTGGCCTTCGCACAGGTGCAATATTCCTGGTAGATAAGCGAGATCGAGAAATGTGGCATCTGGAAGTTCAGCGCGGATTCCACGATGCAGCACATGCTTTTTGTGGCGATGAAGATCTAGGCCAGTATTTATGCAGGGATGCTGCCCAAGAGAAAGATGTTGTCTTTGCTGAGCATGTCAGCGATGAGGTAGACCCGCGTTACGACAATGCGGGTGTGCATAATCATTACTGTGCTCCCATTTTGAGCAGTGAAGAAGTTTTGGGGGTTTTGGTGCTATGCATTGCTCCCAACCAGACACGCCATCAGCGTGATTTAAATTTGCTTGGAGCAGCGGCAACCACCTTAGCTGGGATGATTACTCGTCATAGGGCAGAGGAACAAATGCGATTACAAGGAACTGTTCTCCAAGCTGCCGCTAATGCCGTTATGGTCACTGATCGAAATGGGATCATCGAATGGGTCAATCCAGCTTTTACGATGATCACTGGATACACATATCGAGAAGCAATTGGCAAAAAAACTAATATTCTGAAATCGGGTAAGCATGATGTAAGTTTTTATCAAAATCTGTGGAAAACGATTCTTCGTGGGGATGTTTGGCACGGCGAAATGGTCAATCGGCGTTATGATGGCAGTCATTATATTGCTGAGACCACCATCACCCCGATCTCTGGTGAACATGACGAAATCGTAAATTTCGTTGCTGTCAAACAGGATATCACTGAGCGTAAGCAGGCTGAAGAAGAGGTGCTGCGGCAAAAGCAATATTTCGAAACCCTCTTTCAAGCAAACCCAATCGCTGTGGTCATGCTGGATCTGGATTACAGGATCGTCGATTTTAATCAGGCCTTTGAAACCCTTTTTGGATATTCTGAAGAAGAAGTGATCGGTAATAATCTTGATGACTTGATCGTTCAAGAAGAGGAATACCACAACGCAATACAATATACTGCTGATGTTGGCAGTGGAGAGCGCATTCACCATATTGTCCGCCGGCAGCGAAAAGACGGTTCGCTGGTCGATGTGGAAATGTTTGCTCTTTCGGTGGAGGTGGATGGCCAGCAGTCTGCACTCTTTGCCCTATATCACGACATCTCTGAACTGGTCAGAGCACGAAAAGATGCTGAGACCGCTGCCAAGGCCAAAGCGGATTTCCTGGCCAATATGAGCCACGAAATTCGCACTCCGCTGAACGCAGTCATCGGCATGACGGGGTTATTATTGGATACACAGCTAACGCCCGAACAGCGCGAATTCACCCAAACTGTGCGCAGCAGTGGAGACGGTTTACTTTCGATCATCAATGATATTCTGGATTTCTCCAAAATCGAGGCTGGGAAACTAGAGCTGGAGCAGCAGCCCTTTATCATCCGCGAAGTTATCGAAACAAGTCTCGATTTGGTCACTTCAATAGCTGCTGAAAAAGGTCTTGAGCTAGCTTATATTGTGGACGGTGATACCCCGGCGGCCATTGTTGGGGATGTCACCCGTGTGCGACAGGTATTGGTAAATCTGCTGGGGAACGCAGTCAAATTTACCGAAGAGGGTGAAATAGTTGTGCGGGTGGTGGGATCAGCGCGTCCCGACGGTCTGTATGAAATTCATTACGCAATTGAGGATACGGGTATCGGCATCCCAAAAGAAAGAGTAGATTTTCTCTTTGAATCTTTCACTCAAGTTGATGCCTCCACCACGCGCAGATATGGTGGCACTGGTCTGGGTTTAGCGATCAGTAAACAGTTGGTTGAACTGATGGGTGGCAGGATTTGGGCCGAGAGTGAATTAGATAAAGGTAGTAAATTCCATATCAGCATCCCGGCAGCTTCTGCACCAGGTGTCCAACCAGTTGAACAGCGCCAGGCTTCGGAGTTGCTGCTCAATCTGCGTGTTCTGATTGTCGATGACAATGCTACCAACCGCCTGATCCTGATCCGCCAAACAAAAGCTTGGGGGTTAGAGCCGCGCGCCGCTTCGAGTGGAGAGGAGGCCCTGGAGTGGATTAGAGAGGGTGAGATATTTGATCTTGCCATCCTGGATATGCAGATGCCGGAAATGGATGGCGTCATGCTCGCAAGGGAGCTCCGCAAACTTCGTAGTGCCCAAGATTTTCCCCTGATCCTATTCTCTTCTTTCGGAGGTTTGGAACGCATTCCAGAAGATATTGAGTTCTCTGCTCGCCTCAGCAAACCGATCAAACCCTCTTTGCTTTATGATGCCATCGCCAGTGTGATGAGTCAACAGGCGGATGTGACTCCCATACTCCCCACGACAGTAGAAGAAACCCCCATCGAGGAATTAATGGGGGAACGCCATCCATTGCACATCTTACTGGCAGAGGATAACCTGGTCAATCAGAAGGTCGCCTTACGAATTCTGCAAAAACTGGGCTATCGCGCCGATGTGGCTGCCAATGGGCTGGAAGTCTTAGAAGCGCTCGAGCGGCAGCACTATGATGTAGTCTTGATGGATATCCAAATGCCTGAAATGGATGGGGAAGAAGCCACTCGTCAAATCTGTGATAGGTATCTGGAGAATGAGCGGCCTCGTATTATCGCCATGACAGCCCATGCTATGGAGGGAGATCGCGAATACTATCTGGGCACGGGTATGGACGACTATGTCAGCAAGCCTGTGCGCGTCCAGGAGCTGATCGACGCTCTTGAGCGTAGTCCGTCACACGGATTGCGTAGGTAAAGTGGATCCCCACACAGTTTAGGAAAAGGTAAATTGCACGTGTTTACTGAAAAGGTTGCTATCCAAATCCTGGATGATCAATCCTATCAGATAGTCACTTTGAATGAGTTCTTCGGTTTTCAAGCACAAGGGCTGGCTAGTATAGGTTAGGGTATTGGCCAAGCATTTTGTCTCTTTTCTCCAAATTCCTTCACTAGCAGATTTTTTATATATTTGCACAAAAGGGGTGAATTGATCCCCCTGGCTAAGTTTTAACTGACGAGGCGCTCTGCTGGCAATGCCAACGTCAGAGAGGAGGATCTTTTGCAATTCTCCTGCGCTGTTGAAGTTCATTTTTCCTTGCCGCACATTTTGAACTTCGCTGGTGGTGATAAGTCCCCTTGCCCAGAATGTAGTCTCCGATGGTGAGCTTGTGTATTGATCCGGGATTACAAATCCGAATGTGGAGTTTTCACCATCTGTAAGAATTCGTAAAGTGGGGGTGAATTCCAAGTCGATTTGGATACTTTCTTCCCAATCAGGATACACAACACCACCAACTTCTTTTTCGCGAGCGGCAGGGATAAATGACCGGTATACCGGTCCATAAGCCTGCTCAAGTTGCTCATCAAAAAGCAGTATATCGGCATAAACATAGGCGATATTATTGCCAGTCACACGTGTGGAGATGTTGATAGCCCTATGTGAGATGGTTTCAGCTGTTGATAGATTTATTGGATCAATCTGAATTTCACCGGCACCGGGAGCTTTTGGCAACTTCGCTGGCGTTGGGAGTTTCTTTTTGGGTGTCTCAAAGAATGCAAGTTCAAGTGATCTACCCGCAATATCATAACTTCGAAAGGTGGACATCCTATTTTCTCTATCGATTCAGGAAGGCCGCATTAGTAACCTTTAGGGTCTTTGAAGGGCCTTTCAGACAGTTTCTGAGGGAAGGTGCGCCAGCGAAGAAGAAAGCGGCGCACCTGCACACTTTATTCCGAAACGGTTACATATTTATATTCGGCATACATGTTACCGTCAAGATCCTCTACCAAGATACCCAGAACATAGTCCCCAAGATACCCATAGTAAGGTACCCACTCAAAGGTCTGATCGCCAAAAGTCATGGTGGCACCAAAGTAATCCCAATACTCACCTTCTGGATTCTCATCAAAATCCAACCATTCTTCCAGAATAGTGAATGTGTCACCTGGTTGAGGCGTGATCTGGCGGGTAGAGCCAGTAAATAATTCCCCGGTATAACCATAGATATTCTTCATGAAGCCATCACCCGTGAAGCGCATGATCGCATCGACTTCTTTACCACTCTCCATAAAAGTATAGACTCCATAAACGATGTAAGTATCTTCTTCTGGAGTCAGTCCATAGGTTTCAGGTTCGAAAAAGGCGAATTCTTCATTGACGCCATCGCTCATGAAATAGAGTGTTGGTTCCCAATCAAGTATGATTTCACCAACGCCTTCAGGTCCCCAATCTGGATAATAGACGCCATTGATCTCTTTGGTTTCTTCGGCACCGTAAAATTCCATATTGGCGGTCAATATCGAATTGTATTCTTCATCATAATATCCGACATACAGGAATACATAGGCGATATTACCACCGCTAACTTCAGTCGTAAGGGTGACGTAGTCCTCGATATTTATCTCCTCCGCTGAAAAGGTAAGCGGGGCGATAGTGATATCTATGCCTGCACCGGGAGATTGGATTTCTTCAGCTACAGGCGCGATGCCTGTATCCAGTTCCTCGATATCCTGCTCTACAGCACGGATAGGATCTAACACAGTTGGATCTGCGCTGGCAGGATCCAAGGCTCGCCCGGTGTAGTGGTATAACAAGAAATCATCCCATAGAGAAGCGGAGGCAAATCGGCTGGCGTATGCGGTATACTCAATCTCGTAATAAGGATCACTGGTAAGCTGATAGATACCAGAGTTTGGGAAATAAAAGGAAAAACCGCTGGCTCCAGGTACATTCTGGCTATGTTTTTCAGCGATAATGGCCCGGTCGATCGCATCCAGTACCTCTTGGGCTGCACCAGATATAGCAGCATCGTCCGTGATACTTTCCTGGATCAGGCGTGTAAAGTGACCCAGATCAAGGTATGGGGAGGGGTCATCCTCACCAAATAAGCTTTGGAAGGCCTGGGCATAGGCGCGTGCTTCGGCCACCTGACTCTGATCGGCATTGGTTAAGGCAGAGGCCAGGTTGTTGAAAGCAGTGTTCAGGTCTGACATTGCGGAAAGGTTTACAGCTGTCAGGGTGATCTTGTCGTAATTCATAATGTCTTCGGCGATCTCTTCAGCGGTAAACTGTCCAGCATATCCCCACTCCTCGATCAATGCGCTGCGGCCTTCATCGTCTGTGATCCTGCCATCTTCAACGATATAACTGTCAACAATGGATGTGCCCAAATCAGCCTCGCTCATTCCAGGATTCTCGACCAGATCTCTCAAGAAACCAGAATATGCCCAGCCAATCCCAGGCTCGACTTCTTCTGAAGCCACGGCAACCTTTGCATAAGGGGTCACACTAAAGAGAGGTTCGATTTGTCCCATCAGGCAGGCGTCAAATCCTACCAAATCTAACAGACCGATTCCAGTATTCTCAATGATGGCATTGAGAGCCTTGTCAATGTCGTTGGTCGTGAACTCGGTATATGTTGGGGAAGGGTCGCTCCATCCACCCAACCAACCCGCGCCATGATCAGCGAGGATCAAAACATACTTTTCCGCAGGGTAAGTCTGAATGGCCCAAGTGGCAAAGTCGACCAGGGTATTCCAATCACCACTGTTGACTTCGCCCAGGTCAGCAATTTCCGTAGAACCGATTGACGTAAGATCCGCATCCTGAGAAATCAAAAATCGCTTGGTGGAGGTCCAATCACCGTCTCCAGCAAAGCCTCCCTGATAGCGATCCAATTGAGAGACGATTGTCACCTGATCGCTAGAGCCCACCATCTCGGCCTCATTCAGGTCTATGAAAATATCCTGTTCTAGCATTTCGTCGTCAGCGACCTGGTATAGCATAACCAGCCAGGTGCTAGTCTCCCCGGATATTGGCTGTGAAGCTGCTGCGGGTTCACCAGTCTGCTCTCCAGCATTTCCTTCGTCCTTGACATCACCAGATGATGCTGCAGCAGCCTCTTCTGACGTTTCGGTAACTACCATGTTCTCGAAGACAACATGTTGTTCGAGGGAAGCATCTGTGAAGTTGTAGGCTGCATAACCAATCAGGCCGGATATGGGATTAGGCGCTTGCATCTGTACGATAGGCGTATTATTGACGTAAGCATCAATTACGTCATCTGCGACAACTACCTTGAGATGATTGCTTTCACCCAATCTAAAGTCGGGAATTTCTATCCAATTCACCACAATTGTGGCGAATTCTTCAGTGCGACTATCTATGTACCATAAAGAGCCCCAACCATCCCCAGATACTGTCAAATCGTAATACTGATAGGTTTCGAAGTTCTGGTGGCGAAAACCGAAGAGCAGATCATATGTGAGATTAGCAGGATCGCCATCCATTAGGGTCACGTCTGCCTCATAGGTGTAATTTGTAAACTCCTTTTCAGTGCAGGGTACAAATCCGCCACCAGTGACGAGAAAATGCAATTTGCTGTCTTCTGGGTAATAGCGAAATTCTTCTCCGTTCCATGCTGAAACACAAGATGGAAATGTGTTTTCATCGATCACATTTTCTGTTCCAGGAGGTGTCTCTTGTGGGAGAAATGTCCCAGCTGTCAACAAGAAGGTTAACAGAGTCAAAATGGGCAGGATGAAGTGTCTGGTTTTCATTTTTATTCCTTTCGAAACTAAATACTCCGTAAAATAAGAAATATTATGTTTTCTTTTGTAGGTTAGGCCGGTCTCCTGACCGTGCCGGAGTGACTCGGTCAGGAGACCGGTCACAGCAAAAATGTCAAATAATTTTCTTTACACTGTACTAAATGAATACTGGAGTGTGCTGATGTTGAGACTGATGGATTCTATAGTTTATACTTTCAACTTCCGCTTATGGTTAGCCCTGATAGGACAAGAGGCCTACTAACAGTTGTCATTATAGCGAAAAATTATACAAAATCAATATCATTTGGCAATAATTACAGGGCTTTCTTAAAGTCTTAAGATGTCATTGCGAGGAGCCGCTTTTTGGCGACGAAGCAATCTCCCACTCTGCGAGGAGATTGCCACACTCCGCTGGGCTGCGTTCGCAATGACACATGAAACGCGACTTTAAGAAAGCCCTGGCAATAATTACATAATTACAGGCAATCGCAATTAGAATGGGCATCTGTGGAAGCGAAGACCCAAAACAACTCTACGGGTAGCGAGCCAACCGCGTTGGCGACCGAATTAGCCTAAACACATCTTGCCAGGCCCGCCCAACACGTGCGCCCCATTGGGGAACTGCTGTGCATTGGACCTTCGGCGATAAATATTGATGCTGTTTCAGGGAGTTGGCAAATTGAAATAGTTATAAACCGCTCTGGATAGTTGACCTACCAGGGCGGAAGACGGATCCCAGATCAGCTGCTCAGGGTGGTATAGAAAGATCACCAGGATATAATCCCCACCAATCGTGTAGATGATCCCCGCGTCGCCGATCAGGTTGATGATGCCATTGTTCGTCACCCAGCCGTGCTTGTGGGCGATCTGAGTGCCCTCGGGGATACCGGCTTCCAACAAAGACGGCATCTTGTTGAGGGTCAGGTAGGTGATCATGGTCTTGCATTCTTCCTGGTTGATCTCTCCGGCGAATACAGCCGTGAGCGCACCCCCACCGGATTCAGCACACAGGTAGAGGTCTTCCAGCAGCATGCCCAAATCTGAGGGAGTGGTCTGGTTGTAAATATCTGGGTCGGTGTATACGTCGGTCCGAGTATTTGCTGGTGTCTCGAAAATATCCAGAACAGGAGCGCCCAGGAAGAAGTGACCCGCCAAAAACGTGTTTTCTAAGCCCAGGGTTTGCATATCTTCAGAGACGACCAGGGGAGCGCGGATGGGGTCGATCTCGCGTTGCATCAGCCAATCTGCAGTCTCGTTGCCCGATTCAATGATCATCTTTTCGATCAGATTGGCGGTCTCTGTATCAGGGGTCTCTGCGATCTGGCGGTAGGTTGAGATCAGGATAGGGATCTTGATGATGCTGGCCGTGGTAAAGGCTACATCCGGGTTGACCGGGTATTCTACGCCTTGTTGGCGGGCAAAATGGATTTCCTGGTTTGTTTGCAGATCCATCATATACAGCCCGGCGACACCATCAAAATCGGCCAGATCGATGGTCTGTTTGAGCAGGATTTCCAGATTTTCGCGCGAAGGGCGTGGAGGTAGAGTCCGCGCTAGGGGGAGGGAAACCAGGCGCGAGCTATTCGAACTCAAGGCGTTATCAATTGGCAGGGTGGCTCGCTCGATGTCGACTGCGGTGCCCAATTCTCCTGGTTGAAAATCCAGCGATCCAGCCACGGGAACTGGCGCGGTGGGAGGTTGGTCGTAGCGCGAGGCAATTTCCTCGTTCAGATAGGTTTGAAGTCTGGCCTCGGAGAAGGAAGAGCGCAACGGGATATTTGCGGGCTCAGAACTCCTGCCCCAAAGATAATCCCAGAAGCCAAGCCAAAATGACTGGCGCGTACGCTCCAGGTCGGCGGCTGCCAACATACTCTCCAAATCGAGTTCGAAACCAACCACCGAGGGATTTAGATGGATGACATTCTCGTTGTAATGGAGCTCTACTGGCAGGTTGTATACCTCTAACAGACGTTGAGCCGCTGCCTGGCGGTCCAACCCTCCAACAGGAATCTCAGCGATGTGCATCCCATTGGGAAATACGGCGCGCAGGCGGCTATATGAGGCAACCTGGATGGTCAATAGTATGACTGCAAAAAGGATCAAGAAAATTGAGATCCAACGCAGGAGTGAAAATGATCCTCGTTCACGCATAGAGTAGATTCTATCATAGGGGTGTTAAGGTGTAAAATTACCCTCAAAATAATTATCTTATGCACTGTCCGAAGCTGGTGCGTTCGGGTACGATTTTTTCTGTTCCTTTCAGCCTAGATTGTAACTAATCAGCGATGGAACGGATTTGCCCGCAAGGAGGGTGTGTGCAAAGTGCGCACCCTGCACACACTCTCCTTGCGGGAGATTCATGTTCTAGCTGGTAGTCACGGAAAAGGAAAAGGTATGCTGCGTTCATTGCTGATCTATCTTTCGAAGGCAGAGTGGGCGCGTCGCATTGTGACGCGTTGGAAGATTGCCTGGCGAGTTGCCTCTCGCTTTGTAGCAGGTGAGACACCGCAAGATGCTATCCGGGCGATCAAAGCCCTCAATGAAAGAGGCATCTGTGCAACCTTAGACCACCTGGGGGAGAATGTCACTAGCGCCGATGAATCCCGACAAGCCACGCATGAGATCCTGCATATTCTCGATGAGATCAACCGTGCCGAAGTTCAGTCGGGGGTTTCCATCAAACTGAGCCAGATTGGATTGCTTGTGGATGAGTCTGTATGTGAGCAGAACCTGCGTCGCATCATTGAGCGGGCCAAATCGCAGCAGAATTTCGTGCGTATCGATATGGAAGATTCGCCCGTCACACAGGTGACTCTGGATCTCTTTCGTAAAATGCGCGCAGAGGGATTTGCTGATACGGTGGGGATTGTGATCCAGTCATACCTGTTCCGCAGTGAGCAGGATATCCGGCAGTTGATGGAGGAGGGCGCCCGGGTCCGTCTTTGCAAAGGTGCTTATAACGAGCCTGCGGAAATTGCTTATCCCAGGAAAGCCGACGTGGATGCGAGCTTCGACCGGCTGACAAAAATGATCATCGATGGCGCCGCAGCCCATGGCACTCCAAGCATTTCAGGGTGTGGTCGCTTTCCGCCAATTCCCGCTATCGCCAGCCATGATCAGGCGCGTGTCCTTTATGCCAAAGCCTATGCCGAGCAAGTTGGATTCCCCAAAGAATCCCTGGAGTTTCAGATGCTGTACGGTATCCGCAGGGATTTACAAGTTCAATTGGCTGCCGAAGGATACCCGGTGCGGGTTTATGTCCCCTATGGCACGGAGTGGTACCCGTACTTCGTGCGCCGTCTGGCGGAGCGCCCAGCCAATTTGTGGTTCTTTATTTCAAATTTCTTCCGGGGGTAAAGATTGCTACTTGTTGAACCCATTATTTTGGGTGAAGCTGTCTCCTAGCTTGCCGCTGTCAGGTTCAGCGGCGAAGTTTTGGATGCCGATGACTTCGATATTGCAGGAAACTCTCACACTGCTGTTGAAGCCATCTGGCAGATTGGGAATATCGGGGGCGTAGTAGGATTTCGACTCAGTGGCACCCATATCGAAGTCATCCAGTTTTGCCTCCGGGACGCCGGTGAAATGGATTTCGCAAAAACCTGCCTGTCCTGAGACATTGGAGAAGAAGAAACCACCGGAGAATATGCCCTCGACATTATTCATCACTTGGGGGAAGTAAAGGTCCTTGGTCTCCGATCCTGCAGGGATGGCGCTGTAGGTTGAGCCTTGCCCAACGCGTTCCGTGGGTATGGGGTTGCCATCATTATCAGCAGGGTTGCCGCGATTGTCCTCATTGATGATGCCTACAATTCTGGCATCTGGGTTGCCGACTTCGACGACTGCGTTTCCAAAGCGTTGACTGATGGCTAGAGAATCCACGGCGTCAATTTCCCCTACATCAGGCAAATAGAGCACCAAAGCTGTATTCGAGTTGATGGTCGCTGAATTGTACCTGAAGGATTGTCCAGCAAAGTTGAACGTGATCGTGACGGTTGTGTCCACGTCACTGATATTCTGGATAGTAATACCGCTGTTATAACCATAGAAGCGTCGCACAACCCGGGGCATGTACAATTTGGTGGCACCAGCGCTGAGTCCGTTGTAACTGTGGAATTGGGATGTCCCCGAATCACTTCCTGTGTTGTAGAAGTGAACCACTGCGGCAACTTTCCCGGTTGCAGGGCTGGTGACAGTTACCTTAGCTGCGCCGATGAATGGCGCAGGGAGTCCGGGGTTTTCGGTTTGGTAAAAAATCGAATTACTGTAGCTGGGAATGGTAGCAGTTTCAGCGGCCGCAGCCACATCTTCGCCGTTGCGGTTTTTATATGTGATCTGGACGGTCACGGGGCTGTCCCCTGCATTTTGCACGGACAGATAAGAGCTCCAGTCGGAGTAGTTCTTCATCACCTGGGGGACGTAAATGGCTGAAGCGACTTCGAGTTCATCGAGGCCGGAGCTGCTGGCAATGCGATAGGGATTTTCACTGGTCCCGGTGCCTGTGTTCTGGGTGTTGACAGTGCAGGCCACGGGCTTGAGTGAGCTCACCACCACCGCTCCTGAAAAATCGACCGGAACCCCCATGGCTTCATCTGTAGTGTCGTAGTTACGGCTACCAGCTGCTGAAATGGTGTCGTTATAACGGGCGACTTCGGAGCCATCTGTTTCAGAGTAGAAGATCAGGGTGATCTCAGAGGCGTTGTTCAGATCTAGATTTTGACAAGAAATGCTACTCACCCAATCACCACCTGGTCCTTGAGCGCTTACACTTGAGATGGATGCAAACAACATGCTGAGACAAAGGAAGAACCCAAAATACTTTTTCATAGGAGCAGCCCTCCGGGCGTGAATTGCCGTCTGCCAAAGACGCGCAGGCATATTATAACGTTATTAGGATGAATCAGTGATGATCTTTTCATAGAGTTGCAGTGTTTTGTGAGCATCGCTTTGATTTTGATACTGTCGCGCTTGTTCGATCCCAGCTACCCTCAATTGAGTTGATAAACTCATGTTAGAGAGGATTTCATGAATCGCAGAAGCAAGTTTTTGCGGATCCGGTTCATCAAGAAAGAGGGCTGCCTGGCCTGCTACCTCCGGTAGGGCACCTGCTCGATTGGCGAGCACAGGCGTCCCGCAGGCCATGGCTTCGACGGCGGCTAATCCGAAGCCTTCGTGGTGGGAGGTGATTGCGGCCAATTGCGCCCCGCTGTAAAGGGCGGGCAGATCGGCATCGGGTACGCGGCCGGCGAAGATCGTCCGCTCGGAAAGCCGGCGGCGCTGGATGATTTCTGCTAGCGATTTGTCTGGACTTTTGGCGTATTCCCCACCGACGATTACCAGTGAGCCTTCATAGGTGGGGTCAAGTACCTGGATGAGATCGGCGAAGGCCTCTACCAAAAACACCAGATTATTCTTGCGGTCGATCCTACCCACGTGCAGGATGTATTGCTTGGGAAGGGAGTATTGCCTGCGAATTTTGGCGATTTGATCTTCGGGAGCAGGTCGAAAGCGCGGGTGAATTGAGGGGTAGATCATGCTGATCTTATCAGGATCCACTTCAAAGTAAGTCTGAACGTCCTGTTTGGTGGTTTCGGAAATCGCAATTATCTGACTGGCTCTTTTCAAAGCATGTCTTTGGACGAATCGCCAATACCAGACGTCGATCCAGGGCATAAGTTGCGGAATGATCAGGGTGGTCATGTCATAGATGCTAACAACGCAAGGATTTGATACTCCAAACACAGTCAGGTTCTTGGCGAAATGGACCAGATCGTATTGGCGAAGTCTGGCAGGCAAAATCAATTGCGCCCAGAGTCGCACCAAGAAACGATTCTGGGTTGGCGCAATGAGTTGTTGCAGGTTTCTTGCCACCAGATCGGGTTCTGGGGCGCTGAGGATGACCAGGTAGTGATTATCCTTGTCGATGGCCAGAAGGTTGCGCAGCAAATTCAACGTAGCCGTGCGACCGCCGCCATAGTCGTGGATGCCCAGCGCTTCGACCGCGATGTAGGACAGGTTGCCAACCTGTCCCGTTATTCTTTTCGTTCCGATAGCGAAGATATCATTGCAGAAGATCCACTTCACCAGCGGAAGGCGCGTCAGCATTTGCATGATCCAGCGAACGAATGGGTTGGATTCGTAGCTGTAACCCTGCGTGGATTCCAGCCAGATGCGGGACCGAAAATTGCTGTCGCCAAGTGCTCTCTTCAGTTTGAGTGGATTCTGCTCGTTGACATGCAAATGCGCGTAGCTCCAGCGTGATCTTGGGTCTTTGGGCGGATTCTGTCCCCGGAGCCTCTGTACGAGACGATAGAGTGGATACCCGATGGCGTAATACCATATATTGGGCATGGTATGCACGATCAGGCGCCCCCCTGGTTTGAGCGTGCGGTAGGCCTGATCGAGCGCGGTTTGCATCTCTGCGGGGTTCAAATGTTCGACGACATCCAGCATGAAGATGGTATCGAAGCTGTTATCTGCGAAGGGCAGGTTCTCAGCATCGGCCTGCTGAAAGCCTAGACACGGCGAAATGGGCAGACTCTTGGCGAATTCGAGTGCTGTGGGAGCATAATCCAGCCCCCAGACCAGGGCGTTATTTTTGGCGCAGTGCAAAGCGAATTCACCGCGCCCACAGCCGATATCGAGCACACGTTGGCCAGGCTGGATAGCGGCGATTTTCAAAGCACGCCCCAATCGCTGGGGTAGATTTTCTCCCCTCGTGGTGAGGAATTCGATATGCCCGTCGCATTCCGACAGATAATATTCTTGCGTATAGGCATAACGCGGGACCCTAAGGGTTTCATCAATGGTATTCCTAAATCCAAATCTCTGAATTCCAGAAAATCTAGCATCCCAAGAGTTCCTATTAAAACCCTTAGGGCCTTGAGAATTGGATTTCAAAAGCACCCAATTAAAATTGGGTAAAAACGGCTTGAGCAAGTGCGCTAACCAACTGGGAGTTCTACCCGGCACTCGCTCATCAACGTGGAAGCCTCGAGGGTTTTGAAGCAACTTAGGGGCATAGTCGTGGATCTCGAAACCGTGCCATAATTTCTTTAGCTCCCAAAAGCTCAGTGGGTGAATGTCATAGAACTTTCCCCGTCGGGTGGCGCGTATATAGGTGTTTGCCAGCCAGCGCGGCATCCAGGAAAGCAGGGGCAAGTGGTAATGTTCCTCGTTGATGGCCCAACGGTTTGGGCCACTGAAGAAGATAACCCCTCCAAGTTTCAATACTCGGGCAATTTCGCGAATAACTAAGCCTGGGTTATGGGTATGTTCGTAAACCTGTGCCAATACAATCACGTCGAAATGATCTTTGGGGAAGGGCAATTGAGTCCCATCGCCTTGAGCAAAGGATAGAGAATTTGCCATTACTGGCATCAGATGGGATGAATCCTCATCTTGCATATCGTCGATGTCTATACCTATGGTGAACCGAAAATGCTCAGCCAGCGCCCCCGTGATAATCCCCTCCCGGCAGCCGATATCCAGGCAGATCAGGTTGCTCAGATCATGGCCGATAAAGTCGTGCAAGATGGCCACTATCTTGGCCGCCTTGCGCTGGCGTGTTGGAAAAGAGTCGCTAGGGGAAATCATTTGGATTTCAATCCGAGCGATGCTTCGAATATTTCTGTCAATTTTCGAGCAACCGCCTCCCAGTTGTGCTCGTTGACAATAGCCATGCGAGCTGCCAACCCCTGCCTTCTGCGTTCATTTGGAGCTTCCAGCAGCCGTTTCAGGGTTGTGGCCAGAGATTTGGGATCACCAGGGGGCACAAGCAAGCCACTCTCTGCGTCCTTGATCACTAAGCTTATCCCACCAATATCGCTGGCGACAACTGCTAGCCCGCAGGCCATGGCTTCCAGCAGCACCGTAGGCAGCCCGTCCAGGTTGCCGTACTCGTCTTTGACCGAGGGCAGCACGAATATATCCCCTCGTGAAAGGAAGTCAGCGACTTGATCCCAGGGAATGCGTCCAGGGAACGCGATTCGATCCTGAAGGCTGAGAGTACTTGCCAGCTCTTCCAGGTCAGCGCGCAAGGGCCCCTCTCCAGCAATGATCAGCCTGGTATTGGGGTAGTGTGGAGTCAATTTCGCATAGGCGCGCACCAGCGTGTCGAAGCCTTTCTTATGCACGAACCTGCCAAGAGATATGATCCGGATTTCATCCTCGGAATGTGATTTCTTTTTGTCTAGCTTCGCCCGGTCTCCAGACCGAGTCACACGCAGCTCGGTCTGGAGACCGGCCGAAGCATGGTTCCCCCCAGAATTGGGGGGCTGGGGGGGCTTCGGGTGAAATTTTTCCGGATCAGCACCCCAGGCTAGCAAGTGACTCTCCTCAGGTGCGCCCAGCCTCTTTGCAGCATGTAGGAGCTCCCTGCTGCAAGCCGTGACCGCATCTGCCCGGCGGAATATCCATCTGGCAACCAGGCTGAAGATGGGCTTGCTCTGGGCTACATACATGTCCGAGCCGTGCAGGCTGACCACGAAGGGAATGCCCAGGATTGCAGAAACCGCCGCGGCAACCGGGCCATTGGGCAGCACCCAATTGACGTGAATGAGTTGAGTTTCATGTCCCCGTGAAACGTACAACAGTTTGATGAGGGCCGCCAAAAGGAAAAATGGCAGCAGTAAATAGACCTGTGGCTGCAGGGACACATCTGCCCTGAGCGACTTGGCATGCCCCATGATATGCCAGCGCCTGGGCCAGATATAGCCAAAGCGATGCACCATAATCCTTGAAGACTCGCCTGAACCCCCATAACCCATCTGCTCCCCCCGGGATCGGGGGGTTGGGGGGGCTGTTACCTCAGGATCATACGGGGCAACCACCTCCACTTTGTGCCCCAACTTGGCGAGATTCTCTGCGATTGATTGAATGAAGGGTGCAGTGCCATCTCCCGGAAAGCGTGGATAAGAGCTGGTGAGAATAACAATATTCATGCTAAGGAATCGATGGGATAAATCAGCACCTTTAGAGATGTCATTCCGAGGTGCGGCAGTTTCAATTTTCTTCAATGATAGCACACCACAGCACCGAGGCCTGCCCTGAGCGTATCGAAGGGAATCCCTATCAAGATAATTTTTTAACTAGACTCCTATAAAAGCGTCTGAAAAGTAAATTCTACCAGTCAGACCCCAGGGATTTTGTCCATCAATTCAGTTCAAAAAGGTGTTTTGCAGCCTGTTGTTTCAGTGGCAAAAGCATTCTTCTGGAAATCCCTGGGGTCTTTTCAGACAGTTTCTAAAGGATTCCTCGTGCCGTTGGCACTCGGAATGACAGAGAGAAATAAATGTAGAGCCAAAATTTTGGATTAGATGTATTATGCCGGACCCTTTACTAACAACGCCCAAATGGCCGTGGCGATCAGGATCGTCCCCCCTGCGTAATTGAAAAAGCGTTGCGCTCCAGTGGACGAAAGTATCTGACTAGCTGTGACAGCAAAGAAAGAGTATAAGGAAGCGTTCAATGTTGCCAGAAAGACAAAGGTTATCGCCAAGATCAATAGTTGAGGGACAACTGCCGTGTCCGTATTGACGAACTGGGGTAGGAATGCCAGAAAGAATGCAATTCCTCTGGGATTTAGAGCAGTCACGAGGTAAGTTTTTCGAAAGAATGCCCAAGGAGAAAACTGTGCTTGGAGAGTGTTATCCGTGGATGCCGCTGTGGCAGGGTAGAAAAGCCTGAATCCCAGATAGAGCATGTAGAGACCCCCTGCCCATTTGACAATACCAAACCATACCGGTGAGGTAACCATCAAGGCGCCCAAACCGAGAATTGAAAGCGAGATCGAAGTTACATCGCCTACAGCAACTCCTGCCACCAGGGGGATGCTAGCGCGTTGCCCATAGGCAATCGAATAGCTTATCACGGTGAGCACAGTTGGGCCGGGCGTGATGACTAACACCGTCGTCGCGACCACAAATCCAAGCCAGAGTTCGATGGGCATGAGAGTGCTCGTTTCTAGGGTGATGTTGTGGGCGTTTGCGTAACGCCCCCCTCGTGCTTGATCAAGGGGGCTATCCACTTAAGGCGGGACAGCAGCGGTAGCCAAAGGATCGTGGCTG
>CAZUSV010000081.1:0-25628 GCA_964622645.1 uncultured Anaerolineales bacterium
ATATTTCATGTTCCCAAGCTTACCTCATAACCTTTTATTCGGGAACAACTCTAATTATATTTTCGGGCATTGGAAACGATGGTTGACTACGAGAAATCCAAGGGAGATTTCACACAGGCTCTGGATTACGCCATCAAGCTGGCCCAGGTTGATCCTTATCGTGAAGCAGCGCACCGGGAAGTCATGCGTTTATACTACGCCCTCGATCGCCCTGAAGCCGCCCTATCCCAATACGAAACCTGCCGCAAGATCTTGGAAGATGAGTTGGGGATCGAGGTGGATCAACGAACGCGCGCCTTAGCCCAAGAGATCGCCCTGCAAGCACCCGATGTGCAGGCGCCATATTTACCCAAGGTGATCGCACCGGTCTCACCCTGGTCGCTAGATGAATCGCGCCCTGCACAGCTACCCCTAATAGGCAGGGAAGGCGAAAGAGAAGAAATCATCCATTGCCTGGAAGAAGCCATCAGAGGGAGTGGCGGCGTGGTTTTGCTGGAAGGGGAGGCAGGGATCGGCAAAACCCGCTTGATGAACGAGGTCATTCGTGATGCTGATTGGCGCGGCATGCAATCTCTCTGGGGACAAAACCTGGAAGGAGACGTAACCTCTCCGTATGCAGCGATCATCGAAGCCATCTCCAGCGGTTTGACCTCATTGCGGATCAATCAACTCTCTCTATTGATCGAGGAGATCTGGTTCAGGGTACTATTGCCATTTTTTCCTCAACTATATGAAGAATTCCCTGATCTTTCTCAAGCGCCATCACTGAACCCCGAAAATGAACTTAACCGCCTGGTTCAGGCATTTGCAAAAGTGTTAGTAGCTTGGGGACAAATCACACCATTGCTCATCGTGATAGATGACCTACATTGGTCAAATGAAGATGACATCGATCTATTTATCGCATTGACTCATCGATTGCAAAATAGTCGCACTTTGGTCATCGGTACCTTTCGCGGCGAAGATGCCCAAATACGCGCCTCATTGTGGGATAGATTAGGCGCGTTGAGTCGGTCTGGAGTCATGCATCACATTGTATTAGATCGATTGTCACTTGGCGCTTCTGGCGAGCTGGTCCGTCGCAGCCTGGGGCTAACAGAAGCAGTACCGCTCTTCGAAAAGCGCCTCTATGAAGAAACTCAGGGAAATCCGCTTTTCATTTTAGAGACACTCCGGGCATTGCATGATGAGGGTTTATTGTCTCAAGATGCCAATGGTGACTGGCACACTCCCTGGGATGATGTGACCTCCGATTACGGGGAGCTGCCCCTACCCCAGGCAGTAGAACGAACGATTGCTACCCGAATGGAGCGTTTATCGAGCGATGAGAGGGCGGTGCTGAGTGCAGCAGCCGTGTTGGGCCGCGATTTCAACTTTTCTCTTTTGAGTAATACTACCGGGAAGGATATCAGTCAAGTTCTCTCCATCGCAAACAATCTGGTCAGACGCCGTTTCTTAGAAGAATCCCCTACTGCCTATCGTTTCAGCCATGACAAAATCCGCCAGGTCGCCTACGAAGCCGTCCCAGCGGAAGAGCGGCGCCGGTTGCACAGACAAGCGGGTGAAAATATTCTAATTATGAGCGCCGATAAAGCCGACCAGATCGAAGTGTTGGCACATCATTTCTCTGAAGGTTGCATATGGGATCAGGCAGCAATCTATTACCGTCGGGCAGGGGATCGTGCAAGAGCAATGTTTGCGAACAGCGATGCAGCTATTCACTATTCATATGCCCTGAAAGCACTGGGAAAAATAACGGGAGCAGTCGATCCCGTCCATCTATATGAATTACGCTTGGCCAGAGAATTTGTATTGGCTCTGCTTGGAGAACGAAAGCGCCAGAAAAAGGATCTGTTAGCTCTCGACAAATTGCTCGAAGACACGAAAGTGGGTACGCCTGCTAGAAAATTGCAGGTAGCATTACGCTGGGCTAAATATTGGGAAGCAATCAGTGATTATCCAGCCGCGTTGGAGGCAGTTCGAGATGCAGCACAGCAGGCCAAACTAGCTGGTGATATAGAAGCTGAATATAAGGCTCACTTGATGTGGGGGCAAATGTTACGGCATCTTGGAGAATATTCAGAAGCGCGCCAACATCTAGATATGGCATACCAACTGGGCAAAGAGAATCAGGACCTGCTAGCTCAAGCTGAAAGTTTGAATGCCTTGGGGGTAGTCTTCTTTGCTCAAGGAGATTACGATGCATCGTTGGATTACTCCCAACGTGCCTATGATGTTGGGCAACCCACCGGAGATCAAGCTGTATTGGCTGAAATTCATAATAACTTGGGAGGGATCTTTCACTATCAAGCTGATTTCCCAGCTGCGCTAGAACAATATCAACTTTCGTTAGACTTGCGGCGGGAGATCGGTGATCGCCGGCTTGAAACGTACAACCTTTATAATCTCAGTATGGTTTATTTTGACAGTGGTAACCCGATTTCAGCGCGGGTGAATTTGGAGCAAGTTTGCGAGCTATGCCAGGAAATCGGCGACCGCCGCGTAGAAGGTTATGGGTGGGTATTCCTCGGTTTGGTGCTGGAAGAATTGGTCGAATTAGAGGATGCACGAGAGGCTTATTCTCAAGGCTTGGAACTTCGTAGAGAGATCGGCTTGCATGCGATGGCCAACGATGCTTTGGCCGGTTTGGCGCGTGTCGCTACCGCTGAGGAAAAACATGCCGAAGCGATTGAATATTCAGAACAAGTTTTGGCATGGATCGATAAAAACGGTCACGAAGGCATCGGCGACCCCTTGCTAGCTTATGTAGGTGTTTACCGCGCCTTGCTCGAAGCTGGTGAAACTGAAAGAGGGATATCTGTTCTGAAGGATGCGTACAATTTATTGATTCAATTCGCGGATAGTATTTCTGATCCTGAGCGAAAACGCGCCTATCTGCACGATATCAGTCCCGGGAAACCAATTTGGGATGACTACCACGAACACATCGCCGGGCAAATCTCTCAGCGTGAACAAGTGCGACTCCCCCGTGCAGATGCTCCTCTCGGTCGGGCTCTGATGGATGATGAATGGGTAGAAGTAACCTGGACGGTTAAGACACCCCAAGACGAAAAAATCAACGGCAAAGCCGCACGCCGCCAGCATCGCACCTTACGCCTGCTGGAAGAAGCCAGATCCCAAGGTGGCATCCCAACCGTACAACATCTGGCGAGCGTCTTGCAGGTCAGCGACCGCACCATCAAACGTGATCTGGCAGCCCTACGCAAGGCCGGGCACCAAGTCGAAACCAGGGGCACGCCTACGGCATAAAATGTCCCCAAGGTTTTGAATTGCAATACTTATCAAGACACTTTTGAGACAGATTTCACATAAACTGATATTCGAAAATGAATATCAGTTTATTTATTAAATGGAATCTATTGATAGCTCTTAAGTGGTTTTATCGCTAAATAACATAAACCTGCGGGAGGTTCCTGGAAGTCAGTTTCAGGAGAGGATCATCCGCTAAAACCTCCCACAGGTAATTAGTGAACTTAACAAGAATTGCACTCAAACCCGTCCACGGGTGTTGAAATCCAGCGACCTCATTCAGAAGTCACCTGATTCCAAACATGGACAAACAAACCGACACTCAACCTTTCCGTGAAACCTATATCGTGCGCTTGTGGCGTGAAGATTCACCGCAAGCTAACTGGAAAGGGCAGGTTCAACATATTGGCAGCGGAGAGACCACCGCGATCCAAAATGTGGAGGGCTTGCTCGAATTCTTTCGAACTCAGCTAAGTACGTCAAACGAAGAAGAATCACCACCCAGCAAGTTGAAATAAAGTGTGTGTTATGAATATGCGAAAACTTCTCCTGATTGTTTATGCTTTACTGTTCTCGGCTTTGGGATGTAACCTGCCCTTGTTGAGCAGCACTCAGACAGTTGAAGATCAGCCTGAAGACACGCAGGCGATCGAAGTTATCGATCAATCAACAGACCAACCGCCGGCAGTACCCATTGAAACTGATTTTCTGACCGGTACAGTATCCCTGACACCCAACCAGACACTCGATCTCGATAGCATGTCCCTGGAGAGTTATTCAGCCACGGATAGCCAGGACCCTGTAGGTGCTGACTTGCTCTTTACGATCCCCTATGAAAACGAGAACTTTCAATTCTTAGAACCGACCAATAGTGCCTTGCTCGCTCTCGTCGATCAGAAACCTGATTTTCAGACCTGTGCTAAAGCCTTTGCCCGCGGGGAAGATCAACTCAGTATTCCTCTGGATCACCCCTCAGTGTCTGACCCAGGTTGGTACTTCTGTTACCAGACAGACGAAGGCCGCCTGGGATATTTCCTGGTCAGCGGGGAAGATTTCTCTTACGAAAAGACCTTCGAGTTTGTAGAGATCAACTTCATCACCTGGGAGGAATCACCTGCTCAAGCCATTGCACAACCCCAAACTGGCATTGAAGGTGATCCTGATTTGATGATTCTACACGCTCTCTTGCGCTACGATGGGACAGAAGCGCAGGGGACGTTCGAGATCACCGTTTGCAACCTCGGTACGGGTTCTGCAGCGCCTTTCGAAGCCTCCATTACCATCAATGGCGTTGAACAGTTGGTCGCCTACCCAGAGATGATGGCACCGCAAACTTGCGATGATGTCTTCGTTCCCGATACGACTTTCGAAACTTTTGGTATTACTGAACCAGGCAAAACCACCCTTCAGGCTGCCATCATCCCCGAGAATACCGACGACCCTGATGGCAACAATACCCTCGAGCAGAGTATGTCCATAACGGATCTGGCAACCCTCACTGAAGGGGAGTTGGTGGACCTGGCCCAATACCAGGAATGTCGCCTCACCCAATCGCATACAGCCTGCTCAGAATTTGTCGCCGATGCTCCGCTCAATGATCCCCATGAGGTCAAAAAACAGCTCGACAACCTGATCGTCATTGCGCCGGCAGAATTCGATCAAATCGCCAATATGAAAATCATGGATATGGGCAACTGCCTGGGGCCGCTGACCGATTATCTGGGTATTTCCTTCCCCCTGAGCCATGTCCGCCAGCGCTTGATCGATGCCGCCAACCCAAATGAAGGTGCGCACAACTCGCTGCCTGAGATTGGCTATATCGTCCATTCGGCACGCAATACCATCGAAGCATCCTTGAGGGGTGAATTTCCCCATGAAATGCCCTTCACCTGGCAGAATATCATCCCCGGAAAATGTGCCGATGCCCATGAGTTGACGCATGTTTTCATGGGCAATACGCCACTGCCAACCTGGATGGATGAGGGTCTGGCGACCTATATGGACGAGCCAGAACGCTCCGACGCGGCTCATGCCAAGTATTTCAGTTGCTCGCCAGAGGGTTGGGTGGATTGGGTCTACTATTCCGATGGCAGCCTGCATGAAAAAGTAACCTACCCCTTTGTGGATCTCTCCGTCCCCCTGCATGAAGCTGCAGTTGACGAATCTGCTTACAGCGCCCAGAGTCACTATTATCGCACGGGGATGTGTTTCTGGGATTATGTGGAATGCAACTTTGGGCATGAGGCTTTTCAACGAGTGATCCAGGCTCTGGATGCGCAGCGCGGGAACCAGGGTTGCCTGCCGTTTTTGAGCGAGATCGTCAACCCGGTGCTGGGTGCTGATATTTCAACTGAGACCCAAGCCCGCTTTGGCTTTGGCTTAGATGAGACAAATTGTGACTTTTAATTTGAGATGGAGAAACTATGAAAACCAAAAAAGCGCTTTCCTTGTTCGTATTGTTTTTGACTTGCGCCAGTTTTCTTTCCCCTTCCGCTACTGCTGCAGCGCAGTGGGAAATCTGGGATATCTACTACCGCTTTTCGCCCTCCGCCATCTATGACGATGGCCAGGACAGTACCACTCTGGAAGTCTACACAAACGGGGGGAATATCGCCAGCGTGACCATCAAACCCGAATTCGGCGAGACGCCCGATTTGCAGCTTTTCGATGACGGCACCCATGGCGATGCTGCTACGGGAGATGGCGTCTACACCTTGGAGGGCATCACTTCAGCCACGTTTCCAGACGATGTCATCTTCGCATACTTTTACGATGAAAACGAACGAGTAGATCTGGCAAATATCTGGCTCTCGATCGAAGTGGCTTACACAGATGGACGAGAATCCGATTTTATCTCTGGTAGCAGCATACAAGTGATATCAGATCGATTGCAGTTCCCCATTGAGCAGGTCGGAAATGATCTATTCGCCACGGAATACGCTTTCTTTATCGTGGATCCGGTAGGTGAACTTTACACAGGCTCATTCCCCATTTTGCCCGACTACAACCCCCCGGCCATCGCCAAGAAGTTCTATTCCGTTTATCCCGATGAATTCGACTTTCTTAATTTCGCTGTGGTCAGGGGATCCCTGAATATGAAAGCACACGCCTTGAGATTGCAAGCCGCCGCCCAAAATATCGGCAGCGATAACATCGAGGACTGGGCCTACTATAATCAGTTTGGTTCCCAGGGGCGTCTGCTGACCATGGTTTATTCTGGTGAAGCAGGCAATTTATTGAATCATGAGCTTGGGCATACCTGGGGAGCATTTATTGGCGTTGAACAAGGGATTTCCGATGGGGTGCATTGGACAGGCAATAGCGATATCGCCGGTGTAATGGGGGACCCCTACATCGCCCCTGATGGCAGCTACCACTATTTCACCCCTAACGGAGACGGAACCTTTAGCTCTTCGGGCTGGGATGATGAACGCTACGCACCCCTTGATTTGTACCTAATGGGCATGATCCCACCTGACGAAGTCCCCGATGTGCATGTGCTCATCAACCCTGATGTTTCCGATCTTGAAAGAGTCACCGCCGAACAAGTGATCACGTACACCATCGAAGAAATCATCGCCGCGGCGGGTGGCGAGCGCAATCCCCCTTATCCCCAGGCACAAACCCACTTCAACGTGGCATTCATTTTCTTTTCTGATTCTGCGTTCTCCTCGGCTGAGTACGCCTGGTACTCCTACCATGCTAGATGCTATATGCTCAAAAAACTATGCGGTGTATCGAATTTCTTTTATGCTACTGACGGGCGCGGCACGGTCAACACACGCCTGGCCGATTGGGGCATTCCAAACATCCAACCAGCCACAGCAACCGTAGCCCCGACGCTGCCACCCCAACCAACACCTCGATCCCCCTGCCAACGGCTCAGCCAGAGATTGTCGAAGAGGCCCCGCTCCAACCGACGGCTAAACCCGGACCGGTGTGGAACTTCCCCATCTGCGGTAGTGTGATCGTTTTCCCAATCTCGCTGGGGGGCGGGTGGGCCAAAAGGAGACTCTCATCATGAAATTAGCATGCCCCAACAACCTCATTCATATCATGTCAGCTTCGCTTTTACTCATCCTGGCAATCCTGGCCTGTGGGGTTACCCCGGATGTCAA
The DNA here is from genome assembly GCA_964622645.1 of uncultured Anaerolineales bacterium. Lineage (GTDB taxonomy): Bacteria > Chloroflexota > Anaerolineae > Anaerolineales > UBA11858 > NIOZ-UU35. Next base: position 7,389 of record CAZUSV010000081.1, read on the forward strand.
TGTGGACACAGCGGCCACGGCCGTCCAGCAAACCGTTCAAGCCGCTGCTCAATCGGCTGGTGAAGGTCAATCTAGTGGTCTACAGCCAATTTCTCCCCAAGACCTGACCGCCACCAGCGCTGCCGCAGCCAACCAGGGTCCGGCTGCGCAAGACCCGGCTTCTCCCACCCCCACCGCCCAAAGCCTAGCCCAGGTACCAGCCTCTGCCACACCCACGCAATCCGCTGGGGGGCAACAGCCTGCCGCGCCACAGCCCTCGCCAACAGCAACCTTACCACCACCGCCCACTCCCACCTCACCACCACCGCCCACCCAGGGGCCCGCCCAACCTTCTTCGGCGACATCCTCTTATATAGAGCTCTACGATTACGATAGCTCGAGCCAGGGTGTTGACCTGGACAACAGCGGTGGGCTGGATGAGATGGGTTTTTTCGAATACGATTCGAATGACCCCTTCCCTGGTAATGCCGTCGGACAGCTTGGCGGCAGGGGCACCGTCTGGGCAGACGTAGGAACATCAGCACCTACCTATCAAACCTGTACCGCAATAACCACTTGGCATACTGGCATCTTCATCTCTCAAGGCCAATACTATTGCTATATCACAGACCAGCAAAATTATGGCTATATGCGCGTGGACCGCCTGGAACAAATCGGCACCGGCGGTTCTGAAATTCAGCCCTGGGTGCTGGGGATCAGCTTCACCACATGGCTACCTTAGGAGCGGCTGCGATGGAAAATATTCGAAAACTCTTGATCACATGTGTATCGATACTGTTGTTTGTTGCTTTAGCCTGCCAGGCGGCCAGTGGCGTCTCCGATCTTTCCGCCACCGCGGTGCAGCAGACCGTAGAGGCCGCCGCCCAGCAGGGAGGCACTGGTCCCGCGGGCGGTTTGCAGCCCATATCCCCTGCTGACTTGACTGCCACCAGCGTCGCCGCGGCTGCCGTAGCTGCAAATCAGACACCCACGTCTACAGCGACAGGAAACCAGCCAACGGCCACAACCCAAACACAAGCCCAGGCGCCTACACCGGTACCACCTACAGCCACCTCGATACCCTGCGACAAGGTCAGTTTTGTCAAGGACGTCACCATCCCTGACGACACGAAATTGACCCCAGGGAGCGCCTTCACTAAAACCTGGCGCCTGAAGAACGCTGGCTCCTGCCCCTGGACTTCGGGATATAAACTGGTTTTCGATCGCGGTGATGCCATGGCAGGGCCACAAGAAGTACAACTGACCACTGGCTCAGTTGCCCCTGGCCAGACCATCGATGTTTCAGTAAACCTGACTGCCCCTGCCAAAGATGGAACGTACCAGGGCTTCTGGAAACTGCGCAATCCATCTGGTGTGCTCTTCGGTTGGGGTGATAAATCCGACTCCGCCTTTTGGGTCAAGATCAAGGTCGAGGCCGCTGCCCAACAGCCGCCCGCCAGCTCGAAGAAGCAGGTCACCTTATCTGCAACAGCTAATGGAGGCAGTGTCGACCCCAATGGATTAAGTCTTCCTATCTATATCCCTGGAGATGATATTGCGGATCTCTCTTGGACGTCCTTCATGGAATTTTCAATTGTTGACATCCCATCAGGCGCGACCATCAACGCTGCTACCCTGGATCTTTCCTGCGCAGTCAGGGATGGTACCCCGTTTGCTGATCTAGGACCTGTGGGGGTCTTCTATTCCTATTACGGCAATTTCGATCCGGCAGTTCTTTCACAGGGGAACTTCCCCCTTACAGAACACCTCGGCACAGTTAACGCCTGCCCGGGAGGGTCGCTCAACGTGACTGCATCCCTGCAGGCCAATCTGGGACCGCCCTATTACCAGATTGCTGTGCTTTTCCAATTCGGCACGGATAGCAATGCTGATGATGATTTCATCGAGGTCACCGCGCCGACCCTGAAGGTTGAATACACTCCCTGAGATTACCAGTAAAGAACCTTCGAGAGGAAAACACCAACATGGCAAACCAATCACAATCACACCCATTTTTGGTTGTAAGCAAAGGCCCTCGGCCTAACCAGGCTTTCCCCCTCAATAAAACTGTGCTGACCATTGGCCGGTCGAGAAATAACGATATCGTCATTAACGAGAATCAGATCTCGCGCCACCATGCGCGTCTAACTTACTCCCAGGGCCAGTGGATCCTCGAAGACCTCGGCTCGCGCAACGGCACCTTTATCAACGGCCAACGTATCACTGGCCCAACCTACCTGGCCCCAGACAGCCAGATCGGTTTCGGGCCCAATGTCTCACTGGAAATAAAGCGCAGTGCGCCGGCTGCACGGCCTAGACGAAAAGCTTCTCGCCAGAAATCCAAAATTTCTGTCCTAGCAACAATGCTAGGACTGGGTTTGATAGGCATAATCGTCTTGGGGGTGCTTGGCGTGGCGGCATATTTTTATTTCTCCCCCTCTCCTGGTTTGCCGTTTGGGCTCTCGCAGGCTGAAAGCAATGATATTTTAGCTGGTGGCCCCACAGTGGTTATCCAACAGCCTCAACCCGGTGTGCAGGTAAACAAAGGTGATGCCATCTTCTTCTCGGCCAACGCAATGGACGATGGCGGTGTGGTGCGCATCGACCTGTGGGTGGGCGATCAAATCGTATTGTCGCAAACCAGCCCGGATGAGAACGGAACCACCCCCTTCAGTTTGAACTATCCCCTGGTAGCCACCGAGCTAGGGAGCTATGCCCTGGTAGCGCGGGCTTACAACAGCCAGGGCTTAATGGGAGAGTCACCGGCTCATTATGTCAATGTCGCAGAAGCAGAGGCGGTGGGAGGGGACACTGCGGACCAGGAGTTGGGTCAATATGTCGTTCAGGAAGGTGATACGCTGGAGAGCATCGCCCGCAGAGCTGACACCACTGCCGCTGCTATTCTGGCCGCCAATCCTGGACTAACCGCCGATCAGGTCAAGCCGGGCCAGGTTATCATCATCCCGCTGCCCAAACCCACCCCGCTGGCTCCTGCACCCCAACAGGGCGGCCAGCAGGCTGGCCAACAAGGCGGTCAGCAGGGGGGTCAACAAAGTGGCCAACAGGGTGGTCAGCAGGCCGGCGGACAACAGGGCGTGCAGCAGCAGAGTAGGCCGGCTCCGGCCAACCCCTCCAATACGATTGCTGTCAAAAGCGCTACTGTGAATCCTAGCCCAGTCTACTATGGCAAGAGCTGTACAAACCAGGCCACTGTGCTCAATGTGACGGCCAAAGTCGAGCCGACGGCAGATGTTTCCAAGGTGATCCTGGCCTATGCCTTTACCAACACCGCCGGGGTCAAGAGCCAGGATGTCGAGCTCGCCATGCAGCTGAGTGGGGGCGAGTACAAAGCGGCTGTGGATGTTGGTAAGCAGGCCGAAGCCCATTTCGCCCAGACTGGTGGCAAGCTGGAAGTACGCGTCGAGGCCTACGACAAGAACAATAAACTCAGCTACAGCCCGATCTATACGGCCACGGTCGTTTTCTGCAAGCCAGCTGCGGGTATCCAACCCGGTGGGCTGCCAGGTGTCAACTTCATGCCCAATCCTGTACCCAATATTGGCAACATACAAGTTGTCGGAGGGGGCTTACCCGGTGTAGTGGTCAATCCCGGCCCCGGGGCGGCTGGCAACCCCAACCCGCGTATGCAACCGCCCGATCCGGTGCAAGCCACAGTTGTGGACGAATGTCAGGTCAAAATCACCTGGAGTGACAATACCAATAACGAGACTGATTTCGCCATTGCCAGGCGTTATCCCGGCCAACCGGCAGATGTTGAGGTGGCATACGAAGCGGCCAATAGCACAGAATATACAGGCTCGGTTCCTGAAGCCGGAAAGCACGAATACCGTGTCACAGCAACGCAAGTAAAGAATAATAAGGTCGTAGATTACGCGACCAGTCAGGCCGTGGTTGTGGATGTCCCGGCAACTCCAGGCTGTCAGGATATGCCCAATTTAATGCGCATGTTTTTACAGCCAGTGGAGTTCAATGCACCAGGGTATGCGCAGGGATTTGTCGATCCAGTGCTGGATCCTGCCGGCGCCTATCTCATATTCCGTTTGCCGCAGGAGCAGGGCAAAAGCATCCCAGTTAGCGAATTTGGATCGGATAAATACCGTATCGTAACCTGGCTGTCAGAATCTAGAGCTGGTTTAGATATTATCTTATCGCTGGTAGGCAATGGCGTAGATCAGAAAAACAAGCCCTTTAACCTGGGAAGCTTTTCCGCGAATCACACTTATCAGGAGCTCACTGGCCCCAACCGTCAGCAAGTGTATCAAAACCAAGGCAAAAGCCAGCACGGGTCATTTGATTTCAAATACAAATTTTGGTTAGAACCCTGGCAGTGGGGCGCAGTAAATATACAGTCGAGCCCGGTGTTGAAACCTCCCACGAACTTTCAAATGAAAGTCGTCGGTGGAGAACATCAACTGACCTGGGATTACGAAAAAGACATCCTGAACAAATATGTCAGTGGTTTCAACATTTACCGTGAATATTTTTGCCCTGGTTATCAATATTCTCTGGCCTGGCCGATGGTGGTTCCGCGCGGCATTCTGCCAGCAAATAACCCCTTGCCGACGGTTTCATATTCCGAGAGAGTCACACAAATGCCGCGTGGATGCTCTTGCTGGTATCAAGTCAGCGCCTTTGGTCAGGGCGGCGAATCGGATCGGGCTGATCTACAAAATCTGCAGGATTGTTTTACCTTCACACCTAATGATAGTCTGACAGTTACCTTCGAAGATGTCGAGATCAGCAACCAAAATCTGCCAAAGGCCAAAAACGCCCATGTTTACCTGTGGGCAAACTATTTCGGTTTCAGCACCGATCAAAAAGTACTCCTGACCAGCGGGAAACACGCTATGGATAAGATCGATTTCGGCAGCCAACCAGGTGTGCAGCCCGGGGACCAGCCAATGATCGTGGGTGTTGGTCAGAACCAGTCGCTTCAGTTGGGCTTCTACCTCGGCGGGATCTGCAAAAGTAGTGATTTGATCTTGAAACCACCGGCTGGGGGCTCCTGGTCGAAAGTGGATCAAGATTTCACAGTTAGCTCCGCCGATGGCAGTTGCAAGATGACAGTACATGTCACAGGCAGCGCTGTGGGGCAGCCCGGTGGCCAACCCGGGGGGCAGCCTCCCCAACAGGGGGGTCAACAAGGTGGGGCAAAATGCTCCGGACCGGATGGATGCACTGTTGTCTTCGTTAATGGTGGCTCACATCCCATAACATCCTTGAAAATTGGGAATGACCCCAAAAATATTGTGAATGTCATAAAGACCCTGAATGATATTATCTTGCCGGGTGGCTCATTCCCCGTCAAAAATTTCAAGGATGTCCAATATGTCTATTCCGTTGAATACGGCTTCATCCAAAATCAGCAGGTCGTGCTTCTGTTACCCGGCCCTGCGGGAACCTTAAACGGCATTGATAGTACTGTGATTATCAAAGATCCGACGGCTCGACAACTCTTGAGCACGTACCAGGTTGTCGCATCATGGTCTGGTCCCGACATTCTGAACAATTTCGCCTGTCACCGTTTCGACTTCTATGAAAATGGCACCTTTGAATTCTTCATCAACGGTCAAAAGTCTGATAGCGGCACGTATGCCACTCAGGTACAGCGAAACCCTGGTGTGTATGGCATCACCTTCAACATTATCGGCAAGAATTACAAATTCCCCAATGGTACGTACTACTACGCAGGCCCTATGGCTGGTTTGCTGTATGTAGATACTGGAAGGGGGCAGCCGGCAATCGTTGAATATGTTCAAAAACAATCTTGTCTTGGACCATAGGGCATAGATACGACCCTAATGATCAACTGACCTTTAGAGTCAATAGATTTCTAAACTTTCGATGAGTTTCTAATGAGTCTAATTAAGGAAGCAATACCATGAACTCACTGAATCGATATCGTAGGAAATTCCTCTTCGTTATTTTTATCTTGACTGCTCTTACATTGACACTGAGCGCCTGTGAGTTATCTCAAGAGGAGTTGGAAGCCGTAGGCAACCTCGAAGCGGGTCCGCAGGTCTGGATCGAATATCCCCCCGAGGGGGAAATCTTCACCATGGGTTCCATCCCCATCACGGTTTATGCTGCCAGTCAGAGCGGCGTGGGAGGCATCAGCATCAGTGTTGGGGGGCAGGTCGTGGCAGTAACAGAACTAATCCCTTTGATCGATGATTCAACTTTGGTGAGGGCAGACCTTAACTGGCAGCCTCCAACAGAGGGCGAATATCTCATTCTGGCGTCAGCAGGCGGCGCGCCAGCCTCGCTGCGTTTTTGTGTAGTGACTTGCGAGACCGCCGAGGACGACGATCAACCGGGGCCGACGGCTACCGCAACAGCTACCCTGGCTCCCGATGAACCCACCTGGACGCCATCACCCAGCCCTGCGGCATCCTACACACCTACGCCCACTCCAGCCAACACCAATACACCCACCCCGACTGCTTACGTATCGCCAACCCCAACGCCGACCATCTACCTTTCACCCACCGCAACAGCTTACAGCGAATCTTCAGCCGAGTTCTGGGCCGCGCCACCCTATATCAACGCCGGTGAGTGCACCACACTGAACTGGAATGTCTATGGCGATTTCCAGGCAGTATATTTCGAGGGCATTTCGGTGAACGCCAGTGGCAGCGACCAGGAGTGTCCCCCTGAAACCTACACATACCACCTGCAGGTTGTCGAGATGGACAACTCCACCACAGACCACTGGACAACTGTGGATGTCTACGAGCCGCCTCCGGCCGACACCAGCGGGCCTTCCGTCAACTGGACCAACCTGGTATGGGAGAGCTGCCAGTTCTTTGGCGAGGCCGGCATCAGCGATGAATCTGGCGTGGCCTGGGCTCAGTTCTACTATAACAAGAACGGCGAGGGCTGGGCCTCAGTGTGGATGAGCGAGCTTTCGACAGACTACTGGCAGTCTGAAATAGGTATCCCAGTCGATGACGGCCTAGGTACGCCTGTTGGCACCATCGATTATTACATTGTCGCCAACGACAACCTTGGCAACCAGAGTGAATCGAGTACTTCAACGTATAACTATATGAGCTGTGACGGGTGAAAAGTGGGCAGGTTTGCAAGTGTGCAAGTGAGCGGATGCTGAACAGTGAAAAACACGACGTCTCACGCTCTCAGGCAAGCGATCAGCAGAGGATGAATAAATGAATGACAAACAATTAACACACCTGGTTGGGAAAAATCTGATTTGGCTTTTGGCAGTGTTGATCGTCGCCGTGCTGGCCTGCAATTTACCTGGGCTGGGCGACTTCGGCGCAGTATCTGATCTGGCCGCCACCGGCCCAGGGGTGACCATCCAACAGCCGGCTGCCAACGCGCAGGTGGTCAAAGGGGACTCATTCCCAGTGTTCGTCACCGCCAGCGATGATGACGGCGTCGTGCGTATTGACCTGTGGGTGGATGACCAGCTCATCATCACACAATCCAGTCCAGATGAAAACGGGATGAACCCTTTTACCCTGACGTATCCCCTGGTGGCTGTCAAGCAGGGCACCTATGCGCTGGTCGCTCAGGCCTTCAACACCCAGGGAGAAATGGGTGAATCATTGGTGCATTATGTCTCCGTGCATGAAGTAGCTGCTTCTACACAAGCATTGGCTCAATACACAGTGCAGGAAGGCGATTCTCTGGACTCAATTGCCTCCAAAGCAGGCACTACGGCTGAGGCCATTCAACAAGCCAATCCCTCCACAGTGTCAAATGGACAGGTCAAGGCGGGACAGCAGGTCTTGGTACCTGTGAAAGCCCCCCCTCAATCCAAATCGGTAGCACCACCTGCCCAACCCAATCAACCACCTCCCCAAGCACCTGCTCCTGTAAAACAGCCCACGATCAATTCCATCAAAATCAGCGCCTCGCCTTCTCCGGTTTTCTACGGACAGGCCTGCACCAACGAGCCTACTACAAGCAGCATCGCGGTGAATGTGGATCCGGTCAACGCGGTCAATTCAGCAACCCTGAAATATGTCTATTACGGCAAAGCAGGCACTTCAGGTGAACAATCTGTTCCCTTGACCTTGAGCGGCGGGCTGTTCAGAACCGATATCAATGCCGGCGGGGAGGCCGAGAAAACCCTTGCCCAAGATGGCGGTTGGATCATGCTTTGGGCAGAAGTGGCTGGCACCGATGGAAAAACTAGCCTGACGAAGCCATCCACCGTGACCGTCATTCACTGCTCGAAAATCGTGCCACCTGGTGGAAATGCTGGTGATATAAATCAGCTCCCCCGGGGGAATGCAATCCTGCCAGAATTTCAGATCCCCAGCTCGATACAACAGATGGAGGCTGCAGCCCAGGGACCAATATCGGGTGTGGTCGCCAACATCCTGCCCCAATGGGACCAGTTCAAAAATCCGCCCAAAAACGAGCTCACACCGCCAGGGAAACCCAAAGCCAGTGTCGATCAAGACCAATGCACTGTCTCGCTAAGCTGGAGCGATGCACAAAATGAAACCGGCTATCGCATAACCCGCTATGTGTGGGGACAACCCCAACCATCAACGATCGCGAATAACTTGAAAGCAAATACAACCACATATAAAGACACCTTACCCGGTGCTGGGAAGTATGGCTACCGCGTCTTGGCTGTACAGGATCGTGTACAAGCACCCAACAAGCTGGTCTGGGTCGAATTGCCAACTTCAGAGAAATGCCCGCCGTCTCCCAAGCGACTTTTCTTCCAGCCACTTTCCTTCAAACCCGTAGATAGCAGCATCGCCAAAGGTTTCCTATGGGTGACCCTGGATGGATTTTCTCCATTGCGCGTTCCCAAGACAGGTCAGGATTACTATCCCGTCGGAGATTGGAGTTCTGCTGGGGAGTTTGCCATCCCCTTACCTGAAACTACCTTATCCCAATCGGGTGAGACGATTTTTCTGGAAGTGCAGGCCAATGGCTTTACATTCGCCCAGCCAAAAAATCTGCGTTGGGGGCGCAATGTGCGTTCGTTTGACGAACTCAACCACATCAATGCTATCAACACCAGATGGGACCTGGGTGCAGGGACCTTCGAGTTCTTCTACCGCATGTGGCTTGATGACTGGCTGTGGGGCAGCAAAATCGCCAATACATCCTTACCAGCCCCCTATAACTTGAAGCTGGATGTGGGTGATCCCCTGGCGCACAAACTGACATGGGATTATGATGCCAAGAGCAAAGCCCAGGTGGATGGTTTTATCGTTTACGGTAATTTCTCCTGTCCATCGGGGATGCAAACACCACACTATGTCATCACCAAGAATCTCACCGCCAGTAATCCCAGCGCTGATCAGAGGCTGTCAGTGCCTACCTACAAACAACCAGAAGGTTGCTCCTGTTACTATCAGGTGAGTGCCTTCGATGCCAAAGGAGAATCCAAGCTCAGCGATCCAACGAAGTTGAAGTGTGAAACCGGCGCTCCGGATCTGCGTGTGCATGTCTCCTTCGATACAATCGAGATCAAGAATTTGTCTGGCACTGCAGTCTCTGGTTTCTGGGTAATGGCCGGCAAATTTGCGCGCGCTTCCAGCACTTTACTTCTAGAGAATAAAACCTATGCTCTCCAGCAAGTGTACTTTGCAGGCGTCCGCAACCATAATGATTTCACCCTCGCTGTGCCCGCAGGCGATAAGATTACCGTTCAACCCAGCTATTATGTCAATAACTTTTGCATGGGGGGAACAGATATCACTTTGCAGCAACCTACAACAGGCTGGGCTGGGTTAAAGAAGGATTTCTCATTCACCTCAAATTGCAGTTCAAGAGGCTGCCAGTGTATAGCAAAGGGCACCATCGAGGTACTTTCCGTCGGTCCAGCCACAGCGCCTGGTGGTCCCGTTGGGATGAAGAATTCGGGGGAAATCTGCTCAAAGGACTCTGAGTGCGCCTCCAATTACTGCGTTTCCAACTTATGCACACCCATTCACAAAGGAGTTGATGGGTCTGTTTGTTTTTCAAACGACCACTGCGCCAGCGGTGTCTGTCAATGTATAGATTATGGCCACGATGTTAATTGCGGCGTAGAACCCAATCCCAATGTTGTTCCCAGGATAAAAGGATTCTGTGTTGGTCCGACCACGACAAAACAAGCTCACGGCGCACAATGCAAACAAAACGATCAGTGCGCCAGTGGCTACTGCGCCAATGGCTTGTGCGCGCCAAAAGACGGCTTCGGTCGGGTTGGCGACTACTGCCATCACAACAACCACTGCTTCAACAAATACTGTCTGTGCCCCAATGGATATGATGGAGATTTTTGCAAAGGCTATCAGAGCTTCACCCCGGCAGCTGGCAATCATGGTACCTGTGGCGCATGGCCAGGGCTGATTAACAGCCGTTTCTGCACCAAAGATGACGATTGTCAGTCGCGCAACTGTAGTGAGAATAAATGCGCTCCTCGCGATGGCACCGGAGTGGGTGGCGAGTATTGTCATCACCAAAACCATTGCAGAGGCATATGTGGCGATTGTGATAGTTATGATTCCGGTAATTGCACCTGTGGCTATACAGATTTTTAGTAGGAGGGCTGCATGAAAACTATAATGTTCGCCAATCAACTATCAGCGTTCTGGGCAAAAACCAAACTCCTTGTTTTCATAATCTTGGTACTGTTTGCCAGTGGCTGCGAACCTGATCAACCAGCACTTTCGGAATCTGGCGCCCAGGCCTGGGTGGAGTATCCCTTCGATGGTGAGACACTGCCCTTGGAGCCGATCACTCTGGTTGTTTACGCCGCTGATTCTGCCAATGTCAGCGGCATCAATGTTAAGGTCAACGGCGTAGCGCTACCGGCAGGTCAACTTGAACCTCTAACTAGCGATGGCAGCAGCCGCCTGGTGCGTACTGATCTGGTCTGGCAGCCGCCCGCTGAGGGGGAATATATTGTCGAGGCAGATAGCGGAGGTGCTGCAACTTCAATCACCTTCTGCATAGTCACCTGCCAACCCGAAGAAGTGATCGAAATCCTGCCAACATCTACTGCCACATCAACACTGCCGATCATCACTTTGCCTCCAGACGTACCCACCAACACACCCACACCGACTCCCCACACTGAATCACAGGTCGAGTTTTGGGCTGCGCCGCCTTATATTAATGCCGGAGAGTGCACCACGCTGAACTGGAACGTCTCTGGTGATTTCCAGGCAGTCTACTATGCAGGGGGAACGGTGAATCCCAGCGGCAGCCAGAGTGAATGTCCCACTGAGAGCCGTAATTATCAATTGCAAGTGGTCGAGATGGACAATGCCACCACAGACCATTGGGTTTATGTGGAAGTTTATCAGCCTGCGGCTCCACCGACTGATACCCCCACACCTACCGAGCCGCCGCCTGCTGTTGACAACACAGGGCCCTCCATCAACTGGACCATGCTGGTATGGGAGAGCTGCCAGTTCTTTGGCGAGGCCGGCATCAGCGATGAATCTGGCGTGGGCTGGGCTCAGTTCTACTATAATAAGAACGGCGAGGGCTGGGCATCGGTGTGGATGAGCAAACTTTCGGCTGATTACTGGCAGTCTGAATTAGGCATCTCAGTCGATGAGGGCATAGGCACCCCCATAGGTACAATTGAATACTACGTAATTGCCAGCGATAATCTCGGCAACCAAAGCGAATCAGCCACTTTGTTGTATGATTATACTGGTTGTGACGGCTGATCGATGAAGGAGGGGTCTCTAGGAATTCCGTGGTAATGTCCAGATCTGGGGGTATGGGGCGTGCTCCGCACGCCCCATACCCCTAAATCTGGGAGCTACCCCGGCGATTCCTAGAGAGACTGAAGGAGATCATCATGAAAAAAGAGTTTATGACCATTCATCTAAAGAAGTTGTTCTGGGGTATTGCTGTCTTGCTGATAGCGACTTTAGCGTGCAATTTACCTGGGTATAGCCGTGATGCCCAAGAAGATGCAACCATTGCCATCCCGGGTCCCCTGGTAGCTTTCCAGGAACCTGCGCCGGGCTTGCAAATAGATCTCAACCAATCTTTCGCTGTCTCGATAACCGCAACTGACATCTTAGGTGTCGTACGCCTGGATCTGTGGGTCGACAATGTGCTGGTGCTTTCACAATCCGCACCTGAAACGGAAGTCAATGGAGTCAACCCCTTGATCTTGAACTATGGCATGGTCGGTACGCAGGCAGGCACCTATTCGTTGATCGCGCGGGCATATAACCGCGCCGGCGCTTTGGGAGAATCCATGGCACTGCATGTCACTGTCAGCAATGTGCAGGCTTCGGCCCCATCTGCTCCTGAACAGGTGCACTATATCGCCCAAGATGGGGATACGATCGAGAGTATCGCACAAGATACAGGTAGTTCCGCCTCGGCCATCCAGGCAGCCAACCCCGGCGTAAGTAACCCGCCCAACCCAGGCCAACAGGTAGTTGTCCCCGGAGCACAGGCCAACCAACCTCCCGCACAACCAGCCCAACCTCCTGCTGGTGGGCAACAGGGAGGCCAGGGTCAGCAGGGAGGGCAGGCAGGCGGCCAACAAGGTGGACAACAGGGCGGCCAACAGGGAGGACAGGTGGCAGTACTGCCAGGTATTGTACCCATCCAGGCTGCCAGTATTGGTCAGCCCCCCATTCAGAACATCGCCCCAGGGCAGGCCGGGCAGGTCGCTCAGATCGCCCCGAACCTGTTCCCCGGATTCCAGCATATCCAGAATGGCACCAATCCCAGCCTCCTCGCGCCGGATATTTTGACCATCGCAGAAGCAGACTGCAAAGTCACCCTCAGTTGGAAAGACAACTCCAGCAACGAGACCGGATTCACCATTTATCGTCGCCTCAAGCCGAGTCAGGTTGCGGCGCAATATGTGGCCACAGTGCCTGCCAACCAGACCAGCTACGTCGATGAAGTGCCCTACCCGGGAACGTTCGAATATAGCGTCGAAGCCCAGGGCAAGCTCGATGTAATGCCGCCCGACCAGGTCGCTGCCGATGTTATCCAGCAGCATATGATCAGCACTTCCCGCAGCGCGCCAGTCTATGTGCAAGTCAAACCCACCGCAGCCTGTATCGAAGACCCGGAGCATGTCAAGTACATCCACGTACAACCGATCAATGTAACCCCCAAGCGCGGCGGGGCTGGGTTCGCTGCGCTGTGGTACAGCATCAACAACAGCCCGGGACGACGCGTGCCCGGGAACCAGGGACAATACGATCACACCGGGGATTGGCTGGTGCCCGATGCTGTTGTCCCGGTAGCTGGTTCCTTTTTCCTGAACCCCGATCAATTTATTACCGCCAGATTTTGGGCTGCGGCCACTACACTGGATTTTTGGAAGGATTCCCGCGGCCCCACGGATCTCGGCGAAGCCCTCAACGCCCATGACCCGGCTGACATCACCGTCAACGATGGCAGTTATTATGTCGCTCAAAATGACAACTTCTTAGTGCAATACAAAATCTGGCTCGAAGAGATGAAGTGGACCGGCAAGGGCACCACCTCGAAGATCCCGGCTCCGACCAACCTGACACTCTTTGCAACATATCAGACCTACCATTCGCTCAAGTGGGATTGGAGCGGGGATGAAAATACTATCGATGGCTATATTCTCTATCGCAGTTACAGTTGCCCTGGCATGGACACCCAGATCTATGCCCCACAGATGATCCCTAAGAAGGAAAAAGAAGCCACAATAACGCTCAAGAGTGAGCCAATGGGCTGCGCCTACCGCTACCAGGTCAGCGCATATGGACGGGCTGGCGAATCCGCGCCCAGCAATGCCCTCACTGGCAACACCGCAGAAGCCTTTGCCCTGGCCGGGATCACCTTCAAAGAACTCAAGATCAATAAAATGCCCCACGGTCCCGGCGGCGCCCAAATCAAGCTCTTCGCCAACCAGATCCGGCGAGTCTCCGATGCCTATTGGGTCAAAGAAGGCAGCTATGCCCTCAACGCCTGGATGCTGAGCGGCCGGCGACCGCACAACGCACTGGGCCTGGTTCTGGCAGAGCAGGAAAATATCACCATCAGTTTCTCGGTTAGTGGCGTGGACCCCCAAGGCTACGTCGCCCAAGACAGCATATGTAAGGGGGCGATCACCATCCCGCCTGTATCTACCTGGCAGCAATCTGATTCTACGCAGACAATCAAATCCTCCCGTGGAGACTGCGAACTGGTTATCGAATTATCTGGAAAGCAACCTCAGGCCACCTCCAGTTCCAGCGGCCAGGTTGTGCATTCCAATGCTGATGTCACGATCAACCAGGTTGCCCGCATTGGCTCAAAAGTATTTGCCTATATCGAGAATCAGGGCCCAGATGACCTGCCCAACAACCGCATCCGTTTTGCGGTCGGCTGGTACAAAATCTTACCTGGAGGAGGCACGCAGGTCACAGGCAATTACTATGTCCACGATCTTTGGGTGCAATCCAACTTGCCTCAGTGGGTATACCTTGATGAAGCCCTGGACAAATTCCTCGAGCGAGAGTGCAAACTGTTCCAGGGCGGGAAACTGTCGGATTGTGAATATATTCTCTTCGTACCTCAGTGGGCGTACGGCACTTACCTGGATCCAAAAAGTCCCAACTTCACCGACCCCAACCCGAAAAATGATGACTATTACAAACCCTTCGAAACCATCGAGATCATGAAATGAGCGCCGGGAGAATAGAAATGAAGAAAAGAACCTCTTACCTTTTGATGGCTGGTCAGACTCCCTTTGTGTGGATTGCCGTAATGGTGATTGTCCTGCTCTTGAGCGCATTTTCATTACAAGGCGGACAATATCAAGATGGTGTTGCCAGCGGGGCACAGGTCTGGATCGAATTTCCCCTCAACAATATTAATCTACCCAACCAGGACATCACCTTCGTGGTCTATGCCACAGATGCCAGTGGTGTTTCTGGGATTGAACTAAAAATCAATGGGACGTCACTCCCCGCAGGTCAACTGACCACGCTGAGCAGTGATGGCAGCAATGTGCTGGTGCGTCTGGACCAGAACTGGCTGCCCCCAGCCGAAGGCGAATACACACTGGATGCATCAGCTTCGGGCGCAAGCGCTTCAGTTAACTTTTGCATCGGCACCTGCGACGCGCCTGCCGTTGAAGATACTGGCCCAACCGCTACTCATACCAATACCCTGGATGCGGACGAACCTACCCCTACACCCACGCCCACCCCTACGGCTTCCCTGACACCCACGCTTACCCCCACACCGACGCTGACGCTCACCCCAACGCAGACGGCGACGGCGTACTCGTCGCCTACCCCCACGCCCTACACCGAATCCTCAGCAGATTTTTGGGCAGCACCCCCTAATATCAACGCTGGCGAGTGCACCACCTTGAATTGGAATGTCTATGGAGATTTCCAGGCAGTCTATTTCGAAGGCATCTCGGTGAACGCCAGTGGCAGCGATTCGGAATGCCCGACAGAATCCTATACCTACCACCTGCAAGTGATCGAGATGGATGGCTCCGCCACAGACCACTGGGCAACCGTCGAAGTTTATCAACCCCCTCCAGCCGACACCACTGGCCCAACCATCAACTATGTGACCCATTTCTGGGAAGGCTGCACCATCTTTGGCGAGGCGGGCCTGAGCGATCCCTCGGGCGTGATCTGGGCAGAGTTCTGGTTCAACCACAACGAAGCGGGCTGGGCCTGGATCCAGATGAACAATACCAGTGGCGATCAATGGGTCAGCCAGGTCGGCATCGAGACTGATGGCTTTGCCGGATCGCTGGTGTACAAAGTCAGAACGGAAGATTCTTTCAACAACGAAAGCTGGTCAGGCGAGTACATCCACAATTATTCTTATTGTGGGGAGTAAGGGATCAACAACGAGAAGCTAAACTTCTCTCTCCCGCTGCGGGCATCCAGGGCGTTCGCGAAGAAGTTTAGCTTCTAATACAAATTCAATGGATAGTAATTATGGGAAACCAAAAACAACCCACATTGGTATTGATCGTATTGGCGATATTGATGACCTTTGCCTGTAACATCTCTGGCCCACCTCAACAAGAAGATCAATCCGCTTTCAACACCGCTGTTGCTCAGACCTCACAGGCTCAGTTTGCTCAAATGACGGTCAACGCCCAATCCTCGCCGATTCCCCCAACACTACCTCCGCCGACTGTACCGCCGCCAACTGCGGCACCTCCAACTGCAGCCCCTCCTACCGCTGCGCCGCCCACAGTAGCTCCACCGACCGCCGCACCCCCAGACGTTTACGCCCCGGATCCCTTGGGGCCGGCCTGGTCGAGCATGGCCTTCAACGGCGGCACCTGCTATGACATGGATGTGCTTTTCACTGCTGCTGATGCCACCAGTGATGTCTGCCTGGATGCCAATGTGATCCTCAGTCCTCAAAACGGCGCAACTTTCTCTGGACACGCCTTTATGAGCGCACCTTCTCTCAACCAATGCCGTACCGCAGCCCTGACTGCTGATCCCCTGGCCCCACTAACCGACGCCTATCTTTGCTTCCAAACCAACACAGGCAGCTATGGCTTCTTCGTCATGCGCGACGACCAGATGCTGGCTAGTGGGTATATTGTCTTCGATGCCTATATATTCCCGTAAGAGAACACAATGTCTAAACTCAAATCACCCCTCCTGGTCGTTTCACTCATATTGATAACCTTCATTTTCACACTCATATTCCCAACTTCTGTTTTTGCTACGCCAATTAACAACACTCCAGGGAAATTAGATGTTATCGCCTCCGGCCAAATCGAATTATTGAATTTAGAGAGTTATGATTTTGTCACTGGAGAGAAAGGCTTCCAGGCTGGGGGCGATCTTTACGTTCTTCTGCAAGACACAAGTTGTTACCAATTTGAGATTTGGGCCAATTTCCCACCACAGAAGGGCGGGCTTTATCTTTTCAGTGGATTTGAAGATGATCTGGCCATTCTTGACCCCGAGGATATGGGCTTTCAAGATGATGAATATGATCCTTTCTGCGTGGAGTTATTCCTCGATGGGGTTTATGTCTACAAACGCCATGCCCAGCCGGGCGCCTATATCATTTTCAGGGTGGACCAGCTTTCGGACAAATCTGTGACATTAACGTATGTTGTCCTCGCAGGATCGATTCCAGTGAGCGAGGTACCTCAAGCCTCCTCTGACGAAAGCAGCCTGCCTGACACTTTTCTTCTTCCTGCAGGACAATTTATTGACACCTATGATGTGCCAGGTGGGGAAGCTTCAGGATCCTTCCAAATTGAACTTTTTCTTACAATCATCGATCAGCAAGATGGTTTCCTTTTAGTGTCTTGGACACTGGAAACTGGCACCTTTCAAACCTGGGTCAAAGCAGATGATGTGATGGTATATATTCGCGGTGAGTATACAGAATGCCCTTTTGTTTTTGTTCCATCCGAATTTACGCCCACAACTTTCCCCACACCCGACGGAAGTCCGCCGCAGGGTGTTGTAACAATGGCTGCTCTGGTAGATATGAGTTCTGAGCCAGTCACGATGCAACAGGCAGAAACAATGGTGCACGACGCCAGTGACATCCTTTTTGGATTCACCGGCTTTGTCATCCAGATGACCAGCTTTGAAACCGTGGAATTCACCCAAGAACCATTCCCCGGTCATCCGGAGCGGGATAGGATCGCCTACTGCTATGTTACCCAAAAGGGAGATCTACCCGACAGCCTGACCGTCTTTACATACGGTGGAAATGATTTTGCCAAAGATGTGGGAGGGTACTCCTTTGTGGAATTTGCTCCCCTCGGCTTCACGAACCATTTTACCGATGCACAAGGCTATAATGATGGTATCTATATCATTTACACACACTACAGCCATCGTTATGCGGAGTGTGGATATGATGGCGAAGATGCTCCCATCAGCAGCACATCGATCGGGGGTGAATGCAGGAATCGACCGGGGACAGCCTGTGTTCAGCACAACGGCTATTCCATGTGCACAACCGCAGTGAACAATCTGTATGCCTCCACTCCTGGCTATTTCGGAGCGGTGAACATCATCCATGAACTCTTTCATCCTTTTGGCTTCCATGGCAACTATGATCATTTCGGAGCCACGGAATGCACCAACGAAATGAGAAAACTGGACAGCGCCTGGAGTCCTGATCCTGACCTACTTGAACGAGCTGAACAAAATGCAGGGTTATGCCCTTACATTCCCGATATATTTGTGGCCGGATATCAGCCATGACCCATAGACTGAAATGTCACATTTTCGAGAACTTCCAAAAATAGGGGGGGGGGGGGGGGGGGGGGGGGGGGGGGGGGGGGGGGGGGGGGGGGGG
>CAZUSV010000082.1:0-3325 GCA_964622645.1 uncultured Anaerolineales bacterium
CGAGGGCAGCGGCGAGAAATCACTCTCTGGCGAGCAAGCCGCTGACCTTTACACCACCTATGGCATGCCCCTGGAGATCACCCGTGATATCGCCCAAGAGCGCCATCTGGATGTCGACCAAGCCGGGTTCAACCGGGCCATGCAGGAGCACCGCCTGGCTTCCGGCGCGGGCAAAGCCATGGGCGCGCTGGGGGGGGAGGATGTCGAAGTTTATCGAGAAATTCGCGCAGATTTGCAGGAACGCGGAGTTCTTGACTCAGATGGTGTTGTCCATGATCCTTACGGGAGCCTGGAATTCGAGGGTGAACTCCTGGCCCTGGTCGTGGAGGGTCGTTCTACCGAGGAGGCTGGTCCTGGTGACCCGGTGGAGGTGCTGCTCCCGGAGACCAATTTCTATATCGAGGCTGGTGGCCAGGTAAGTGATACTGGCGTGATAGTTTCACCCCCCCCTAGCCCCCCCTTGAAAGGGGGGGGAATAAGGGGGGGGTGGGAAATTCGCATCACCGATTTGCGCAAACCCGCCGCCGGGATCATCACTCACGTCGGTGAAGTGGTTTCTGGCACTCCCAAAGTTGGCGACGCAGTCGTGACCCGCATCGACGCTCAGCGCCGCAAGGACATCATGCGTAACCACACCGCCACGCACCTGCTGCACTACGCCCTGGACAAAGTCTTGGGCTCCCACGCCCGCCAGGCTGGCTCGCTGGTGGCACCCGACCGGCTGCGCTTCGACTTCACCCATCCCGAGGCGTTGACACCTGATGAACTGGAACAGATCGAAGCCGAGGTCAACCACCGCATCCTGGAAGACCAGCCCCTGCATATCCAGTTCAAGCCCCTGGAACAGGCCATCGAGGATGGCGCCCGGGCGCTGTTCGGCGAGAAATATGAAGAGACTGTGCGCAATATCACCATCGCTGGGGAGTATGATGACACTCCTTATTCCAATGAACTCTGTGGGGGCACGCACTGCGAGAGCACCGGTGAGATTGGCATCTTCATCATCACCAGCGAGGGCAGCGCCGCCGCGGGCATCCGCCGCATCGAGGCCGTCACCGGGCGAGAGGCCTACAAACTCATCCAGCGGCGCTTCGGCGTGCTCAACCGCGCCGCGGCGGCCCTCTCCTCAACCCCTGATCAATTGATAGAGAGAGCCGAGGTCACCCTCGCCGATCTCTCTGGAGCGCGCAAGAAGATCAGGGAACTGCGCCAACGCCTGGCATCAGCGGACTTCACCCGCGTTCTAGACGATACCTCAGCCGTGAGTGGCGTGGATGTGCTCACGGCCAACTTCAAAGAGGCCGACGCCGATACCCTGCGCCAGATGGCCGACCGCTTCCGCCAGCGCTATCCTGAGAACGGCGTGGCTGTACTGGCCAGCGTCGTGGACGAACGCCCTATCGTCATCGCCGCGGTCACAGAAAACCTGGTGGCACGCGGCATCAAAGCCGGGGATCTGGTCAAATTCGTGGCTGCACCGCTGGGGGGCGGCGGCGGTGGGCGTCCCACCCTGGCCCAGGCCGGCGGCAAAGACCCCAGCAAGATCGAGGAGGCGTTAGCCAGTGTCAGCGGATGGGTAGAAGAGAATCTAAGATAAAAACATCCCGAAAAATAAGCAATGTGGTTGCAAAGCAACCACATTGCTTATTTTTCGGATATTCCCATTTCGTTAGTGTTATACTGTTGAATCAGTATGAAAACCCAAATCATCCAGCTCGAACCCCATGATGATATTTACTCAGCCAGAGATAAAATGGGTTGGGGTCAGACGGCGCGCATTCTGTTGGTCTGGCCCACGCGGGGGCGGGTGCTTGACCGCCGCCTGGACCTGATCTTGCTCAAACGGCACTGCGCTGAGTTGGGGTCGCAGTTGGCTTTGGTGGTGCGCTATCCCGGTGTACGCTATCACGCTGTGAGCCTGGGGATCCCGCTCTATAACAGCATCCGCAAGGCGGAGAAAGATCACTGGCGACCAGACCGCAAGCGGCGCATCCAATTGCCCCTGACCATCAAACGCCAATCTTCGGAATTATGGCGCAAGCGGCGCATCCCTATGCAGTTAGAGGGTCTGCGTGAGGCTGCCCATCCCCATACAGCGAGATGGATCGTCCATCCCTTCACACGCGTGGCGGCTTTCACGCTGGGCGTGCTGGGCGTTCTGGCGATTGCCGCTTTGCTGGTGCCCAGCGCGGATATCCAGCTTACGCCTGAAAGGCGAGGGGAGGCGATCACCATCTCGGTGGCAGCCAACCCAGAATTCCAGGATGTGGACCTCTCCGGAGTTGTCCCCGCCCGTTGGGAAACAGTCATCGTCGAGGGACGTGGGGAGATCCCCACCTCCGGCAGCATCCCCCTGCCAGACAATTTTGCTAGAGGCAATGTCACCCTGACCAATCTCACCGACCAAACCATCCCGCTGTCCGTGGGTTTAGTGGTGACTACCCTGGCTGATCCGCCGGCGCGCTTTGCTACGACCGCCTCGGCGATTGTCCCGCCCGGTGATGAAGGGGTTTCCGTGCCCATCGAAGCCCTTGCGCCTGGCAGTGGCAGCAATGTCCCCGCCGAGAGTATCCTGGCAATCGAAGGGCCATTGGGGCTACAGCTGACTGCAATCAACCCTACACCCACTAGCGGCGGCAAGGACCGCGCTGTACCCGCGCCCGACGAACAGGATTACGAGCAGCTTTACGAACAGCTGTATGAAACGCTGGCAGAGAGTGCCTATCAGGAGATCAGTGCTAAACTAGGGGATGATGACCTGCTGATCAGCGAGGTGGTCGAACTCATCCAAACCCATGAGAAATCGTATACTCCCGCCGAACCAGCACCCAGCGACCAACTGCAACTCGTCCTGCGCTTGGAATTCCAGGCCTTAATGACATCCGGAGAAGATCTGCGAGAATTAGGGCAGGCGGCACTCGAGACCAATTTGCCGGAGAGCTTCCTTCCTGACCCTGCGACCCTGGAGCTGAACAACTTGAGCAAAGTATCCCTCGATGAAGATGATCTGACTGCAAATTGGCGCATGCGCGCTCAATGGCAGATCAACGCCCAACTCGACCATACCCAGGCCATCAAACTGGCCATTGGTCTGCCTCCCGCAGAAGCTGCCCAACAACTGAGTGAGAAATTGCCCCTACAAGAACCGGCCCAGATCTCTCCCCAGCCATCCTGGTGGCCGCGCTTACCCTTTCTCCCTTTCCGGATATCGGTTGAAAGTAACCAGTAAAGATGAACAAAAAAAGGGGTGTGTGGGGGGGGGGCCGCCGGGCCCCCCCCCCCCCCAAAATTTTTAGCATATGTTTTAGATTAATATTTGGAGAAC
>CAZUSV010000082.1:3335-13319 GCA_964622645.1 uncultured Anaerolineales bacterium
TTTCGGGTTTAATACAACACATTAACTAAAAAAAAAACCGGGGGGGGGGGGGGCCCCCGGGGCCCCACCCCACACACCCCTATTTTTCGGCAATGATGTATGAGAATCTTAGGCATCGACCCTGGTGAAAAGAATATCGGCATCGCCATCAGCGATCCGACCGGCAGCATTGCCAACCCCCTGACGATCATCAAGCACGCCTCGCGCCCTGAGGACGCGGCTGCTATTGCGCAATTGGCCGCAGAGAAGGGTGTTGGCCTGATCATCGTCGGGCAGAACCTCGATGACGAAGGCCAGCCTACGTTTCAGGGACGTAGAGCCAGGCGACTAGGTGGCGCCATCCGGGCGATCAGCGCTATCCCGGTCGAGTTTTGGGACGAGAGCGGCAGCACTCAATCCGCCCGCCAGGCGCGCCTGGCCATGGATGTGCCGCGCGATAAACGGCGCGGTCACTTAGATGAGTTGGCTGCGACGGTGATTTTGCAATCTTATCTGGATTCAGAGGCCAGTGAGCAGTGAGCAGTGGTCAGTGGTCGGTGGACGGTAATTTTCCAGACTTGAACACCGTTGGCTGTGACCGGTCTCCAGACTGAGCCGGTGTGACACGGTCAGGAGACCGGTTCAAGCAAATATTCGGATAGATACTATATATCACTTCTTGACGCTATCTCAAACTCGATTTACTGTCTACTGGTCACTGAATACTGATAACTCACAAAAATGAAACCATCTAACTCCAAGTACTACGCTATCTTCCTGCTGCCCCTGCTGGCTGGGCTTGCGCTGCTGCTTTTTTACCTGGTCATCATCCCGACGATCATGCCTGATCGGGTCAGGGATACGTTTGGGCCACCCTCGCAGAACCTGGGCGTGATCGAACGTTTGCGACTGACGCTGCAACTGGCCCGCTACAGCGAGCAACTGACCGAGCCGGAAAACCCCTTCGGTGACCTGAAGTCATTCCAGATCGTTTTGGGGGAGTCGCCCGTCGCCGTGAGCGCTCGCCTGGAAGAGCAAGGCTTGATCCAGAGCGCTGAGGCCTTCAGGGTCTACATGATCTACAGCGGGCTGGATACCCAGATCCAGGCTGGGGAGTACACCCTCAGCCCGGCGCTCAGCTCAATAGAAATCGCCCAGGCGCTGTTAGACCCCAATCCCAGCGACGCCACTCTGGTGATCCTGGGGGGCTGGCGCCTGGAAGAGGTGGGCATCGCCGTGCCGACCTCGGGGTTGGCCATTACTCGTGAAGCTTTCATCGATATGGCCGAGGCACAGGCAGCCGAAGGGTATCTGCTGCCCGGCACCTACGAACTGCCCCGCGAAACCGAGGCCCAGGCAGTGCTGGTCACCCTGCGGGCGGCTTTCGACCAGGCCGTCACCGATGAGATGCGCGCCGGCTTCGAGCAGCAGGGCTTGAGCCTAGAAGAAGCCGTCATCCTGGCCTCCATCGTCGAGCGCGAGGCCGTGGTCGCTGAGGAGATGCCCCTGATCGCCTCGGTCCTGTACAACCGCCTGGCGATCGGCATGAAGCTGGAGACTGACCCAACCGTGCAATACGCCATCGGCTATAACCACACCCAGGGCAGCTGGTGGACCAACCCGCTCTCGCTCGCTGATCTGGAAACCAATTCTCCTTACAATACCTATCTATATGCAGGTTTACCCCCGGGACCGATCTGCAGCCCTGGGATCAACGCCCTGCGCGCTGTGGCCTTCCCTGCCCAGACCCCTTACTTCTATTTCCGGGCCACCTGCGATGGCTCGGGGCGACACAATTTCGCTGAGACCTTCGCAGGGCATCAAGCCAACGCCTGCCCCTGATCTCCAAAACAGGCGGTCCGCCTCTTGAGTGTTGCTACCTGATTGAATACTATTTTGAACCGCATGCGAAGCACGCCTACAGCGAGACGCCACGCTATGCGGACCTTCGGTCGAACGCTAAGAAAAAGGACAAAATATACTATCTTTACGTCCTGCCCGTAGGGCCACATAGTGTGCGCCTTCGCGGTAATATTTCTCCCCCATTTTTTGTTAGCAATACTTATCAGGGAAACCACCGACAAACAGCAATCCAGGTACTCGCGTATCTAATTTCAAGGTACTGGGTTAGAAAGTCAGTAGGACATGTACGTTAGGAACGCGGTTCCTGACAGGAACCGCGTTCCTGGCCGAAAATATTACCAGGCTCATATTGGAGTCCATTTAAATGATAGGAGGTACTCATGAACACAAAATCTCTCCGCACCGCCATCTTGATCTTGGGCGGGATCACAGCGGTGATCCACATCGCCATCTCTTTCGTATTTGGCAAATTTGATCTGATCTTCTTCCTCAATGGGATCGGCTTTATCGTTCTACTGTGGGCTATCTTGAAACCCCCGGCTTTCTTAGCAGGGCAAAAGGCCCTCGTTCACTGGGTGACGATCCTGTACACCCTGGTGACGATTGTCCTGTTCTTCGTATTCAATGCGGAGACAGGCTACGGCGCGCTTGGTTTGCTGACCAAAGCGGATGAAGTTCTCTTGATCATCGCCTTGTTCCTGCATATGAGAGCGGAATAGGTTCGATCTGACCCCTCTCACTGGCGATTTACTGTTAATCAGTCGCTGAATCTAGAGGCTTACCACGAAGGACACGAAGGTGCGCAAAGTTTGGGTGATCTCTTTGTGTCCCCAAAGATTGTACAGTAAGTCGAATGCATTTTTTGCTTAGGCCGGTCTCCTGACCGAGCCGTGTCGCTGAATCTAGAAGCTCACCACGAAGGACACGAAGGTGCACAAAGATTGGGTGATCTCTTTGTGTCCGCTAAGTTACACTTGCTAAGTTAATAACCTGCGGGAGGTTTTAGCGGATGATCTAATCCCGAAACTGATTTCCGGGAACCTCCCGCAGGTTTAAGTTACTTGGCGAGAAAACCACTTCGTGTCCTTCGTGGTTGATGCTTTAATCTTCGATCTCAAGGATACCTTGACGCTGGCGGTTGACGATCAGCCTGGTCACGTCCGGACGGGAGTAGTGGCCGGAGGGGTCGAAGTTTTGGCGTTCCTCGCGCACGCGGGCGTGATCGATGGTGGCCACGGAGAGCGCTTCTTCCCCTACCACCGGCTCGATGATCCACTCTCCATCAGGACCGGCCAGGCAGGAACCGCCATCCGCCAGCACGTCTTCACTGTTCTCAAGGATCATGGCCCGGTGGGGGGTGCCCTGGGGGAAATCCGCTTTGCGCATCATGCCCGAAACCGAGGCCACGTAAGAGCGGGCCTCTTTGGCGATGAAGCGGGTGATATCGTGGGTGTTGCGGTAGCTCCCCGGCCAGACGGCGACGTGCAGATCTTCCCCCTGGGCGTATAAAGCGGCGCGCGGCAGGGGCATCCAGTTCTCCCAGCAGTTCAGACCACCGACGGTGAAAGCGCCCAAATTGTGCACTCGCAAACCGTGACCATCGCCAATCGACCAGGTCAGGCGTTCTTCGTAGGTGGGCATCAGCTTGCGGTGCACCGAGCCGATCTCACCTTTAGGGTTGATATATACCAGCGAGGCATATACGCTGTGCCCGCCACGCTCCAGCGGCCGCTCGATGATCCCCAGGTAAACCGCCATACTGCTCCTGGCCGCCAGCGCGCAGACCTGGTCCAGATGCCCGGCCTCGATCTGTACGGCCTGATCCAGATAATGGGCATGGATCTCCTTCTGGGTTGGAGAGTTGAAGCGCGCCCCATCGGTGCGTTCCACCCAGAAGGGATAGCCTGGGAGAATGGCTTCGCCGAAAACCACCAACTGACAACCTTTTTGCGCGGCTTCATCGATGCGGGCGACGATCTTGGCCAGCGTAGCTTCACGGTCCAGCCAGACCGGGGCGATCTGGGCCAGGCCGAGGGTGAGTTGTTGGTTGAATAATATTGGGTCATTGTCTGACATCGTTTTTCCTTGTGGCTAATTGGGGTAGTCTTCCTGTAAGTGTGGCTGGGAAAAATCAGCTCCAAATTTCTCCGCGAAGACGCACACTATGTGGCCCTACGGGCAGAGCGCCAAGGATATACATTTTTTACATTTTTCTTAGCGATCTTAGTATCTATCCGAAAATTGCTTAGGCCGGTCTCCTGACCGAGCCGGCTCGGTCAGGAGACTGGCCTTAGCGAGCTTGAAGAGTGATAGAAAACGTCAACCTTGTGCTGTAATATTAGCGTCTTCGCGGTATAAATTCGCGTTCAATTAGGTAGCAACACTCAAGAGGGAGACCACCTAATTTGATTACGTTCGATAATTCTACCTTCGATAATGGCTCGGACAATTCATCTCGTCTAGATTGTATTCCAGTGTTGACATGCAAAGATCTAATTCACTCACGAATTCATCGAAAATGAATTTTCTGCTGATATATCAAGTCCGTCACTTTGCGTGCCCTCCGGGCAAAACGGACTTCCTGTCTGAGTAGAGATTTCAATCTCGCCGATTGGTTCAAATTAATCATTATGCACACCCCTCAATTCATTCTCGGCATGCGCAGGCTGAGCAAATTCGATCTTCACGGTCGCTGGGGGAAGCGGGGCCTCCCCCAGACCCCCACCAGAATTCGGGCATCAGAATCCAGCATCCAGGATTCAGGATTCAGAACCAATGTGAGAAGACGTGGAGAGACAGCAGCGAAAACCCCCGCTGAGGTACCTGTACCTGGGATCATCCCCGCTGCGAAAGGCGCAGCGCACATTTTTCACTTCACTCGCCCATGAACCCCCGCGCAGAACGCGGGCACCTTCAGCCTGGACTTCTTCCCGCCCATCGCTTGAATCGTAAGGATAAGGTTTGTACAAACTACGCGTCCACTCCAAAACGTTGCCACTCAAATCTAATATTCCTAAGGGATTGACTCCAGCAGGGAAAACTCCTACGGCACTGGTGATTTTCAAGCCAGTTTCTTTTGTATTGGCTTTATCCGGGTCGAACTGATTACCCCAGGGGTAGCGACCCCCTCCCCCGACTTCGGGGGAGGGGAGGCCGCCGCGGGCGGCTTTCTCCCACTCGGCCTCGCTGGGCAAGTTCACGCCCCAACCACCCTCTGCCACCCTGCGCCAAAATTCACGGGTTTGTTGCCTTGCTGATTTGCTGATTTGCTGACTGGCAATTCCACGTAGACGTTCTGTCAACCACAAACAATACGTTCGGGCATCATCCCAGGTGACATACACAACTGGGTGATTGGGTAAGCCCCCTATGGCCGTTTGCCAACGTTCTGTTTGTTCTTCAGTGGGCTGCCAGCGCCCGCGGCGGTCTTCCACGAAGGCGCGGAACTGGGCCACAGTGACGGGGTAGCGGGCGATAAAGTAGGTTGGCAAATGAACCTCGTGCTGTGGTTGTTCTTCATCTTGAGCATCTGGATCTATGGCTGGATCACTGCCCATCAAAAAGGGGCCTTCGGGAATCTCTACAAACCCCAGCATGGGCTCATCGGGCAGATACCAGGCATCCTCTCGAAAACGGGGATCGCCCAAATACGCCAAAGCATCCCCGGCGCTGACCCGTTCACGGGTGGCGGCCTGGGGGCTTTGCAGAACCTTCACCAGAGCCTGACGCCAACTATCCAGCGAATATTCCTGCTCGCTTTCGGGAGCGCGTTGCAAGCGCTCGGCAGCATCCCGGACAAGCGCCCGGTCACCGCTGAGCATATCCGCCAAAAGATCTTTGGCGATGGGCAAGTCACTAGCTTGCTCTGCGCTGCCCTCCGTGGCCACACTGACCAGGTATACATAAGCCGGAAGGTCTTTGGCCTCCATCCCCATAAAACGCGCCCGTTCTCGCCCCTCCCCAGCCTCATCCAACGTCGGGAACCTCAACAGGCGTTCCAGCGAGGCATACTTGCGCCACTCCGATAGATAGGGTTCAAGAAGGCCACCTTGGCGAACTTCTGTTTTGGATGTGTCCGCCTCATCCTCCACCTGCTGGGCAGACTCCTGGTTCACTAATTTCCCCAGCACAATCGTTTCTTCCGAAATTGGCTGACGCTCATATGCTTCTTCTAGCGAGAGCAGCATGGTGGGATAAAGCCGCCAATCTCGGTATACCTGCGGCCATTGAGCCTGGATTAATATCGTTTTAGCCAGCAATGGCCAGGCGATCTTGCCCGGTTCCAGGCCACCCTCTTCCAGCGGGCGTCCCTCGCGCGCCAAAACCAGACCCTTGAGCAGGCGGAAAATATTCAAGATGCGTTTGACCTGGCGCGGGTTGGGAAACAACCCCCGCGCCAATACAGAGCGGGTCATTGGGCTGATCAGTTCATCACCAGGTGGGATTAACTCAGAGATATAATCTTCGATATCGTCTACGCTTAAGGGTGGCAGATGGAAAGGGATTTGCACCATCTTTTGTAAATAAGCGTCACCACGAATGGGCAATGTCAAGCGTTCTCCCTCGTCATCCCGCCGTCGGAAGAGATCACCGTAGCGGGCCTCGATGCCGCGTTCGACGACTTCCTTATCCATCCCCAGCACGAAGACCGTGCCCGGAACCTCCAAGAAGAGCTTGATGGCTTCCAACACTTCGATGGCCTTTTCCGGCAGGCAACGGTCCAGGTCATCGACGAAGACGATCAGGCGCTCTGCTCCCGAACTCTCCAAAGCTCCTCTGAAAGCGCGCTCGAACTGCTCCATGTGCAGCAACTGGTCCAGGTGGTATTTCTTGACCTCACGGCTGAAGGCCTTGGAGATCTCACCCAATTCGTCAGTGATCTTCTCATCTCCACCAACCGCATCCAGGGCTTTCTTGAACACCGCCGCGCCGGGCACGAAGACCGTAGCGATCTCAGCAGCGGCTTTGCCGCTCTCCTTCAAGGCCTGCCACCAGTTCAGCGACCACTGGCCCAACTCCTGCCAGTCCACCGGGCGATAGACGCTTTCCTGCAGGCGGTCGAGATCGGCGACCAGTCGCTTTTGATCATCAGTCAATTTGTCCTCATCCAGACGCGGGCGATCTTCGCGCAGACCCTCACCCGTCTCGCGGGGATACAATGACTCCAGTACACGTAAAATGAAAGCCCGCCACAAGGCCTCGTGACGGTCGTACTTCCAGGCCGTGATCCAGGTGGTGTAGACCGTGGGATCACCGGCGTCCTCGATCTCAGCGCGCAACTGGGAGAGCAGGCTGGTCTTGCCGCTGCCCCAGGGACCAAAGACACCCACAGTCAAGGGCGTATCGGCCTGGGTCAAGACCTCGCGCAGCGTCGGCCGGAAGTCGGAGAAACGCAATTGATCCTGGCGGGCGTAATAATCGGTCAGAAAGGCGCTTTTTCGTTTGGCCATCAGCTTCCCCTTTCTAAGTCGCAGGTGTGAGAGTGGCAAGTATGCAAGTGTGCAAGTGGTAAGTTTGCAGGTGGCAAGTTTGCAGGTAATTTCTTATGAGTCTAAGTGATTTGTACACGGATTTCACGGAGTATTTGGATTTTTAACATTCCGGTCTTGGGTATCAGCATCGTGAACACTGTATTTGTATAAGGAAGCCAAGAATTTTATTATTCCTGAGTTCCTGGTTTCCTCATGAAAAAATGTTCGAAGTGCTGCTGACAACCACAGGTGATGTAAATTGTTCAGTAGACTCAATTATGCTTTATCCGTATTATCCGTGATCTTCCGTGTACAATTTCATTTAAGTATATAGTACGTACCGCGCTTGGTGCCCATTTTGAGCAGCAGACCCTTTTTCACCAGATCAGCCAGGTCACGGCGCAGGGTTTCGGGGGAGACGTCGGGGCACAGTTCCTGGTACTCTCGGTTGGTCAGGCGCTTGCGGGTCGCCAGGAACCCTAAAGCCAGTTCCTGACGGGGATTGAGTTCGTGGTCAGCGTATTGGGATAGATCAACCAATTCAATCGCATCCTGCGACTGTGCTTCCCCTACGAGGATGCGCTCAGGATCAAGATCATCGATGGCATTGTAGAGCGACACGCGGAAAGACCCCCCCGCTTCTTCAAAATGCGGCTCGGGCAGGTTGTTCTGGCGCATGACGGTGACCACGCGGTTGAGGCCATAACCCAAACGCTCGACATAGCCCAAATCCGAGAGCACCTGGGCGATGACAGGGTTGCGCGAGAAACGCGCTTCCAGCAGGTTCTCCAGGGTCACCGGGCCGGGCAGATCGCCGGGGGAGTGCACTTCCAGCCGGTCGGCAAAGATGTGCAGATGGATGCTGTCGCCGCCCTGGTTGTAATCGCGGTGAGCCACCGCGTTGACCAGCAGCTCGCGCACCGCTTCTTGAGGGTACTCGGGGGTTTCCTCTCTGGAGAGCCCTACCAAGCGCACCACGCTGCGCAACTGATCGCGCACGAAGGTCTCCGCCTGGCGTAACTGCTGGGGCAAGGTGCCGCGGATCTCCTGCTTGACGAATTGGTCCGAGATGGCCACCCCGGAGAAACGCGCCGCCATGACCGTCGCTGAGGGGATCCATTGCTGGGGATGGCGGCCGAAGAGCAATACTCCGGCATAGGTAGGTATAAAATTTCCTTTTACTTCCTTCAAACAACCCCGTCGGGTAAGTAGCCCCTCGATGGGTTCGTCAGGGGGTAAGTTCAGGGTTTCTTTATATGCCTCTACTTGATCGACATCCAGATCTTCGATTGACGCACCCTCAGGGATTTGGGCTTCGAATTGCAGCGCGCCGCGCTTTATCATCAAGGCGCGTAACTGTGTTGGAGGCAACGATACTGTGCGAGCACCCTTGCGGACCAGGTAACGCCCTTCCAAATTGAAGGCGTGCGGCAACCCTGGCGGCACGCTGATGGATAAAATTTTTCTACCTTCTAGGGTCTGGATTTGGGGAATGGGCAGCACCAAGGGAGGATTGACCAACAAAGCAGCCTGGAAAACGATATCCGTCGAATATTCAGTATCCCTGACCCCTAGCACCTCTCCCGAGAGTGGCGCAAGCCCAATAAAGACCCGACCTCCCTCGCTGTTGGCCAGACCAGTCAACACAGTGGCAAGCTCAAACACCGACACGTCGTCAGGAAACCAGTGCAGTTTTGGTCCTTTACCATTCTCAAGCAGTCCAGAAATCTCCGCCGCAGTTGTGGTCATGTCAGTATTATGGCACGGATGAGATAGGAAAGCAACAAAAATTTCGTGAAAACGGAGATCGGTGTAACGAGTTATCGCCCCCCGGCCCCCAATTCTGGGGGAGCAGATTCCCATACTGCGCCTTGAAATTATGGTCAATTAGCTGTATAATTACACAGCATATACACCTTATCTGGAGAGGTATTGAAATGAGTACTACCGAAAAGGTAACCTTGACCCTACCCAAGACCATCATGAGCGAGGTGCGAAAAATGGCTTCACCGCGGGGATACAGCAAGTTTATCGCTGAAGCGATTGAGTTCTTCATCGAAGCTAAGCGGCGTCAAGACCTGCGATCCCGGTTGATCGCAGGTTATCAAGGTAATCAAACTTCCGATGCTCAGATTGCAGCTGAGTGGGCATCGGTTGAAGATGAAACCTGGCTGACACATGTGCCTGCTTACGATGAAGAGGAGTCTCCTGATGACACATCAAATTAGGCGCGGGGACATCTTTACGGTGGATCTCGAACCAGTACGCGGTTCGGAACAGGGAAAAGTTCGTCCAGCGGTAGTGATCCAGAATGACATTGGCAACCAATACAGCCCAACAGTGATCGTCGCTGCGATTACTAGCGGGGAGCAGGCGCGCTTCGATGTCAATGTGGCAGTCAAAGCCCCTGAAGGGGGGTTGAGCCGCGATTCGCTTATCTTGCTCAACCAGATTCGAACCGTCGATAAGTCGCGATTAAGCCGCTATTGGGGTCATCTGACACCAGATACGATGACAGGAGTGGACCAGGCCCTGAAAATCAGTCTCGGGCTGGTGCCGCTATAGGTCTGGTTACACCGGAGACCGGTGTAACGAGTCAACAAAAAATGAAGGGGAGCGGCGCAGCCGCGGCCCCTGCATTTTTTTAGTAGATGGGTGTGTGGGGGGGTGT
>CAZUSV010000082.1:13329-25623 GCA_964622645.1 uncultured Anaerolineales bacterium
ACCCGGGTGCCGGGTTTATCTTTTAAAAAAAAATTTCGGGGCCGGGGCTGCGCCGCTCCCCTTCATTTTTTGACTACTCTGCTTCTGAGGGGGGTTCTTCCTTAGGGGGCGCTGGCCCCAGGGCGATCTCCAGCACTTCGTCCATATGCTTGACCAGACGGATATCGAGATCGTCGCGAGCCTTCTGGGGCACATCCACCAGGTCTTTCTTGTTCTCCTCGGGGATGATGACCGTCTTCAACTCGGCGCGGTGGGCGGCCAGGATCTTCTCGCGCACGCCGCCGACGGGCAGCACGCGCCCGCGCAGGGTGATCTCACCGCTCATGCCCACATCACAGCGCACCACCCGCTCGGTAAAGGCGGAGATCAGGGACGTAGCAATGGTCACACCGGCGCTGGGACCGTCTTTGGGAATGGCGCCCGCAGGGATGTGAATGTGAATATCGATTTCCTGGTACAGCTCCGGGTCGAGATCCAACTCTTTGGAGCGCGCCTGCAAATAAGAGAAGGCCGCCTGGGCAGACTCCTGCATCACATCGCCCAACTGGCCGGTGAGCTTCAGACCGCCTTTACCCTCGACAAGAACGACCTCCACAGGCATGATCTCCCCTCCGCCTGCGGTCCAGGCTACGGCAGTTGCCACCCCGACTTCATCCTGACGCTCTGATTGGTGATAGAAGAACTGCGGCGGGCCCAGGAAACGCTCGATCTCTTCGGGTTCGATCCGCCTGGGATACTCCTGCCCCTCAGCTTTGATACGGGCTACTTTGCGACAAACGCGCCCAATCTCGCGTTCCAGGTTGCGCACCCCTGCCTCATAGGTGTAATCACGGATGATGCGCCGTAAAGCGGCCTCGGCGAACTCTACCTCCCCCTCCTCCAAACTGCTCTCCTGGCTCTGGCGTGGGATCAAGAAGCGATTGGCGATCTCCAGTTTCTCTTCCTCGATATAGCCGGGGAATTCGATCACTTCCATGCGGTCCAACAGGGCATCTGGGATGGTGGTCTCGGTGTTGGCCGTGGTGATGAACATGACCTTGGAAAGATCGTAATCCAATTCCAAGAAATGATCTGAGAAAGCGTGGTTTTGCTCGGGATCCAGCACTTCTAGCAATGCAGCAGAGGGATCGCCTCGGTAGCTGATGCCCAATTTGTCAATCTCATCGAGCGTAAATAGTGGATTGATCACCTTGGCGCGTTTCATGGTCTGCAAGATGCGCCCAGGCAGCGCGCCGATATAGGTGCGCCGGTGGCCGCGGATTTCGGCCTCATCGCGCACGCCTCCTAATGAGATGCGCACGAATTCGCGTCCCAAGGCAGTCGCAATGGATCGCCCCAGGGATGTCTTGCCCGTGCCCGGTGGACCGACAAAACATAAGATCGGCTGGCGCGATTTCTTGGGCTTGAGGCTTTTGACAGCGATATATTCCAGGATGCGGTCTTTGGCTTTTGGCAAGCCATAGTGATGCTCATCCAGCACCTGAGCGGCGTTCTTGACATCCAGATTATCTTCGGTGTTCTCCTCCCAGGGCAAATCCAAGATCCAATCGATATATCCACGGATGATGCCTACTTCAGGCGAAATAGGAGGAATATGGTTCAGGCGTTTGAGTTCCTTGAGAGCACGCTCCTTGGCCTGCTCAGTGAGTAGAGCTTTATCGATGCGCTCGTTCAACTCGGCTACATCGGCCATGTGCGGATCGCCATCGCCCAACTCAGTCTGGATGACCTTCATTTGTTCGCGCAGGTAGAACTCGCGCTGCGTGCGGTCGACTTCCCCGCGAGTGCGGGATTGGATTTCATCTTCCAATTCGAGAACCTGCAACTCTTCAGCCAGCAGCTCTCCGATATACCCCAGACGCTCGCGGGGATCGAGCAAGGCGAGCAGTTTCAGACGCACGTCCATGTCCAGGGCAACCGCTGTGGCGATCATATCCGCCAACCAACCCGGATCGTCGATATTCATGGCGAAAAGGTAAGCCTCTTCGGGAAGGCTGCGATTGAGCTGCACACAGCGCTTGAACAGATCCAAGACTGAGCGCATGGTGGCTTCGGTGCGCCGGTCGATGCGCAGATCTTCGAAAATGGGTCGCACGCGCGCCCGCAGATAGGGCTCTACCTGGCTGAATTCGATCAACTCGATGCGCCGGCGGCCTTGCACCAACGCCGTACTGGCCCCCTCGGGCATATTGACCAGACGACCCACAGCAACTTCGATCCCAATGGGGAAGAAGTCAGCTGGGCCGGGATCTTCGTGGTCTGGGTTGCGCTGGGCCAAAGCGATCAGCGTTTGATTCTGCTCCTGAGCATCTTCCACAGCCCACAACGTTTTTGCGCGGCCGATAAACAATGGCGAGACCATTTGGGGGTATACCACGACACCACGCAATGGCATCACTGGCGCTTCGATAAAACCATGCGCATCGGGCATCAAATCATTGATGGCGTAAAGTTCCTCTGTGCGCCGGTTCAAAGATTCGACATATTCATTGGTGTCGTGGGGGTCCCAATTATCATGCTGCATGAATCTATTTCTCCCAGAGTTTTCGCTCGAACCAGGCAATCCGCCCCGTGGCAGCCACAAAGATGCTGCCTGCCACCATAACCACATCGCCTTCTGGCGCTTCTGCCATAGCGGCTATTAGAGCATCACCTACATTAGGTATCACACTGACCGGGACTCCGATACCATTCGAAAGCGCAGCCAAATCCTGGGGATCCATGGCACGCGGGTGAGTCGATTGTGCACTATAGATCTTTCTGAGTTGCGGCTTGAACTCGTCCAGCATCCCCAGGACGTCTTTGTCGTCGGATACGCCGAAAACCAACCACAAACCGCGACCAGGGAAATACTCCTGCAATGTTTCTTGAACTTTGGCTATTGCTCCCGGCGTGTGGCCAGAGTCGACCACCACTGGTGGCTCCCGCCTGAGGATCTCAAACCGTCCCGGCCACTCGGTTTGGATAAATCCTTCCTGAATGGCCTGGTCACCGACTGCCAGCCCTTGCTGGTTGGCAAGCTGTAAGGTTGCATAAGCCACAACGGCATTCTCAGCCTGGTGTGGTCCCAATAAACAAATCTGGTATTCTTCAGGGGGTTTATCGCCATTCCAGATGGTCAATGCCTGCCCATCAAGAGAGTGCTCACCCAGCTCATAGCGATAATCCCTGCCGACCAAGGTCATCTCAGCGTTATTCTTTGCAGCGATCTTTTGGATCACCTCTACGGCAGAATCCACCTGGGGAGCAACGACCACCGGAACCCCAGGCTTGATGATCCCCGCCTTTTCGGCGGCGATCTCCTCGATGGTATCCCCCAAAATCTTGGTATGCTCTAAATAAAGCGCTGTAATCACAGTCATGATCGGCGAGATCACATTGGTCGAATCGAGCCGGCCGCCCAAACCGACCTCGATGACCGCCACATCGACTTTTTGCAGCGCAAAATACCAAAAAGCCATTGCCGTGGTGATATGGAAGGTGGTCAGGTTGGGGATCTTCTCGACAAAAGGCTTGATCTTCTCGACCAGATCGACAAATTCCTGGCGTGAGATGGCTTGGCCATCGATTTGGATGCGCTCTTCGAAATCCTTGAGATGCGGAGAAGTGTACAAGCCCACTTTGTACCCCTGGGCCTGCAAGGCGGTTGCGCAGAAAGCACACACGGAGCCTTTACCTTTCGTTCCGGCAACGTGAATGGTGGGATAGGCCTGATCTGGGCTACCCAGCGCCTTCACCAGCGTATGCATACTGTTGATGGTGAAATCTTCAACCGAGAGATCATCCTGATGAGTCAGGCTGAAATCGATATACTCATAGATATAATCTAAAGCTGCTTGGTATTGGGTTTGGAGGTCGTTGCTCATAACAGGACGATTTTAACCCCATGGGTGTCTTGGTGCAAGTAAGAAGAGTCACAATTGAGCGCACTCGTGCAATAAGTTACTTGCCTTCGATCCTGAAGTTAGGTATGATTAGCCTACATTTAAAGCTAGGCTAAAAAGTGCGGGGGATGTTCGCCATTGATCCTCGGCACTCATATTCCAAGAAACGGAGATGCTTATGCTTGATATTCGTCACCTGACGAAAGTATACGATGATGGCACCGTGGCGCTCAGAGATGTGAGCTTCAGTGTGCCAGATGGCGAGTTCTTGGTGGTGATCGGCTTGAGTGGTTCGGGGAAATCGACCCTACTGCGCTGCATCAACCGCCTGATCGATCCCACGGAGGGAGAAATCATCTGGGACGGTGTCGATCTGGCCCAACTCAAGGGGGAAGAACTGCGCAAGGCTCGCCGCAAAATTGGCATGATCTTCCAGCACTTCAACCTGGTCAAACGTTCCTTGGTACTGACCAATGTGCTGGCTGGTCGCTTAGGCTACACATCCACGCGGCGCAGTCTGGTGGGGCGCTTCTCCAAGCAGGACAAGGAGAAGGCCTGGGCAGCAATGAAGCGCCTGGGCATTGAAAACCAGGCCTTAAAGCGCGCCGATGAGTTGAGCGGCGGGCAGCAACAGCGCGTGGGGGTGGCGCGTGCCCTGATGCAGGAACCCATGATGATCCTGGCTGATGAGCCGGTCGCCAGCCTGGACCCAGTGCTGGCCCACTCCATCTTGCAATATCTGGAAATGCTCAACCAGGAAGATCAGATGACTGTGATCTGCAGCTTGCACTATCTCGACCTGGTGCAACGCTACGCCAGCCGGGTGATTGGGCTGCGCGATGGCGAGATCGTCTACGAGGGTAGCCGCGCCGATATCCAGGCCATGAGCGATGAAGAATTCAAAGAGATCTATGGTGAAGAGGCCGAACGTGTAGGCAGCGGTCTCGAGGGATCCCTACAAGCTGAGGAAGGGGGTGCGGCATGAACGACAAGATCAAACTCAACCACATTCCTGAAGAGTTGCGCCCTCCGAGTTGGGTTCCGGCTCCCATCGCCGCGCTTCTATCCTTCATCATCCCCGGGCTGGGCCAGATCTTTGCCCGCAGCATCCGCCGCGGCATATTGCTGCTCGTATCATATGCCACCATCCTCGCTCTGATGATTTGGCGATTTATCCAGGCCGCACCTCGCGACGAAGGCTTTATTGACATCGTCAGAAAAGGCTGGCACCTGGACCCGTTCTTGATCATCATCACAGTTCTCTTCATCCTGCTGCATTTATGGATCGCCTATGATGCTTTTGCTTTGGCCCGGTATCGTGATCGCACCCCGGTGGTTGTCTTCTTCATCATCCTGGTGGTATTCTTCGCCCTGGGCTGGCAGATCGGCCAGATCAATATTTTGAGCATGGTTACCCAGGCCGATGAAGCCTTGCCCGCTCTGGGGCGTATCGCCTGGCCCTGGATCAAAGCCATCGATTACGATACAGATGAAATCAGAGCTTACGCCTATATCGAAGTGCCCTGCTCTGAGGATCACGATCCGCCTCCCATCAATGAAGTTGGAGATGACCCCGTTATCGTCACTGATCTGGCTTGCGGTATTCTCCGAGAACAGGACGGCACGCCAGGAACCACACTCCACTTAGAAGGCTATAACTTCATCCCCGGGGTCGAAGTCAACGTCATGTGGGCCGATCCCATCGGTAATGAATTCCGCCAGAGGCAAGGGGGTGAATACGTTGTCCTCATCCCCGATGAAAATGGTTATTTCGAATTCGATGTCGAAATGCCCTACCGCTTGCTGCCCCCATCGGCAACTGAGCCCACTTACATTTGGGAGTTATTCGTTCAACAGGTCGCTGCGATAGGTGATGCTCATCTGAGCAAAGATTTCAAGCTGGTCGTAGAGAAGATGATCGAGACCATCTTCATCGGCATGATGGCCACTTTCTTTGGCGTGATCTTTGCCTTGCCGGTGAGCTTCTTTGCGGCGCGCAACCTGATGTCGGCCTCTCCGGTAACGCTGGTGATGTACTATCTCGTGCGAGCGGTCCTGAACATCGTTCGCTCGATCGAGCCCCTGATCTGGGCCATCATTGCCGTGATCGTGGTCGGGCTGGGACCCTTCGCAGGGATCCTGGCGCTGGTCTTCCACTCCATCGCTGCCCTGGGTAAACTCTACTCGGAAGCCATCGAGTCCATCGATCCCGGCCCCATCGAGGCTATCCAGGCCACGGGTGCCAACTGGGTGCAGGTGGTGATCTACGCCGTCATCCCGCAGATTATCCCGCCCTTCGTATCTTTCACCATCTACCGCTGGGATATCAACATCCGCATGTCCACCATCATCGGTTTTGTAGGCGGTGGTGGTATCGGCTTCTTGCTGGCGCAATACATCCGCTTGCTGGATTACCGTTCAGCCGGTATGGCAGTGTGGTTCATCGCCATCACTGTGGCCATCCTGGACTACGTCAGCGCAGAGATCCGGGCGCGCTTCGTATAACCCCTTTTGCTCCTTTGAGACCCTAAGGGTTTTCTAGGGTCTCTGGGAACTCCCGTGGTAATGTCCAGATTTGGGTGCGGAGCACGGCCCACACCTAAATCTGGGAGCTACCCCGGCGATTCCTGGAGACCCGTTTTCTAACCAAACCCTTAGGGTCTTTTTTGTGGGAATGGTAAAATCGGGGCCGTGTTTACAAAAATAATCAAAATGCTTTCTAAGATCTTTATTCTTTTGACATTTACCGGGTTGATGGCTCTCCTGCTCCCCAGGCTGACCACCAAACTTCATGCCTGGACGCGCACCCAAAGCGTGGACGAAGTTCCAACCCATGGCGTGGCCATCATATTTGGGGCTGGTCTGTGGCGTGATGGTTCTCCTACGCCCGTATTACGCGACCGCGTTGCCACCGGCGCAGAATTATTCTTCGCTGGCAAGGCAGAGAAACTGCTCATGAGCGGCGACAACAGCTTCGACGATTACAATGAGCCCGCTGCCATGCGCGATTATGCCATCAGCCTGGGAGTGCCTGAGGATGCCATCGTGCTGGACTATGCTGGCAGGCGCACCTATGATACCTGCTTTCGGGCGCGTGATATCTTCGAGCTCGATGCGGCGATCCTGGTCACGCAGGGTTTTCACCTGCCGCGTGCCCTGTACACCTGCAACGCCTTAGGGATCGCTGCAATCGGTGTCGAAGCTGACCAACGCATCTACCGCCGACGCTCACTGGCTTACTGGCATACCCGCGAAACCTTGGCGACCTTAGTTGCCATGCTGGAAGTTCATCTCTTGCGC
Organism: uncultured Anaerolineales bacterium; assembly: GCA_964622645.1. Classification (GTDB taxonomy): domain Bacteria; phylum Chloroflexota; class Anaerolineae; order Anaerolineales; family UBA11858; genus NIOZ-UU35. The sequence goes on from CAZUSV010000082.1 coordinate 20,514, forward strand.
CCCTTACCCGTGCTCGGGGAACCAGAGCCGATCATTACAGAAACGACAAAAATATTCACCGCAGAGACTCAGAGTTCGCAGAGAAATTATTAGGGGAGACTGATCTCATTGAATACAATATAAAGAAAGTTTATTGCAATATTTGCTTAGGCCGGTCTCCTGACCGAGCCGGGGCGGCTCGGTCAGGAGACCGGCCTAAGCTGCAAATCTTAAAATCTCTGCGATGAAAACAAGGAATCAATATCTAGAGTAGCTAAACTTCTCGAAGAAATTTAGCTACTATGAGGAACTTGCCATGAACCGAGAAGAAGCCCTCGCCATCGTCCGAGAATTTGTCAAGAACGAGAACCTGGTCCGGCATATGTTGGCTGTGGAAGCCACCATGAAATTCTACGCCGAGAAATTGGGGGAGGATGTCGAAAAGTGGCGCGTTACCGCTTTGCTGCACGATTACGATTGGGAGATCCACCCCAGCCTGGATGAGCACCCTCAAGCAGGCATCCCGCTGTTGCGCGAGCGCGGCGTCCCTGAGGAGATCTTAAGGGCCATTCTCAGCCACGCTGACCACACCGGCGTGAAGCGCGAAACGTTGATGGAAAAAGCTCTCCTGGCCTGCGACGAGATCACCGGCTTGATCGTTGCCGTAGCCCTGGTACGGCCATCGCGGTCCTTAGCTGATTTGAAAGTCAAATCTGTGAAGAAGAAGTGGAAGGACAAGGCCTTCGCTGCCGGGGTAAACCGCGCAGAAGTCGAGCACGCCGTGGAAGATTTCGGGGTCGAGCTTTGGGAACACGTCGGCAACGTCATCCAGGCGATGCAGACCATTGCACCTGAGCTTGGGTTATAACGCTCCCGCCCCCCTCCCCCCCAAAAGCTGGGGGGAATTCATTGGCTAAACTTCACCTAGGATTGGGGGTTAGGGGGCATTCGCAACGCGACATAGGTTTGTCTCCAGCGTATACAGTAGCAGATATCAATATCCAGGTATCAAGAGACTTTTCCCTGAAGAGGGTGTGCGGTGGGCGTACGTCCACCGCACACCCTCTTCAGGGGCATCTTTGCAATCTGAATAATAGCTATTTCAGGAGACAATCCAATGCGTAAATTATTTCTTGTCGCAGTTGCAACTACTCTCATACTAGCCACACTGGCTTGCGGAGTGAATATCGATCTTCCCATCACGACGGATATAAAAACCGGCCCGACGACCATAAAAGAGATCCGCATCCCAGAACTGGATACAGCCGAAGAAATATCCGAATTGACCCTGGCCTTCGGCGCTGGAGAACTCTTCCTCTCACCGGGAGCAGAAAACGCCCTGCTCGAAGGCACGGCCACCTTCAACGTCGAAGATCTGAGACCCGAGACTCAAATCGAGGCTAATCAGGTCAATATTTCGAACGGCAATCTGGAAGTTCGCGGCATTCCCAACTTTCAAGACAGAGTAAAGAATATCTGGGAGTTCGAACTGGGTGGCGATCCGATCGACTTGACCATCAAAGCAGGAGCATACGTTGGCGAGTTGGAATTGGGCGGTCTGAACTTGACCAGGCTGCACGTCTCCGATGGTGCCGCTGATGTCAGGCTGAACTTCGCTGAGCCCAATCAAACCGTGATGCGCACTCTGCGCTACGAGACCGGAGCCTCCAATATCGAGATGTCCAACCTGGCCAACGCCAACTTCGAGACGATGATCTTCCAGGGTGGTGCTGGAAATTATGCGCTGGATTTCTCCGGCGAGCTACAGGATGACGCCGAGGTTTTCATCGAGACCGGCCTGAGCAACATCACCATCACCACCCCTGATGATGCCAATGTGGAGATCACCGTCGAAGGCGGGCTATCCAATGTCAATACGCGTGGCGAGTGGCAAGTTTCTGGAAGCACCTATTCGCAAGATGGCCGTGGCCCAACCTTGACCATCACCATCGAAATGGGAGCCGGCAATCTCAACCTGCGTACCCAATAAAAGACATCAGTAGGAACAAAAAAATAACCACCAAGGGCACGAAGATTCACAAAGGATTTTACCTGGCCTTTTTCAAAACCTTCGTGAAACTTAGTGCCCTTCGTGGTTAAATCCGTCCAATCTATATCTAAATATGCTAAAATGCGCCCCATGGATGAAACCCGCATTGTCTTCATGGGCTCGCCAGATTTTGCCATTCCGACGCTAAAGGCACTGGCAGAACACTACCGGGTCGTGGGTGTGGTCACCCAACCTGACCGGCCTGCTGGGCGTGGGCGCAAGTTGAAGCCACCACCTGTCAAGGAAACTGCCCAAGAGCTTGGTTTAGACATCATCCAGCCCACACGCTTGAAAGAACCCGAGGCTATGCAGCAGCTCAAAGCTTGGGATCCAGACCTGATTGTCGTGGCTGCCTTTGCACAGATCCTGCGTCCCGCGGTGTTGGATTTACCCCTGCATGGCTGTATAAACGTACACGCTTCACTGCTGCCGCGCTGGCGCGGTGCCGCGCCGATCAACGCCGCCATTCTCCACGGAGACGAACTGACTGGAATTACCATCATGAAGATGGACCCCGGCCTGGATACCGGCCCCATCCTCAGCAGGTCTGAAATCCCGATCGCCCCTGACGAAACCGCCGGGTCACTTTCCCACAAGCTGGCCCAATTGGGTCGCGAGCTACTCAGCGAAACTCTGCCCGCCTATTTGAGCGGCGAAATGATCCCTCAACCCCAGGATGAAAGCCTTTCATCTTACGCCAAAATGCTCAAACGCAGCGATGGCGAATTGGATTTCACACAACCCGCCCAAACCCTGGCGCGCATGGTGCGGGCTTTCAACCCCTGGCCGGGAACATATTTGATCTGGGCAGGCCAACGATTGAAGGTTCACAAAGCCCACGCTGTAGGCGCAACTTCAGCAGGGGTTGGGGTGTTTACTACCCACGAAGCTCTCCCTGCCTTGGGTACCGCGCAAGGTTTGCTCGTCCTTGATGAAGTCCAACCCTCAGGAAAAAAAGCCATGCCCGGAGATACCTTCTTGCGAGGCGCCAGAGATTGGGCAAACGGCTAACGATAATATGATGTCCGTTCAAGAAAACGACTCCTCAATTTATCAGCTTACTTTGCTACGGCACGGCGAGTCCGTGGGCAATGCTGAAGGCTATCACCAGGGCCAGGCTGACTTTCCACTGACTGAAAAAGGCCGCTGGCATGCGCGCACTCTGGCGGAATATTGGTCAGACCAAGGGGTCACCTTCGATCAAGCCATCGCCAGCCCCTTATCCCGCGCCCGAGAGACTGCCGAGATCATCACAACGGCGCTAGATCTTCCCCTGGCCCTCGACCCCCTGTGGATGGAACGGAATAATGGCAAGCTGGCCGGCCTCTCCCATGCCGAAGCAGCACAACGCTACCCCGTTCCCGATTTCGTGCCACTCTACCAGCCCATCGCCCAAACCGGGGAGAGTCTCTGGAATCTCTTTCTACGAGGCGCGCAGGCAGTGGAGACAATCATGCGCCATCCCCCCGGACGGTACCTGATTGTCTCTCATGGAGGCCTGCTCAATATGGCCTTCCACGCCATCCTGGGTGTCAGCCCGCATGCCAACTTCCAGGGGTTCGTGCTGCCATTGGATAATACGGCTTATTCCAGGCTAGATTACACCCCCCAAGAGGGACAATGGCGACTGCGATCCCATAATGAACGGCCGCATATACACAACCAATCTGAAAGCGAGAGCATGCCCAAGCGCCCTCCTGATGCACACCAGTTTATTCTACTGCGCCATGGCGAATCCGTTGGCAATGCGCAGGGAGTATTGCAAGGGCAGGCAGATTATCCCCTCTCCGATCGAGGCCGAGAACAGGCGCGCCTGCTGGCTACTCGCTGGAAGAAGGAAGGAATAACCTTTGACAGAGTCCTGGCCAGCCCATTACTGCGAGCCCGGGAAACCGCCCAGATCGTCACCGAGGCGTTGGGGGTCGACCTGCAGGTCGACCCAGACTGGATGGAGTTCGATTGGGGTGAATTGAATGGCCTGACCGGCGAGCAAATCCGCCAGCGCAGCGATATCCAATGGGATAACCCCTATTATTACTATGGTGTCAACGGGGAAAGCCGCTGGAAGGTTTTCTTGCGCGCCGGTCGCACACTGCAAAACTTGATCGAACAGTCTCAAGGGCGAACGCTCATCGTTGCCCATGGCGCCATTTTAAGCCGCTTCCTGTTTGCCGCTCTGGGCATAACCCCACAAAGTCATTTCCGCTTCAGTTTCGAAAACACTGCCTTCACTACACTCCAGTTCATCCCCAGCCGACATGTCTGGATGCTCCAGGGCCTCAATGACCATTCCCATCTGAGGGATCAAGCAGGATGACCCATCTTCGAATTCTTACCTTAGGGGCTGGCGCCATCGGCACCTATGTAGGAGGTAGTCTGGCGCTGGCGGGACACAAAGTGATTTTCGTGGAACGCCCCCAGGTGGCTGCGGAGATCAGATCCCGAGGACTGCGGTTGCTGCTCGAAGATGGGCAGCATCATATCCCTGACCCGGCGGTGGCCGGCTCGATTGAAGAGGCCCTCGCTCTGGGAGATTTCGACCTGACCCTCTTCGCCCTCAAGTCCTACCACACCGAAAGTTTCTTAAACTCACTACCCACTGCCAACTATCCACTACCCACTGTTTTATGTCTCTCCAACGGCATTGACAACGAACCTGCCCTGGCTAATGCCCTGGATGGGGACAAAGTCATCGCCGGCACAGTCACCTCGGCCATTGGCCGCCGTGCTGCGGGAGATATCGCTCTCGAACGGCTGCGAGGCATTGGTATTTCTGGAGAGCATCCCATCTCTGAAAAACTGGTCACCGCCTTTAACGGGGCTGGCCTGAATGCCCGCCTCTATCCCAAAGCTGCGCAGATGAAATGGTCCAAGATGCTCACCAACCTGCTGGCCAACGCCTCCGCTGCGATCCTGGATATGACACCCGCTGAAATCTTCGCTCACCCAGGGTTATACAGGCTAGAGATCGCTCAACTGCGTGAAGCGCTCAAATTAATGCAAGCTCAGGGTATCGGCGTGGTTGATCTACCCGGCACGCCCGTCAAGGCATTGGCCTTTGCAGTGCGTTACCTGCCTTTA
>CAZUSV010000083.1:0-25566 GCA_964622645.1 uncultured Anaerolineales bacterium
GGGAACCCTTGACGGGGCATGTAGATAGAGTCTGGAGCGTGGCGTTCAGTCCGGATGGGGAGATGCTGGCCAGTGGGGGTGCTGATGAAACGATCCGCTTGTGGGATCCCCACACAGGTCAGTAGATTAGGGAACCCTTGACGGGGCATGTAGATAGAGTCTGGAGCGTGGCGTTCAGTCCGGACGGGAAGATGTTGGCCATTGGGAGTTTTGATAAGACGATCCGCTTGTGGGGGGCGGACACGAAATAGCATGACGGTAAGATTGTAGGGAATTTAGTTTGGGATTGAGAAAGGGGGAAATACGAAAGGCAATCTTAAAGAAAACAAGCGCAATTGAATTGTTAATTGCGCATAAAAATGGGGTCAAAAAATGGGCCCAGTTGGATTTGAACCAACGACCTGGCGGTTATGAGCCGCTCGCTCTGACCACTGAGCTATGGGCCCGAGAGCGGGCGACCGGATTCGAACCGGCGAATGTCAGCTTGGAAGGCTGATGCCTTACCACTTGGCGACGCCCGCATCTAGCGGGTCGATTTTACCGTGAGGCTTGGTTGGGGTCAAGCATCGCTCGAATTGGTTGCGAAAAGGGGCACTTTATTGTAAAGTATCTGTATGCGCACCAACCTACCGCGAACGATGGGTATGCTCAGGATACTGGTCTGCCTCATTTGGGCTGCAATCAGCATCGCTGCATTGTACAATGGTGATCAAGTCATCCAATTTTCACAGGATGTACTGCAACGCAATCTGAGTTTGGTGCAAGAGAACCTTGGCATTCTCAATGATTTGCTCGATGAAACAAGTGGGGTACTCATTTCTGTGGAAGAATCATTGAGTACGTTGCGGGATGCGATCGTAGGTGTCACATTAGCCCTGACGGATACGCGCCCCCTGTTGGATGAGGCCTCTCAGGTCATCACCCAGGATGTACCTGAGGCTTTGGATGGACTGCAGGATTCTATGCCCACATTGATCGAGACTGCCGCAGCAGTAGACGATACCCTGACCTTTCTATCGGTGCTCCAGTTCACCATCCCCAATTTCTTTGGCGAGGATTGGGTGATCGGCTTGGGAGTTGACTATAACCCAGCAGTCCCCCTGGATCAGGCTCTCGCTGATCTGAGCACGAACCTGGAAGATGTGCCGGATGATCTGCGTGGTATGGAGAATGACTTGAATACCACAAGCACGCATCTCCTGACTCTGCGCGATGATCTTGCTGTTTTGGCGGACGATCTTTATCAGGTCAATCAGCAGGTCGATGATCTCGAACCACACATGCAGGCATTGTCCGAAAATCTGTTGGAGATGCAATCATCTTTCCAAGGAGTGGAAGAGAAATACTCGAAGATGCTGCTACAGATCAGGATGGTATATTTGGCATTCTTTTCTTTGATCCTTGTTGGACAAGTTCCGTCAGCGTATATTGGGTTTTTGTTGATGCGTGGTAAAGAGAAGACAGAGAAAATTAATCAGGATGATGAAGACTGAGATGACAAAAATTCAAATGGAGATTCCAAAAAAACAGGTGACTGATTTTTGTCATCGCTGGAAAATAACCGAATTTGCACTTTTTGGTTCCGTGTTGCGAGACGATTTCAAATCCGATAGTGATGTGGATGTTTTAGTATCTTTTGCATCAGATGCTCGGTGGAGTCTGTTTGATCTCGTTCGTATGCAAGATGAGTTGAAAAACATATTTGGGCATGATGTCGATCTAATAGAACGAATAGGTTTGCGAAACCCTATTAGACGCAAAGCAATCGTGAATTCTATGGAGATAATCTATGGATCCTCATGAGCGTGACTTAGCTTATCTATGGGATATCCGTAATGCTGCCCAACAAATTGTGAATTTTGTTGAAGGCGTGTCATATCACAAATTCGAACAGGATTCATTGATACAATCTGCGGTTGAGATGCAATTGATAATCATTGGTGAGGCAGCGCGTAGATTATCAACAGAGTTTAAGGAAAAGCACACCAAACTCCCCTGGCGGAGTATCATAGCGTTACGAAATATATTGACTCACGAATATGGTGAAGTCAGGGTTGACCGGATTTGGATGATCGTTTCTGCAAATATTCCTGAAATGATCGAATACATAGATCCTTTAATCCCTGAAGTTGATGATTGAGAGGAATCAGATGATGAAGATTTCAAACATTTTGATATTGGCACGCCGAAAACGCTTCTCCCCTTGGCGTTATGGGTTGAAGCTTGGCCTGGCAGCTGCGCTCGTTGTCTGGTGGTGGCTGCAGAACCAACGCGAAGAACAGGTTGAAACCATGGAGACGCGGGTTGTATTGCCACCCGATGAGGGGAAACCAGCGCCCACGCCTGCGGCAGAGTCCAAAGCTCCACCTGTTGAACCCGATGATCTAACCAGCATCGATGGGATTGGTCCCAAATATGCAGCAGTGTTGAGGGATGCCGGACTGACTTCTTTTGCCCAATTGGCAAAGATGAATCCCGAAGAGATCAAGGAGATATTCCGGGCTGCGACGGGACGAACTCCCAATCCATCTGATTGGATCAAACAAGCGCAAAAACTTAGTGGATAGTGGTGAGTGGACAGTGGATAGATTAAGATACTTTATCGTTATACTTTTATTTGTAGTTTTGTTTGGGCTTGGCAACACGTCTTGGGCTCAAGCGCAGACGCAAGCCGAGATGCCCCTGGCGATGGTGCTGACAGCGGATGGCGCCATTACTCCCACCATGACCGAATACTTGCGGCGCGGTATCCGCTTGGCCGAGCAGCGCGGCGCTGAGGTACTGATCTTCCAACTCAACACTCCCGGTGGTGGCGTGGATGTGATGGGAGATATCGTCGAGATCATCCGGGCCAGCCAAATTCCCGTCGTGGTCTATGTTGCTCCGCGGGGCGCCGTTGCAGGCAGCGCGGGCACCGTGATCACCCTGGCTGGGCATGTCGCTGCCATGGCTCCTGAGACGGCAATCGGCGCGGCCAGCCCGGTCGGGGCGCAGGGGGAAGATATTGGCGAAACTATGGAAGCCAAGGTCAAGGAGATTCTCAAGGCTCAGGTTCGCTCACTAGCGGAGGGGCGCGGCATCGATGCGGTGGCTCTCGCTGAGGCAACCATCGAAGATGCGACCGCGGTATCGGCAAGTGAAGCGCTGGAGGTCGGGTTGGTGGATTTCATCGCCAGCGATGTTAACGATTTACTCAGTCAAATGGATGGATTCACAGTTGAGACCATGGAAGGCCAGCGCACGCTGCAAACTGCCAATGCTGAGGTCTCCAGCATGGAATTAACCTTGATCGAGCAGCTTCTCTCCGTATTGACCAATCCCAATATCGTCTTCATCTTGCTCACCATCGGGGTGCAGGCGATCCTGATCGAACTCTCTAACCCGGGTGGCTGGGTGGCGGGATTCATTGGGGTGGTTTGTCTTGCACTGGCCACCTATGGGCTGGGGGTACTGCCGGTCAACTGGTTTGGGCTGATCTTCTTGGCTACGGCATTTGTGCTCTTCCTTTTGGACCTCAAGACACCCACGCTGGGTGCCCTCACTGCCGCGGGTGTGGGTTCTCTGATTGTCGGCGCGTTGGTGTTGTTCAACTCCCCTGCGACCCCGCAATTCCAGCGTGTTTCGGTGCCCCTGGTCATCGTAAGCTCTTTGATAACCGGGGGGATCTTTGCCATCGCTCTGGCTTTTGCAATCCGCGCGCAAAGGACTCCCATCCGGACAGGCCGTGCTGCCCAGGTTGGACGCGTGGGTGTAGTCAGGGATGAGATTCCTGCCTTTGGGTCTGGTTCTGTACAAGTGGGGGGCGAGCTTTGGAGTGCAGAATCCGCCCAGGGAGTGTCGATCACCCCAGGTTCCCGCGTGGAAGTCCTGGATGTGAGCGGGAATCGCCTCAGGGTCAAAGAATTCCAGGAACACGGTTCCTGATACATCGTTGGCATACAACAAGCCTGGCATCCCTACTGGGTTGTTTCAAGATTATGATCGCTGCACAAGGAACCGTGTTCCTTCTTTGGGCGATTCATATATTCCTCTAATTTGATCAAAGTAAATAGGCGGGGTAGAATTAGAGTCGATTTGCAGCTCTCAAGGAGACATCATGCCCGTAACTCCCACCCGTGATCGGATAAAACCCGCAGAGATCGATACTACCCCCAAGCGCCGACCGCCCTGGATCAAGGTGCGCGCCCCCATGGGAGAGACCTATCAGGAAGTGCAGCAGTTGATGCGAGCGAAGACACTGCACACTGTCTGTGAAGAGGCCATGTGCCCCAATTTGGGGGAGTGCTGGGGTGCGGGTACAGCGACATTCTTGATGCTGGGAGATGTTTGCACGCGCACTTGTGGATTCTGCGATATCAAACACGGCAAGCCTTCGTTTTTAGATTGGAACGAGCCAGAGCGTATTGCCCAGGCCGTGGCTAAGATGAAGCTCAAGCATGCCGTCATCACCAGCGTCAACCGCGATGACCGCCGCGATGGCGGCGCGCCGATCTTCGCCATGGTCATCCGCCGCATTCGCCAGCTTCAGCCAGGCTGCTCTATCGAAGTGCTGATCCCTGACTTCAAGGGCAGCCTGGAAGCGCTGCGCATCGTCATGGAAGCCAGGCCTGAGATTCTCAATCACAATGTGGAGACCGTACCGCGCTTATTCAAGGGTGTGCAACCCCAGGACAATTATGCCTGGGCCGAAGCGACCTTGCGCCATGCGAAGCAGCTCGATCCCGAAGTGCTCACCAAATCCGGCATCATGGTAGGTTTGGGCGAGACGATGGACGAGATCAAAGCTGTAATGCGCGATCAGCGTGATTGGGGTGTCGATATTCTCACCATTGGCCAGTATTTGCAGCCCAGCCGCAAACACCTGCCTATCGAGCGCTATTACACCCCTGAAGAGTTCATGGAGCTCAAGGAGTTCGGCTTAGAGATTGGCTTCAAATGGGTGGAAAGTGCACCTCTAGTACGTTCGTCTTACCGGGCTGTAGACCAGGTGCGGGCATTGAGTATCGTTCATCGAGAACTTTATGGGGAGAATGGATCATAATCTACGATTTCAAATACGATAAATATTAGGGAGTGCTAAGAGATATAATTCTTAGTGCTCCTTTGTGTTCTTGGTGGAAAATAGAGAGAAAAATAATGGAAGAATCGGTATCTTTTTATCCCTTGTTGATTGTTGTAACCTTAGCATTTCTCGTCCCAATCACGCTCTCGCGATTTAAGCGGCTGCGTTTGCCCATCGTAGTTGGGGAGATTATTGCCGGGATCATTGTGGGTCGCAGCGGCCTGGGTTGGGTACAGCATCACGACCCGATCTTGGATCTGCTGGCAGAGTTGGGCTTTGTCTTCTTGATGTTCCTCTCTGGGATGGAGATCGATTTCTCCAGCATCGGGTCAGTCTCTTCAGATCGATCACGGGATGGGAAACAACCTTGGGGACCGTTGCCTTTAGGTGGATTGAGCTTTGTCTTGACCTTGACTTCATCGTCTCTGGTGGGGTTTTTCCTGGTAAGCATGGATTTAGTGACCAACCCCTGGATGATCGCTCTGATACTTTCGACTACCTCTTTGGGTGTGGTCGTACCTGTGCTCAAAGAGCGCGGCCTGAGCAGCGGCCGCTACGGCCAGACTTTGCTGATCGCAGCATTGATCGCAGATTTTGCCACTATGTTGCTGATCACTGTGGTAGTGGCTGCCCTATCCCAAGGCCTGACCCTGGACATTTTGCTCATTGGGGTGCTCTTTGTGGCCTTTTTCCTGATGTACCAGTTTGGGATGCTGTTCTTCAACCGTATCCCCGGAGTCAGGCGGTTATTGGATGAGCTCAGCACAGCCACTGCGCAAATCAAGATCAGGATTGCTTTTACGATCATGTTGATCTTTGTTGCCCTGGCCGAGATGCTGGGGACTGAGATCATCCTGGGGGCATTTTTAGCAGGAGCGATAGTCTCACTCTTGAGCACCCAGGAAGATGCGGAAACCATGCACCAGTTGGAGTCATTCGGTTTTGGTTTCTTCATCCCCATCTTCTTCATCATGGTGGGGGTGGATTTCAACTTCGAAGCCCTGGTTTCCTCCTCTCAGGCTTTGCTGCTGCTACCGATCTTGCTGGTTGCTGCGATCCTGGTGAAAGTACTGCCTTCGCTCATATTCCGATTGAATTTTGGCTGGCGAGAGACGCTCAGCGCTGGTTCGCTACTATCGGCGCGCTTGTCCCTGATCATTGCAGCTTCAGCCATTGGACTCCGTTTGGGTGTGATCTCGGAACCCGTCAATGCTGCCATCATCCTGGTAGCAATCATTACTGTGACTTTGGCCCCGTTGATTTTCGTACGCACTGCTCCGCAGGGAGAGCGTGATGATCGGCGACCTACAATCGTAGTAGGTGCAGGTGTTCTGGGTATGCAAGTTGCTGAACAGATCCGCGGGCACAACGATACTGTGGTGGTCATCGATACTAAAGAAGACCGCATCGAGCGTGCCCGTAAACGCGGCTTTGAAGCCATCTATGCCCGTACTGATCGTTATGATCCTGCTGCTGAACCATATCTGAATCAAGCCAATCGCCTGGTATGTGTTTACAGCAATGTGGAGAAAAATTACCGGGTCTGTGAATATGTGCGCTCGACCTACGGAATCGAACATGTCGTTTCGCGAGTTACCATACCTGGGGAGATTGTACGGTTCGAAAAAATTGGTGTCACGCCTATGAACGCGGCTACGGATCAGGCGATGTTGTTGGCGCTGCTCACTCGTAATCCAACCATATATGAACTGCTGACACGCACAGATGACGACAAAGAAGTTTGTGAGGTCACAGTCCGTAATGCCAAGTTGTTGAATCGCCCCTTGCGTGAGCTGGATCTGCCTGTGGACATGATGATCCTGGCGGTGCGCAAAGATGAGCAGTTGATCGTTCCTAATGGGGAAACCCGCCTGGACAGTGGCGATCAACTCACCCTGATCGGGCCATATTCTTGTGTGGAAAAATCAAGGCTGATGTTGGGGGTCAGGTCTGGGGATTGAGGCATGCCTCTAGGGTGGGGATTCTTCCCACAATCGTTCAAGATGGAGAGAGTCGTTGTCAGTCATTTTGAATGCATAGATTTCCGGCATTGTCAGTGATTGCCAGAAGGCGTAGCCAATCGAAGCATCGAAATGTTGGAGGATCAGGGCTAGCAGGTTGCCGTGGGTGGCCAGCACAATGTGTTGGCCCTGGTGCTGGTGATGGATCTGCTCGATAAAGGCTACACCTCGCTGCTGAGCGACATAATTCGACTCCCCTCCTGGGCAGGCAAAATGAGGATCTCTCCAGGTAGCTGCCACAGCTTCGGAAAAATCATCGATCTCGACCTCAGAAAGTAACCGCTCGCGTAAGTCTGCTGCGTAATTGATTGGAATATTCAATCGCTCAGCCAGGGGTTCGACGGTCTGGTAGGCGCGTTTGTAAGGGCTGGCATAGATGCGTTTGATAGGGCGCTGTGCCAGGATGTCCGCCACCCGCCGGGCAGCTTCTTGGCCTTGAGGGGATAATGGCCGGTCCTCATCGGGTGACCAGTTTGCATGGGCATGGCGCACCAAATAATATGTATTCATATTCCCTGGGATAGTAGTAATATAGATTTCGGCTCTCCAAGAATCGCCGGGGTAGCTTCCAGATTTGGGGGTGGAGTGGAGGTGGGGTGCACTTCCACTCCACGCCCAATTCTGGATATTACCATGGAAATTTCTGGAATCCCTCGATTTCGATCAAGGGTATTTGATTGATTGCAGGTAAAATAATAGCCAGGAGGCCATCATCATGAACAGTCGTCAAAGATTTCGTGAGACAATGCGCCGGGGAGCTCCAGATCGTGTACCACTCTTTGGAGAAGGGATCCGCCCTGGGGTGTTTAAAGAGTGGAAACAGTGGGGATTGAAAACGGAAAAAGACCTGGCCAGTAAATTTGCCTATGACCGCCGGGAGGAGATCTACCTGGATTTGGACCCTCACCCGTCCTTAGATAAATGGCCCACGAGTATGGCTGAGTTGGAGACCTTGCGCGCCAGCCTCGACCCAGATGATCCGATACGTTTGCCAGATAATTGGCGCAAACGGGCAAAGGGGTTACAAGCTCGTGATTATCCACTCATGCTGCGCGTCCACGAAGGGTTATTCCTCACCCTGGGCGTGATGGGATGGGATCGCTTCGAAGAGGTGATGTATCTGCTCACTGACGAGCCAGATTTTGTAACCGAGTTGATGAATCTGCACGGGGAGTTTGCTGCCAAGCTGACCGACCGCATCCTACAGGATGTCAGCGTCGATGCAGTGGTATTCAGCGAGCCCCTTGGTGGCAATGACGGCCCTTTGGTTTCGCCCAAGATGCACGAGCAATATGTGCTCGAGAGTCTTCAGCCATTGATGACTGTCATCGAAAAGCATGCCATCGAGACGGTCATCTTGCGCACCTATGCCAATACCCGCATCATCTTGCCTGGGGCGGTCAAATATGGCATCAACTGTTTGTGGGCCTGTGAAGTCGAACCCAGCGCCATGGATTATCTCGATATCCGCCGCCAATTCGGTAACGACCTGCGTTTGATCGCTGGGATCGACCTGGATACGCTGCTAGGAGATAAAGATTCCATTCGACGGGAAATGGAGCGTGTGGTTCCCCCTCTGCTTGACCAGGGCGGCTACGTACCACTGCTGGATGGTCGTGTCCGGGAGTACACCCCACATGATAACTATCAATACTATAGGGAATTACTGGGGGAGATGGTATTGGGATAAAAAAAGTCAGGAGTTACGCAGTTGCCCCCCACTATTGCAAAACTTTCCATGGGTGTCATTAATGAAAATAGCACCTTTTGCCACTGAACATTTTTATGCGCAATACGAGTTTACAACTCCGTACCAGCTCTGTAACTCGGATTGTGAGACCGTAACGGTCGCAGAATTATTGCAAATGGCCGATATTCCTTTCGCTGAGTTCGGCCATCTGTCTTTAGGGTATACAGAACCTCTCGGTCATCCTCAACTGAGAGAACGAATTGCAGATACATACTCAAATGCCGATTCAGATGATGTGATCATGTTAGGGACGCCTGTGGAAGGCATATATTTGGTGGCACGCGCCGCGCTTGATTATGGTGATGAAGTCATTGTACTTTCCCCATCATATGACGCATTGATCAACATGTTCGAGCATGTCGTCGGCTTAGCGAATGTACGCAAATGGGAATTCACCCCCGGGGACCATCAGTGGCAGTTGGATTTGGAGCAATTGAAGGAGTTGATTTCTCCAAAAACAAAGCTGCTTGTGGTCAATTACCCCCATAACCCAACCGGGTATTTGCCATCACAGGACCAAATGGATGAATTGGTGAGAGTTGTCGAGAAAAATGGCTTACTATTATTCTGTGATGAAATGTATTTTGGATTAGAGCATTCAGGAACACCGGCGATCAAGTCGGCGATCGATCTCACCCATCGAGCGATTGTGCTTTCCGGTTTATCGAAGACGTATGGGTTACCAGGTTTGCGCACGGGATGGCTTGCGTTGAATGATGAGGAGCTTCGTCAAAATATAATCAACTGGAAATTCTATACCAGCATTTGCCCACCAGCCCCCTCTGAATTCTTAGCGCTGGCAGCCTGGAAAGTACGCCAACAACTGCGCCATAGAAGCGTCGCACAAATCGAGAGTAACCTGCAATTAGCGGAAGCGTTTTTCCACCGTTGGCAGGAATTATTCATTTGGCGCAGGCCCATGGCTGGATCAACTGCCCTGGTGGGTGTGAATGTGCCCTCGGTGAGGGCATTTGCCACTCAATTAGCAGAAGAGGCCGGCGTCTTGATTCACCCTGCCGCAACCTTGGGTTCAGATGATAAACATATGCGCATGGGCTTTGGCCGGTCGGGATTTGGGGAAGCTTTGGGGGTATTTGAAGCTTATTTGAATCAATAGCGCCCGAATGCTAATTCCCTGGCTCGATGACCACATCTTTCCAACGATGTCTGCCACTGGCCGATGCAGGGAGCAGCTTGCTCACCCAGGGTTTTACCAGCAGATGTTGTCGACTGTAATATAGAGGGATGATTGCCGCTTCCTCGATGAGAATTTTCTCCGCTTGTCTGTACAATTGGATGCGAGTTTTCTGATTGGTTGCCCTGCGGGCGGTCTCCACCGTCCTGTCAAAGTTATTATGCCCCCAGCGCATCCTCTCACGCCAAAGACCGACCCTCAGAAAGTTGTCCGGGTCGGGATAATCAGCGATCCACCCCATCAGGTACAGGTCGGGTAGTTCCTCCAGTCTCTCAAGATAAGGCGCCCACTCCATGATCTCCCAACTGATCTCGATACCCAGGTTCTTCTGCCACTGCGATTGCAGGAACTCGGGGTGTGGCAGAACCGCTCGCCGTGTCGGTGAGTCTACCTCGGGAAAGCCACGACCTCCCGGATAGCCGGCCTCGGCCAGCAATCGACGAGCCCGTTTCGGATCGTAGGGTAAACCGATCCCCGCTGAGTGTCCCGGTATGCCCGGCGGCACGAAGCCACCTGTGGCCGGAGAAACATAGCCTCGAAATTGGATATTGGTCAGCGTTTCTCTATCTGAGGCCAGGGCGAAAGCCTGGCGAACCCGCCGGTCGTCAAAGGGTGGACGCCCGGTGTCGAATCCCAGATACTCTGTATATAATGTTGGGAAAGATATGAATTCCCCGGCATGTTTTTGTCGAGCCCGATCCACCTGCAAAGACGGCAGGTCAAGCACATCCAGTTCACCCGCTTCATACAGCTCGAGTTTGAGGGGCGCTTCCAACTCCTGCAGATTCAGTTCTATGCGTTCCAGGTTGCCGGTAAAGCTGCCATGATACTCTTGGTTACGAACTAAAATCATGCAATGACCTTTGACCCAGGTATCCAGTTTGAAAGGTCCATTGGTGACGATGTTGCCCATTTCTGTCCAGGCCTGGCCGTGTGACTCTACAACATGACGCGGCACCGGATAGCAGGCACTTTGAGCCAGCAGTTGAGGAAAATATCCACAAGGTTCTTCCAGTTCGACAACTAAGGTGAACTTGTCAGGTGCGTATACCCCAATTGTATCGATCCCGGCATCGCCGCGATGGCAGGCCGCAGCCCCCCTGATATCATAGAGCAGCGTACCAACAGGAGATTCATTAACCGGGTTTAGAATTCGCTTCCAGGCATATTCGAAATCCGCCGCGGTCACGGTGATACCATCGCTCCAGCGCACATCGTTGCGCAAGGTATAAACGAACTTCCGCCCATGATCTAAAACATCCCAGGTCCGGGCGATGCCGGGGACAACGCCCATCTCCGCACTCAGGTTGACCAGCCCACTGAAGAGCTGGTTGATCAAACCAATCGACGTGATGTCATCGGCCATGGTTGGGTCCAGGGTCGGGGGGGTATCCCAGGTCATCCTGAGGGGGTGAGGTGCCATGCCTGGAGCATGCTCTGGCCTGCGCACGGATTGCTGCCACAGGTCAAAGCCCTCATCATAAGCTTCTCGCGCCTGTTGGAAATCGAAAGCGTTATGGTAGGTTAATCCCAATCTCATCAGCGTTCTGGCCGTCTGTGCATTTCCGTCTGTCCCTTGGACCCTCTGAAATGCCAGCGCTCGCTTGTAATAGTCGACAGCTTCCTCGTGAGCATAGACCAAACGCGCCTGGTCACCGGCGCGTAATAGATACTGTACTGCCTGCTCTGCTACCTCGGCTTGCTCCCAATGGTAAGCCAACAAAGCCACCAGATCCTCGATCTGGTCCTGGTAGAGCAGCTCTAAAGCCAGTCCTACTTTTTGATGGAGTAACCGGCGACTCCCCCTCCCGGCGGAATGGTAGACCACAGCCCTGATTTTGTCGTGGGTGAAATCCCAGTATCCTGCGCCGCTCCCAACCTGTGGGCCGATGAGCTGGCGGGCCAGCAGCACATTCAGGCTTTCCTCTACGCGATTGCTTTCCCATGCTGCTGCAGTTTGAAGGAGCGCGGATTCGAACTGTCTTCCGATGACGGCTGCCAGCGTCAATAAGTGTTGGGCCGCTTTATCCAACCGTCCTACCCGTTGCAAGACGATGTCCTGGACGCTAGCCGGCAATATTTCCCTGGGGATCTCTCCTCCCCACGCCAGGTTGCCGTCTTTTTCCTGCAGGGCCCCTTGCTCTTGCAGCTCGTTCAATGTTTCCACCAATATGAAAGCATTGCCCTCGCTTTCACGGTAAAGCAGATCCCCAAGGGAGATGCCATGCTGTTCTCCAACCAGAGTACAGGCAATTTCTCCGACGGCCTCACCGGAGAGCGGTGAGAGCACCAGTCTGTCAACGAGATGATCGCGCCCCAGACCTTTTTGCAATCGAGCCAGTGGATGGCCCAGATCGACCTCCTCCGGCCGATAGGCACCTACGAACCAGATTGGCGTATCAGTCAAATTTCGCAGCAAGTAGTGCAGCAGATCGAGCGTGGATTGATCTGCCCAATGAAGGTCATCGAGGAACAGGATAGCCGAAGGGGGCCTGCCCAGCACAGCTTTCAAGAAACGGGCAACTGCCTCGAACAAGCGCTGTCGGGCTGTATCACTCGAAGCCTCCATGGGGTCAGGCAGGTTGGGCTTCAGCGATCGTATTTCCGGGAGCAGTTGAGCTAGCTCTGTCAACCAGACCTCATCCAGGTCTAGAGCTTGCGTTTTATGCTCTAATCCTTGAACTTGCTGATCGGATATAGCTGTGCGCAATACCGCGGCGATAGGTTGGTAGGGTACTCCCCAACCGAATTCACAGCAACCACCACGCAGCACCAGCGCGCCTTGGGCTTCGGCAAAACGCGTCATTTCATCGATCAGGCGTGTCTTGCCCACACCCGCCTGCCCTTCTACTAACGCTAAACGCCCCTCGCCGCGACCAGCAGCTCCCCACAAGTTGACCAGGGTTGCGTGCTCTGCCCCTCTGCCGGTAAATGGAAGCGTAGTGAATTGGGATAAAGGTGCACTGTATGGCGCGGTCACTGATTTACCGATTTCCAATTCCTCAGCTTCCAAATTTATCAACCGCTCATAGAGTGCTGTGGTCTCCTCCAGGGGCTCTAACCCCAGCTCTGCCTGCAGCAGGCGACAGCACTCCTCATATTGGGCCAGGGCTGCACTGCGCTGCCCGGTGAGAGCCAGTAAGCGCATTAACTGGCGGTGAACCTCTTCCCGCCAAGGGTCCAGAGTCAGCAGGCGCGTGGTGTACTCGATGCCAGCGTGGTACTCACCGCGAGCGGTGTGATGCTCAACCAGCCGCTGCAAGGTGATTAACATCAGCCCCCGCAAACGCTCTCGCTCCGCTAATACCCATTCCTCGAAAATTGGGGCACCACGAACGTAGAAACCGTCCAAAAAATCACCCCGATATAGCTGCACGGCCTCACGCAATTGCTCAAAATCTGAAGCCCGTCCTCGATTTGTTGCTTCACCATTAGTAGCGTTGTGATCTTGGGATTGAGCTCTGACCGCAAAGTCGTCCACGTCCAACCAGAAGTCAGATTGTCGGTTGAAGGTTACGGACTGGCGAGTGGTGTGGATGTAGGGGGTCTCACCGGGACGATCCAGCTTGCGGCGCAGGTCCCAAAGAGCGTGGCGCAGATTGCGACGGGCGTTAGGCTCCGGCAGATCACCCCAAAACAGCCCCATAAGTTTATGGCGTTGCTGGGCACCAGGCTGCATAACCAGGTAGGCCAACAATGCGCTGGTCTTGGCAGTCTCGAGGTGCACTGCACCGTCGGGGTGCTGAAATTCGCAGCCACCCAGAAGGTGCAGCTTCAACCATGCCTTTTCTCTCTCGTCGCTCATCACCGCCGTTTTCAACAGTTTTTCAACATTCGCTATCTACAATGGTAACACATACTCGATTGAAGCTAGTTTGCCGGGGTAATCCCCCAGATTTAGGGATAATGGGGTGCTCCGCACCCCATTATCCCTAAATCTGGAATATCCCGCGTCGATTCCTAGAGAGCCTATTCTAAGGCTCTTTGGGAATCGTTGGGGACGCCCCTAGAGATTCAATGAATGGTATGCGGAGATGATCAACATGAATATCAGGCATATACACCTCAGACTTATCGGCATCATTTTCGTTTTCTGCATACTGGCCTGCGGGGTGCAAGCTTCGGGGACCCCCGCCTCTCCAACGCCGACGGATACCCCCCTGCCCACGATGACGCTGGCGCCGACGGAGATCCCCGAAGCCCTGGCCGGCAACGTCATCACCGAGGAATTCATCTTGCCAGCCGGCCGCAGCGTGAAGGTGACTGGCGACCTGGTGCTTACTGCCAGTGGCCAGGTCGATATCGCCGGCGACTTGCTGGGCGAGGCCGGGGCTAGCATCAGCATCCAGGCGGAAGGGGATATCAACATCGCCGGGAATGTATTGGCAGGGGATGCCAACCCTGGGGAAAAGGGCGGTGATCTGACGCTCATCTCCAATAGCGGGGATATCTCATTGCAGAATTCCGCCGGCCTGGCCAGCGGTAACGGCGGTATGGGTGTGCTGGCGGGGGAAAGCGACGGCGAGATGACCCTCCTGAGCGGTGGCCATGGCGGTAACGGCGGGGGCCTGACTCTGAAGGCACCCAATGGCACCCTGACCGTACCGCAGGTGGAGGGTATTTTGCACGTCGGGGATGGTGGCGATGGCAGCGAGATCGCCATCCACGGCGAAGACCTGTACACCACGCGCCTCGAAGAGCAACTCACCAACGGCGGGGGGGACTCCGGTGAGCTGGCGCTGGAAGCTGGGACCGTCCTGGGGGTGGAATTCGTCGAGATCACCCTGGAGGGTGAGTTCAGCGACCCCTGGAGCGGTGAGATCTATCCGGCCGGCACGGTTTTGACATACCCCAAAGAATCATCCCTTATGAGCGGAGGCCGGGGCGGGCATGCCGGTTCGCTGTTCTATGGCATGGACGAGCAGGGCGATTCCACCTGGCCGGAAGCGGAGGGCACTTCTTATATACCAGAGGAGCAGGTGCGCAAATTGGTGGCTGCGCCTATCTGGCCGCTGGCATCTGTTGCTTCAGCACCTTCCAGATTGGTGCGATTAGTTTTTCCGCAAAATATCCCAGACAAAGTAGAAACTGGTGCAGCTGGTGGCGATGGATTTTATGGTGGGGATGGAGGTGATGTGATGTTGCAGGGGGAGCACGGCTATCAGCTTGGTCAGACTGGCCAATATGTAGAAGCTCGTGGAGGGAATGGCGGCGCTGGGACTTATATAGGAGGCAATGGCGGTTTTGCCGTGGCTAAGGGCGGAAATGGGGCAGATGCACGGGAGCCAGGGGGTCAAGGTGGTAATGGCGGTTATGCCCTAGCCTTAGCAGGGTCCGCAGGGTCAAGTGCTTTTGGTCCCAATGCGCGGGATGGTGATGCACATGCCAGAGGAGGCCATGGCGGTGTTGGCGGCGGGATATGCCCTGACAAAGTGGTAGATACAGGAGGAAATGGTGGCAAAGGCGGTGGTGCATATGCTGAAAGCAAAAACAAAGTTGTGGCAATTGGTGGTGATGGCGGTCTGGGAGGTGATGGGCAAGTGTTTGGGGGTACTGGCGGATATGGAGCAATAGATGCAATAGCGGATGGCTCGGATTCAAAAAAGATAAATGGGCTGGACGGCAGCAAGGGAGATTACTGCCCGCCAGCGCCAAAAGGACCCTGTGGCTGCAGTGATGCTATAGGGTTTAAGGAGATATTCTGCAAAGATGAAACACAATGGGGAGATTGCGGGGAAGTCACCGCCTGCGATTCGATCCTCGATGATAAAAAGGTCGAAAATGAAACAGTGATCACCAGCTCTGATGGTCTTTGCCAGATGAAGGTCTTCTGCCCTTGAGCGAAAAGGAGATGCTTCCATGAGAAAGATAAAAGCGCTGGAAAGTCGACGTACTACAATCCAATGCCTGGTTGCCGGAACCGGAATCACATGGTTTCTTATTAGCTGTCTCTTCCTAGGGATCTCCTCGGTGGCAGCCCAAGACACTGATCCCTCCGACCCCGCCGAACCGGGACAGCCTGGGGGTACCTACGGGCCAGACCTGGAAGACTTCCCCCCGGGATACAACCCCTTGACCGGTCTGCCTGTCTCTGATCCTGCTACGCTGGATTATCCAGCCGTAAACCTGATGATTTCTAATTTCCCCGCCAGTGCCCGCCCACAAGCTGGCACTTCGTGGGCTCCCCATATCTTCGAAATCTTCATCAGCGAAGGCATGACGCGCTGGTTCGCCGTCTTTTACGGGGACTTCCCCCGGGTAGAAGTCCCCATCACGGGCGACTGTCCCATCCGCAGCGTGCCATTCGTGCAAACCGATTTGATCTTGGGAAACTTCGTCTGGTTCGACGCCAATGAGGATGGCCTCCAGAACATCGACGAGGGCCCTGTCGCTGGGGTCTGCGTCCTCCTTTACGATGGCGAGACTGACCAGCTGCTAGATATCACCAGCACTGACTCGAACGGCTTCTATGGTTTCAATGTCGAGGCTGGTCGCTTCTACTATACCCAATTCATCCCACCCCCTGGGATGTCTTTCACCGCAAAAGATGTTGGCGGGGATGATTTCGCCGATAGCGATGCAGATCCAGCCAATAGCTTGACCCCGAAGATCATGCTAGATGAAAACGATTTCCGCTGGGATGTCGGCTTTATTCCAGATTCACTCGCCGGGGAAGAGGACGCTGGGGATGCCAAGGGCGGAGATGGCCATGGTGAAGATTTAGGCTTGATTGAAGACGAAGATGAACCCCCAACTGACGCATGGCAGGCTGGTGTCGCAGGAGAAAGCACCCAACAAGAATTTTCATCGGGCGATATTGAACAGATCAATACAGATGGTCATGGGGATGGCGAGGCTGGTGCCGCAGAAGGAAGCACCCAACCAGAATATACATATACATATGAAATTGACCCTGTTGCGGGTACTTATGAAATGGTGCTCGATGGTTCAGATGTCGACTTGATGGACGATGGAGATGAGAGCAACTCCAGTACCGTTCCCCCATATGACCCATGTGAAGATGGTGTAGTTTTTTCTGATCGTCTCCAATTGGTTCCGGGAGCCCAACCGTGTTTAGATGCTGCAGAAGGACGTATGGACAAAGAAGAGATACCACCCGATACCGGTCTCCCATTTGATGAAAGTCAGGATGGCGAGGCTGGTTCCGCGGAAGAAAGCACCCAACAAGAATTATCAAATGAAATTATATATAACGATTTGAGCGGTATTCTAGTGGACATTGGAGAAGTTGATTTAGCCGGGACAGACGACGAATTTGATTTTCACTCCAGTACCGGTCCCCCAAATGACGTCGGGGAAGGTGGCCATGGGGATGGCGAGGCGGGTATCGCAGGAGATAGCACCCAACAAGAATTTATATATACATATGAAATTGACCCCGTTACGGGCGCTATTGTAATGGACTCTAGTGACGTAGGTTTAGCCTGGATAGTCGATGGAGATGAGAGCAACTTTGGTACCGTTCCCCCAAATGACGCAGATGGAAATGGGGAAGGCGAGGCTGGTGCTGCAGGAGATAGCACCCAACAAGAATTTTCATATGTATATGACCCCGTTACGGGCTATATTGAAATGGTACCCTTTGGAGAAGTTTCGGGCGGGATGGACGACGGAGGTGATCTAAACTCCAGTACGGTTCGCCCAGATGACGCCGGGGAAGATGTGTTTTGGGAAGGCGTGGCTGGTGAGGTTGGACCCCAAAGAGGAATTTCATGGTCATTGGAAAACATGCCCACCTTTATTTATGGCTATTATAGTGACAAAATCGCTTTTCCAACTTTTTTGAATTTCTTCCCTCCTGACGACGTCGCAATCATTTTCTCAATTGTCACATTTACAAAGGAGGATGGCCATGGGGATGGCGAGGCTGGTGCCGCTGGAGAAAGCACCCAACAAGAAGATATGCCACTAGCACCAGACGATTCAGCAGAAAATACCTGGTCTGACCCTGGAATCGAACCCCTAAATCACGCCAGGGAAGATGACCATGGGGATGGCGAGATTAGTGTCGGAGAAGATGGGGGAGATCCAGCGCTTACACCCATAGAAATATTCCCACAAAATCCCACCATGAACGTAGGCGAAGAATTAGAATTTACTGCACAAGGCCGGGACCAAGACGGCAATCCTATAGATATAAATGACTCTGGGAACCTTCCCTCAAATGACGCCAGTGAAGGTGGCCATGGGGATGGCGAGGCTGATGCCGCAGGAGAAAGCACACAGGGAGACATTTCATCGTCAATAGAAGACTTAATCAACATCCCCCACTATTGGGGAATAGAAGACTTCAACATCGTTTACGACTCTGGGGGAGAAGCAACCGGTACTTCTATAGAAACAGGTATTGGTCCAACCCGTTCTGGGCGTGAGCCCAATAAAAAACTGGGCGACAAATACGACAAAAGCTGCAATGTACAGAACAGTAAGTCAGCCGAGGTTGATGCTCCGGCCTGCGCCAATGTATTTGCCAGTGACGAAAATGACATCAATAGCGCCTTCCTGGACATTGACAGGCTAATAGAAATCGCCAAGGGATTGGTCGACCCTAACCACAAACTCAATTATTCAGGCAACAAATTCCTCAATCTACCCACCTCTAGCGGGCAATACAGCGGCCCGCCAGACCCCTATATGCCGGCAGGCAAGGACGCCCAAACTGTGCTGGTGTTCTACAACCTGTACAATCAGGCGCTGTGGGTCTTCGACCCCCTTTCCGGTGGGTACCTGCGCTTCACAGATATGGCCGATGGCAGCGGCGAGTTTTACCCGGCCAGCGACCGCCTCAATGGGCGCCAACTCATCTTCCATAATGTGATCGTCATGTTCACCAAACACATCGTCAAATCCCCAACCATCATCGATATCGACATCGAATACACCCAGGGTCGAGCAATTCTGTTCAGGGACGGGAAAGCCTATCCAATCTACTGGCGGACATACGGTGGTGAATATGAAAAAGAGACGGGTAGGCAACGGCCGATTAAATTCGTCGATGCGGACGGTAACCCGATCCCGCTCCATCCAGGGCAAATCTGGGTGCACATCGTCACCACGATCTCAGAGGCCTGGGAAATAGAACCCGGCCATTGGAAGGTGCGCTTCTACCCGCCGCCGGGAACGCAATGATATGTAGGAAAGTTTGGTTTGAGGTTGATTAGAGTAAAAGATATTTGGGCGACAATCCAAGTCTCCCTGGTTCTGATACCGTTTTGATGAGGAACACCCCCCGGTTTTTGTAATATCAAGAGTAGTTCAAACACATCTTTTATCACGAATTTCTGCGAATGATACCAATGACACGAATGTTTTCTGAAAATCCCCCTCGATATTCGTGAAATTTGAGCCATTCGTTTATATTCGTGATTTTTGTCCGTTTGTCCATTTGTTCAAGCTACTGTCGACAAACATAGTACTCGTTCAAGCTATTATTGACTACTACAGTTTTCGAGAAAATCTGCTCCATGGTTGATCAGTTACTCCGACGAATAAAAAAAGGAGATGGTTCCATGAGAAAGATAAAAGGGCTGAAAAGCCGACTAAAAATCCAATGCCTGATCGCCGGATCTGGGATGGCGTTATTTCTGATCGGCTGGATCTTCCTGGGGATATCCTCGGTGGCAGCTCAAGATTTTGATCCCTCGGATCCCCCCGAACCGGGGCAGGCTGGGGGTACCTACGGGCCGGACCTAGCCGATTTTCCCCCGGGTTACAACCCGCTCACCGGCCTGCCGGTCTCGGACCCGGCCAACCTGGAACTGCCGGCGGTGCTGGTCTCGATCACCAACTTTCCGGTCAGCGCCAGGCCCCAGGCAGGCCCCTCCTTTGCGCCGTTCATCTACGAGATCTTCATCAGTGAGGGCATGACGCGCTGGATGGCCATTTTCTACGGGGATTACCCCATTTCTGAGATGCCGGTATCCGGCGAATGCCCGATTCGCAGGGAGCCGTTTGTGGCTACAGGGTTGGTGGTCGGCAACTACATCTGGCATGACGGCAATGGGGATGGGTTGCAAAGCATCGAAGAAGGCCCCATCTCGGGCGTGTGCGTCAACCTGTACGATGCCGACACAGACGCCTTGATCGATGATACCAGCACCGACTCCAATGGCTTTTACGGTTTCAATGTGGAAGCCGATAAGAGCTATTACATCAAGGTCATCCGACCGGCCGGGATGATCTACACCGATCAGGATGTCGGCGGCGATGACGGCAAGGACAGCGATGCGGATATCGAAAGCGGCCTGACCGATATATTTACAGTCACAGATCATAATATGCAATGGGATGTCGGTTTCAAGGGGGATCTTGAAGAACTCTTTCCGATCAATATTGCCCCGGAAGATTTTGAAGATATCGAAGAGATTGATTGGCATGATCCCAACGAATGGATTGGCCAATGGATGATCAGACAAGTCATTGGCCCGATACGCTCCGGGCGCCAGCCCAATAAGTGGATCCTGAAATGGTTCTACGGTGGGTGTAACGTAGATGCGGGCAAGTCGAAAGACGTCGATATCCCCCGCTGTGTCGTCCAGTTCGGCGATGATGAAACGGATATCAACAGCGCCTTCATGGGCGTAGACCGCCTGAAGGAAATCGCCGAACAAAACAAACCCGACGATCTGCTGGATTATTCCAGCAATGTCTATAGCAACGATCTGCCACCGATCCCGTCCGCTGGAGAGGCCCGCGAAGTGATCATGTTCTACAACTTCCTCAACCAGGCCAAGTGGATTTTCGACCCCTTGTCTGGCGGGTATCTACGCTACACCGACTGGGCAGATGGTTCGGGTATATTCTATCCTGCCACGGATCGCCTGAACGGTCGCCAGCTGATTTTCCACAATGTGATCATCCTGTTTGCCAGGCACGAAGCCATCAAACCCACCCTCATCGATATCAAACTACAATACGATCAGGGCCCCGCCATCCTGTTCAGGGATGGCAAGGCCTACAAGATTATCTGGAACAGCTATGTGGACGATCAATCCAGGGTAACCGGGCGCAATCGACCGATCAAGTTCACCGATGAGGGTGGGGACCCCGTGCCGCTGCACCCCGGTCAGACCTGGGTGCATATCGTCACCTATACGACAGATGCCTATGAAAAGACTCCCGCGGCGTGGTATGTGCGTTTCTACGCGCCGCCTGGGGCGAAATGAAATGTAGGAAAGCTTGTGGTTTGGGGTTGATTAGCGTAAGAGATGGTTGGGCGACGATACAAGTCTCTCTGGTTCTGATACCGTCAGGAGTTACGCAGTTGCCCCCCTAGCCCACCCGCCAGTGGCGTTGGGGGGAATCTTTAGAATACTCCCCCCAGAGTTGGGGGGTTGGGGGGGCGTCCTTCGATAAATTGCTTCCCATCTGCGTAACTCCTGACCGTTTTAATGAGAAACACCCCCCCCGGTTTTTGTAAAAGTCAAGAGCAGTTCACACAGCTTTTATCACGAATTTCTGCGAATGACACCTATGACACGAATGTTTTCTGAAAATCCCCCTCGATATTCGTGCAATTCGAGCCATTCGTTCATATTCGTGATTGTAGTTTGTTTGCCCATTTGTTCAAGCTACTGTTGACTAACATAAAAAAACCCGGTTTTGCAAAAAACCGGGTTTCTGTCGTAGAATTTCTTTGCTGTCTTATTTCCTGATCAGGCTTACGATCCAAAGCAGAAGCAAAGCGCCTATGATAGCGGTTATCAGGGAGCCAACCAAGCCGCCAAAACTGAGGCCTACCAGCCCCAAAACCCAGCCACCAAGCAGCGCGCCAACCATGCCAACTATGATGTTACCAATGAGGCCGAAGCCTTCGCCTTTGAAAATCTTCCCGGCAGCCCATCCTGCTATTGCACCGATCACAATAAAATAAATGAATTCCATGACAATCTCCTTATTTAGATGAATGGTTTTAGAGAGATTCTCTCTCGCGATAAATAACACCGCGGGTAAAAGAAAGTTATCTTAAAAATCAACGGAGTGACCGATTGGGTCACCCCGGAAGATTATTTTGAAATGGTACTTAGAACAACTTCAACACCGCCTGGCTGGCCCATCGGAAGAGCGGTACGGAGACGATGCTCAAAACGACTGTACTAATGGCGGTAAGTCCCGTGGTCAGATTCAGCAAAACGGGGCTGCTGATTTCCGGCTCGCCATCGCGCATGTACATGATCACCAGCACACGCAAATAGTAGTAAGCAGAGATCAGAGAGGTCAAAACACCGATGATGGCCAACCAGACGAAACCGGCCTGCAGCACGGTGCGGAAGAGGAAGAACTTACCCACGAATCCCAGGGTTGGGGGCACGCCTGTGAAGGAGAGCATGAACACAACCATTGCGGCGGCCAAAGCGGGGTATTTGCGGCCCATCCCAGCATAGTCATCCAATTGCAGACCTTTGCCTCCATGCCCTGAGCCTGTCGAAGGGTCAGCTTTCTCAAGAGCAATCACCACACCCCAGGCCCCAAAGTTGGTCACAGCATAAGCCAGCAGATAGAACAACGCCGCGGCCACTGCATCGGGGGCGACATCCCCTTGTCCGAAGGTGACCAGGGCCATGAAAATATAGCCAGCATGGGCGATGCTGGAGTAGGCCAACAT
This sequence comes from uncultured Anaerolineales bacterium, assembly GCA_964622645.1. Taxonomy (GTDB): domain Bacteria; phylum Chloroflexota; class Anaerolineae; order Anaerolineales; family UBA11858; genus NIOZ-UU35. The sequence continues at coordinate 22,654 of CAZUSV010000083.1, forward strand.
ACGCTTGATATTGCTCTGGGCGATGGCGACGATGTTCCCCACGATCATCGTCAGCGCCGCCAGCACCCAAATGATGGGAACGATTTCTTCATACAGGGTGGGTAAGGCAGCCACGAAAACGCGTAACAAAGCCGCAAACCCGGCTGCTTTGGCACCGACGGCCATGAAAGCTGTCACCGCCGAGGGAGCGCCATGGTAAACATCCGGTGTCCACATCTGGAAGGGCACCACAGCCACCTTGAAGCCGAAGCCAACCAGGATGAGCCCTGCACCGATTACTAATAAAGTCAGATCGGCACTGCCGGCGTTGACTGCCGCCACAATCTCACCCAAGGCGGTCGAGCCGGTCGCTCCAAAGGCCAGAGCCACGCCATAGACCACAAACCCACCCGCGAAAGCGCCCAGCAGAAAGTATTTCATGGCCGCCTCTTCAGAATCCGGCTTGGGTCTGGCAAAGCCTGCCAAAACGTAGAGCGGGATCGAGAGCAACTCCAGGGCCAGGAAGACCACGATCAGGTCAGCCGCCGCGGACATCAGCATCATCCCACTGATCGAGAATAGCAGCAGAACATAGTATTCCCCACGATCAAGGCTCATGCGTTTGTTATAGTCAAAGGCCAGGGCAATTCCGGCCAGACCGCTGAGGGCGAAGAGGATGTTCAAGTAGCCAGTGAAGCCATCGACAACCACCATCCCATTGAAGCCTGTATAGGTAGTCCCAGACTGGGCCATGGAAAAGCCCAGCGTAGCGATTAACCCGACCGCAGCCAAGAGGGGCGTAAACCACTTGTTTCTCGTGGTGAAGACATCCACCAACAGGAGCACGCATGCCCAGGCCACCAGGATGATAATCGGAAGGATGGAGAGCAAATCAGTACTAGTCATAAAGTCTCTCAATTAATTGGACACGGATCGCCGCAGGCGTGCCTATGGCACCACGGATTTAATGGATTTTTATATTTTATTTGAAATCCGTGTTCATCCGCGTAATCCGTGTCCCATTCGTTAGTGCATCGCAACGGCCGCAGCCTGCACCGCGGCTACCAGCTTACCCACCGCGGGGGCCATCAGGGAGAAGAAAGGCTTGGGGTACAGGCCAATCCAAAAGATGAACACCACGATCGGAACCAGGGTGACGATCTCACGCCAGTTTAGATCTTTGATGCTGTGACCGTGTTTCTTGACCTCTTCGACCACAGAACCTTCCGGACCCAGGAACATCTTCTGGAACATGTAGAGCATATAGACTGCCGCCAGGATCACACCGATAGCGGACAAACCTGCGAACCAGGGTGAGCCGATACTCTCGGAACCAAAGGCACCCAACAGGATGGTGAACTCGCCGACGAAGCCGTTCAGACCGGGCAATCCCATCGAGGACAGAGCCACGATCAGAGTCAATGTGCCGTATACCGGGGTCAGTTTCCACAGACCGCCATAGACATCGAAATCGCGGGTATGAGTCTGTTCGTAGATCATACCCACCAGGAGGAATAATGCGCCCGTGCTCAAGCCGTGGTTGATCATCTGCAAGATGCCACCCTGGATGCCCTGGGGGTTGAGGGCGAAGAGGCCCAGCATTACGAAGCCCAGGTGGCTGACCGATGAGTAGGCAACCAATTTCTTGATATCTTTCTGGGCGTAGGACACCGCCGCACCATAGATGATGCCGATGACCGCTAACAGCGCCATCCAGGGAGCGGCTTTGACCGCCGCAGCCGGGAACATGGGGATATTGAAGCGCACGAAGCCATAGGTGCCCATCTTTAGCAAGACGCCTGCCAGGATGACTGAACCGGCGGTGGGCGCCTCAACATGGGCATCGGGGAGCCACGAGTGCAGCGGCCACATGGGCACTTTGATGGCGAAGGCTGCGGCAAAGGCCAGGAAGAGCCATAATTGGATATCGGCAGGGATGCCGCCTTTCGCGATCAATTCCGGTACTGCAAAGGTGCCCTGGTAAATGCCCAACCACAGGATGGCTAACAGCATCAGCAGCGATCCGGCCATGGTGTACAGGAAGAACTTGATGGCGGCATACATGCGGTTGGGACCGCCCCAGATACCGATCAGGAAATACATCGGCACCAGGGTGAATTCCCAAAAGATGTAGAACAGGAACAAGTCTTGGGCCAGGAAGACGCCTGTCATACCCACTTCCAACAGCAGGAAGAAGAGCATGAAATCCTTGACCCGCTCTTCGATGGCTGACCATGTCGAAAGGATCGAGATCGGCGTCAGGAAGGTGGTCAGCAGCACCAGCAGGATGCTCAAACCGTCCACACCCAGGTAGTAGCTGATATTCCAGCCAGCCACCTGGATCCAGGGCAGGTTGATCACCATCTGCAAGTCGGGGTTTTTGGCGTTGAATTCAGCCAGCAGCCACAGCGAGATGCCGAAAGTGATCAAGGATGTGATCAGCGCTGTCCATCGCATGGCATTCTTTCGTTCGGGTTGGATGAAGAACAATGCCAACACGCCCAGCAGGGGGAAGAAAGTCACCAGGGTAAGGGGATGCAAAACTGGGTTCATAATATATCCTCGTCCATCAATTACCTATTATCATTTCACCGCAGAGACGCGGAGAGCGCTGAGAATGATTTTTGGAGAGATAACTCCTCTATGTAATCGCTCCGCGTACTCTGTGTCTCCGCGGTTCATTTTTATTGCAATATCAAATATCCTAGAATAACGACCACGCCAATAAACACCGACAGGGCATAGTTGCGTACGAATCCGGTCTGGATGCCACGCAGGCGTTGGGCTAATTCTTTGGTGCCCTGACCCAGGCCGTTGGCGAAGCCATCGATGCCGCGCTGGTCGAACCAGTGGTCCAGGAAAGTTTTACTGAGCCACTCGAAGGTTCCGGCGATGACTTTGTCGTGGAACCAGTCATGCCAGAAGCGCCAGTCG
>CAZUSV010000084.1:0-349 GCA_964622645.1 uncultured Anaerolineales bacterium
GATGCAACGCCGGAAATCTTTCAATCATCGTATCGCTGAGTGCGAATGGTCCCTCAGTGTAATCTAGTTCTGATCGGCTTTTGAGCGTGAGAACAATATTTCCTTGTTCATTCATTTCAGAGTCAAGAATCTCAATATTTGGGTTTCTCAAGGCAATGGTGATTTGAAATTCGGGCATAGGTTCTTCTCCTGATGGCTAACAAAACTGTATACTATTCTACTCCCAAAATAGAATCATCTGGGGTATATTTCAGGGGTCTCTAGGAATTCCTGTGGTAATATCCAGAAATGGGGCCATGGTGGGGGGGAAGAAGCGCCCCTCAACCCCACAAAAAGTGGCGAAAGCGTG
>CAZUSV010000084.1:359-25468 GCA_964622645.1 uncultured Anaerolineales bacterium
ATTTATTCTTGGGGGTTATTTTTCGGGGGTCTATTTTATTTCGTGTGTTAATATCCATAATGGGGGGCTGGGGGCGTGCTGTGCCCGCCCCATACCCCCATATCTGGGAGCCATCTGGGTGATTCCTAGAGAGGCTATTTCAATTTGGAATAGATATTAAAATCAATATGGTGAAGAACATAGATGGTTGAGACCCCATTATCTGCTCCATCCTATGATCGCGCTCGTCAACGCATCCTGGTTGTCGATGATGAACCTGGGATTACATTTTTGGTGCAAACAAAAATGGAAAATGCCGGTTTTGAAGTGTTTGTTGCCGGAAATGGTCTCGAAGCTCTAGAAATTATCCGCCGGCATGGCCTGCCTCATTTAGCCATCGTCGACATCATGATGCCCGAGATGAATGGGTTTGAATTTTGTGAGGAGGCCCACAAGTTTTCTGATTTTCCTATGATCATGTTGACCTCGATTGGTGATGAGGAGACGGTCGTTCATGCTATTGAAGCGTGCGCTGAGGATTACATCACCAAGCCGTTCCGGCCTCGCGAGTTGCTAGCACGTGTTCGCAGGGTTCTCAGTCGTATTGGAGAATTATCATATTCGGATGGTTTGCTCGCCAAAATAGACCAACGTCTATCCGTCGATATTGCCAATCAGAGAATCATCGTAGACGGCCAATCTCTGGATATGACCCCTACTGAAACCAAGCTGTTGCACATCCTCATGAGTAAGGCGGGAGAGATATTGTCGAGCGAATACCTTCAACAGCGTTTGTGGCCTCAAGGGGCTGTTGTAGAGGGCGCCTTGCGCATCAATATCTACCGCCTCAGACACAAAATAGAGCCTGATCCTACAAGGCCAAAATATTTGATCACACATCGTGGAAGGGGGTATTGCTTCAGGGATTTTCGTTGACTAGTTCGATAATGTCAACTTCGCCAGAACTTCCGAATATAGCCCCCCCTATTTTCGGGCTTCTCGTCTGAAAGCTGACACAAGCTAGGTAAGTTCCAAAATTGTGAGCCTCTAGAGTGCCAAAATTGTCAATTTATGCATATTATTGTGAGTTTACTTTAAGTTGTAACGAGGATTGTAACGATCTTTTCCAAAACCTCCCTTAAAATGGAAGCGGATGGATTTTCACTCGTCGTGATGATTGCACCTCATCTCTCGGCTCAACGACATAAGTACCGATAACTTTCTGAGAAATGCTTGGTTCCCATTTTGATCGGGTTTTCTTAACTTGCTAAATCATAACGAAATCATAAATATGTGATTAAGGCCCTTGTCTAAAGTGGCTCCTTGGAATAAAATGAAACACATCTGCACGTACTTAAGTACTATCATCTTGGACAACGTAGATGAACAATATTTTTTGGGGCAAGAATGATTCGTAGACAGTTGGTACTTTCATTGCTTTTTGTCTTAATTGCTGGCGTAACCGCTTGTCAGCCTGCGCCCCAGGTTACCAGCCAATCACCAAGCAGTATGTTAAGCAGTGGAAGTGTGGATCCGCGCTTCAGAGAATTTTATGATCTTCACGGGGGTAGGGACTATCTCGGACTTGCAATTTCTCCCAAATTCACCAATAATGGTATTGAATATCAGTACACAGCTGCTGCTCTAATGGCATATAACCCTGCTGCTGAAAGGAGCCGGCAGTTTTATTTCGCTCCCATCGGTGTAGAATTGGGGATTGCCGACCCACCCACGGACCCTGGGCAGCCTGGCGGACACAAGATTTTCCAGGGATTTGTGGGGGTTTATGAACGATTGGGTGGTGCGCGGCTGGTAGGCTTGCCGCTGACCGAAGTGAAATACAATGAAGAGCGTGGGGGAATCGAACAGCACTTTGAAAACCTTGGTTTTTATCAGTTGGAGACGGATGCCAATCATATTCACTTGATCCACTATGGTGCCTGGATGTGCGCTTCTGCATGTAACTTTAGCTCAGATTCAGGAAGCATTGTTATGGAACGATCTGTGGTGGCAGAGCCCTTTGCACGCTCAACTGCCCGTTTGGACCCAAATTTCACTGGAACACCGTTAACGGAGCCTTATATCGCCTCCGATGGGCGTGTAGAGCAAATTTTCGAGAATGTGGTGGTTGTTGAAGCTCCAGACCGACCGGGTGGCATCGCCTTGCGTCCCATCACGGCTATGCTGGGAGTGCCAGTGCAAAATGGCGCTCAATTCGATGTGCCAGCAGACTTCATGGAGTTGATCAATCAAAATTCTGGGTTGGAACTGTCCGGCCAGCCGGTAACAGAATATATGCGTCAAAGTGACGAGGTCTATCGGCAGTGCTTTTCCAATCTATGCCTGGATTACTTCCCCAATAAAGCCAAAGAATTGCAGGTGCGCCCTACAGCCTTAGGCTATCTCTACAAGAGCAAGTTTTACCTGGGTATCAGCGCCACGCCGACCCCAACTTCCGCCCAAAGCATTACGATGAGAATATCCAAGGGTTATAACCTGGTTGCTCCTGGCCAATCTCAGATCATCACGGTGATTGTCTACAGCAACAATCAACCCTATGCAAACGTCCAGCCTACGCTATACTTGATGTTGCCGGGCGGTGCAACGACATCATTCAACTTCCCAGCTACTCAAACCAATGGACGCTCCTCCCTGCATCTCGAGCCAATCTCCGCGGCTCACGGGACGCGTGTAGATTACCAGGTTTGCGTGATGAACGGGATTTGTCTCGAGGATCACTTCTTGATTTGGGGAAATCCCTAAATTTCCTCCCCCTTATCTTAAAATTCCAGGCGCTCAATTCTGTGTTGAGCGCCTTTTTTGTTTAATTTGAATTAGTCATAGGAAGGTTGAACAAATCCCCCCCTAACCCCCAATCCTTCGCTAAACTCAGGACAAACATTGGGGGGAACTTAAGTGTAATTCTCCCCCCCAGGCTCGCCCTGAGCTTTCCGAAGGGATTGGGGGGCGGGGTGACAGACGTGGAATAAACTTCAATAATGTGATTGTTCAACCTACTTCTGACAATTTATACTGGTCACCAGTAGCTTGAACAAATGGGCAAACGGACAATAATCACGAATATGAACGAATGGCTCGAATTGCACGAATATGGAGGGGGGTTTTCAGAAAACATTCGTGTCATTGGTGTCATTCGCAGATATTCGTGATTTTTTGTTTAATTTGTGGTAATCAATAGCACTTCGAACAATAATTTCATGAGGAAATCAGGAATACGGGAATTGGCTTTCAGCATTCCTGCTTTCCTGGCTTCCTTATGATCATTTGACGTCTAGAATATTGTGTTCAATTTGATGCTGACCAGTACACTGATTTGTTTACTGGCAAGCATTAGCTGTTGGTCAGGGTCGCGCTTCGCCCAAAATCTTGACCTCGGCAATTTCTGGCCCCAGGCTGTATACGCCGATCTGGAAAGCGATTGAATCTCCGGGTGCGATTTGGGCAGTTGATTCCCATTTGCGGATGCCGACAGGTGAGCCATCCCCCCCAATCGCCAGGGCCACTATCCAGACCTGGTTGGCTGGATTGGCGTTTTCATCTCCCAATATGGTTAGGGAGCCCTTGACTTCTGCAAGGCTGCTGCTAATTTCAGTTTCATCGATATTGATGCTGATTTGGGAATAGCGATCACTGTCTTCTTCCAGGGGCAATGCTGTGCTCAGTTCGACCCGGGCAGTGGATATACCTGGAACTGGCCCAGGGAAGAGTACAGCCAACGGGATGGCCTCACCAACTGGAACAATGTTGAGGGAGGCGATGGCCAGTTGTTGGTCTACTCGTTCCCCAGCTGCATCAACTAAAGTGATCTGTGCAGATACATTTTCCAAAGTCTGCGGGTGAGGGTTCGCGGCCATTACCAGGCACCATAATCCCTCATCTGCAGTTGGGTAACAACTGGGTTCTGCTAAATCTACTGGGATGGGCGTTGGGGCTGGGATAATGGCCAGGCTTCCTTCACCGGTTGGGATGATGACTTCCTCCCCCACGATCAGGAAATTGGGGTCTATCGCTGGGTTGGCGGCCAGGAGTTCGTCCAGGGTGACGTTGAAGCGCTGTGCGATTGCCAGCAGGGTATCTCCAGATTGGATCAGGTAAATGAAAGGAGTTGCTGTTGGTGTAGGTGGTAGCGATGGAAATCCTTCATCATTCCCTGTGCTGGATGATGTGGTAGGCGTCGATGTGATATAAACTGTTAAGGGAATGAAACTGGGTTCAGGCGTTATCTGCTGTATGGCTTCAGTTGAGCAAGAAATCAAAAACAAGACGAAGGTTGTTACACCAAATATTATCAGCCATCGATAGCCGCGTTTAATAGCGATGCGCATGGGAGGAATTATACCGCTTTCGTGAAAGGGGTAAGTTTACAGAGGAGACGCAGGCTGGTAACAATAGAAACAACGAACTCATTTTAATAACAGGAGTTACGCAGTTGCCCCCCTAGCCCCCCCGCCTGTGGCGTTGGGGAGAATCTCAAGAGAACTCCCCCCAGAATTGGGGGGTTGGGGGGGCGTCTCTCAATAGCTTCCCATCTGTGTAACTCCTGTTAATAATTCAAATTTGCTCACCGTTCACAGCTTTGCTCTATAAGTGGGATGGCTGTGGAGTGAGAAGGTGTAAGGGGTGTCTCAAAGCTGCCGTCAATTTGCCCCAACAATCGTTGTCCATCAGCCCAAAAAAAGAAGCTTTCTGCATCGTTCCAACCCTCAAAACTAAGATTGTCTCCCTCAAATAAAACCTCCTGCGACCCATCAACATTTGCCACATGAAGGCTGGCTGACCCGCTGCGCGTCCAGGTCAGGAAAGCAATCTGGGTAAGGTCCGGTGAGAACGAGAATGAGCTGGCAGCTTGCGAAGGTCCTCCATTCCAGGGGAAGGTGGCTAAACGAACCGGTGGCGAGCCGTCGATGTGGATGTCCCAGATGCTGATGGTAGCCTCCGGCGAAAACGTATTGGCAGGAGGGATGACCACAAGCAGTGACTGGGAGGTGGCGGCCCAAACTGGATCGGGATAAATCCAAAACTCACTATCTGTAACCACATAAGGGAACGTGAGCACATCCTGGCGGTGGTTACTTCCATCGCTGTCGATCAAGCTGATGGATTCCGGGGTGATGAGGGCGATCTGCCCCCCATCTGGAGAGAGCTTGAATCTGCCACCGTTGCTGCCAGGAGGTAAAAGCGTGCTGAGTTCTAGTGAGTCCACATCAACCATTCGCAGGTCGTTGTGTGATGCGCTTCCGTATACACCACGCGTGTTGAACATGAGCTTGTGAGTACCCGCAACCCAGGCCACCTGACCGGGGAGCGCGGCCTCGGCCCCTGCCCGGACAGCATTGACCTCCTGCACCATAATGTCGAAATCGTCCGTGCCTAACAATAAGCGAAGATCGGAGCCATCCCGGTTCACCGCCCATATTTCGTGATGGTAGTCATCGACAATTTCCTCGAATACGATCACATCCCCATCGTCGGAAACCAGCGCCCGATTCACCCGGGACACATTGCTGAGATATATCGATGTATCCTCCCCAGGCACGCCGAAACAGAGATAATCTCCGCTCTGGAAGACGATGGCTTCATTGCTCTCGAATAAGAGAATTGGCACTGGGGTAGGCGTAGACGCGGCTGAAGGCAAGGCAGCGATCTCGATGCTACTGGTTGTTGGTGCTGAAACAACTGCCGGGGAGACAGCCAGGGGCTGAGCGGTCGCGGTTATAGAGATTTCAGATTCGCGCATTGCACCGGCCAACTGGCATGCCAATCCGGAGAGAATTAACATGATGAGAAGGGAGATAAATTTGTATCTTGTTCTTGTCCTGACTCTTCGACCCTCTCTTACTGAGAGAGGGTCGAAGAGTGTAATAAGTGTGCTCATTGCATCAACCAAAACTCGTTACAACGATTATTTTATTAGGGGATCCGCGCATATGTGTACGATCGTGAAAAGGACCCAACATCTGAGGGGATCGTTACAGTCACAATCAGTGTGTTCCCATCATTCGTCAGCATGAAACTTAAATTCAGTTCTGGGGTAGCGATAATGGGAACATGAAAGATGGTGCTGGTAGCCTCTGCCGGAGTGATCAGATCATGATCTTCACCAGGGGGGATCGATCCTGAGGGAGCGGTGTAATTGCACTCGTTGACCCATGCAGAGATTGAACTGCCAGGGGCGAAGATGACAATTCCAGTGACAACCGGCCCGATGCTATCATCGTATTGGGGATCTATGCTGGCATCATACTCTCCGGCCAGATTGCACTCCCAGCCATCCGTTTCGCCTTCGATATAGTACGCTGCCGTGCTTTCGATCATCCAATTATCGTTCTCGTCGAATTCCAATTCGGTGCCCAGGATTTGGAATGGGGCCACATTTTCGCCGACACTGACCGCAGCAGCCGTGCGGATCCATCTTCCGTGCAGGCGTAGTGAGGAGGCAGCATCGTCGCTATCAGTCTCTTCTCCCTCGGTCTCGTCATCGTCAGAGTCGTCGGGTGATCCGGTGATTTCTAAAAGACCAGCATCCAGGCTCAGGTTTTCCTCGCTGGCAGTCAGCGTGATGATGTCGGTTTGGCCCGTGGCAATGTTAGGATCGCTGTCTAATGTGTCATCACTTCCCTGATCCTGCGGGCTGAATAGATACCCGGCTGGCGGTTCAAATTCCAGGATATACTCACCTGGAGCTAAGTCCATGAATAGATAGTTGCCATCCGCATCGCTGGAAGTGCTGGCGATGCTGTTCCAGGAGCTGTCGAATAAGGTTATTCCGACACCGGGGCTGCCTGGCTCATCAGGGTCCTGGATGCCATTCAAGTTGAAATCGAACCATACAAAATCTCCTAAGCTTGCCAAGTCGGCAGCTCTATCAGCTGAGATGGGATCAGTGTCCACGGCCGGCAGCGCCGGATTTGCCCCAGGCAGGTTGCATCCGCTGAGCAATCCGAGCACAATAATGGCGATCAGGGTAATGAGCATTCTTGTTTTCATGATGTATCCTTTTGTAATCCTAAGTGTCCATAAATAAGCTTGTAGTGATGACTTCAGTCATCCTGACCACTGAAGTGGTCACTACGAGCCTAAACCACTAAGTATCTATCCAAAAATTCGCTTGAACCGGTCTCCTGACCGTGTTCGGCTCGGTCAGGAGACCGGCCTTAGCAATTTTCGGATAGGTTCTAAGTTATTTTCGGAATTTCTCGCGAATGTGACATTGTCGACTACTTACCACTGCTGGTTCAATTGTCCGGCAGACTCACGCGCTAGCTCGGTGAAGATTTGTTTCAACTCATCTGGATCTGCGCCAGGTTGCGCGGCACCTACGATGACAATCGAATGCCCGCTGTTGGAGACACCTTGGGCAGAAACAGATGCCGATGAAAATGACATGCCAAGATAAAAGTCATCGACTGCCTCATAGGAAGAACCCGGAACGGCACCAAAAGTGCTATTGAATTGACCCTGCATCTCCTCAGAACTGATCGGCAACCCCCCTCCAACCAGGAGACGGTAGTTGTTATCAGACTCGAAGTGGCAGTTATTGAGTTGATCCTGCATGACAAAGCTGAACGTGCCCTCGACGATGGCGTTGAAAGCGTTGATATCGAAGGCATTGCAATCGGGAATGGCTGGGGCTGCTGCGGCCGGAATGGGCTCACTGTCTGCAGGCACTGGTGCTGGTTCACCGGAGTCTGCATTGGCGGCATCTTCATTGGAAGGAGCAACGTCTGCTGGAGTCTCGCTGGAACGGTCAGTTTCCACACGGGGAGTCGGTAGCGAGGTAGGTTGTGACGAAGTTGACTCTATTTGTGGTGTGCTTTCTTGTGCAGAGGAAAATATCGGTACGTTGCACGCCAGACCGGCAATCACGAGAAAGCCGATCATGATAACCAATCTGGAGCGGGTTGCTCTTGGTGTGTGTTGGGGAAGCATTTATGTTTCCTTTTCTCTTAATGGCAGGTTGCAGATATTAATACAGATTATATCCGATTTGCATGGTAGTTGTCGCAGCTCTCCAGGAATCGCCGTGGAGGTGGGGTGCACTTCCAAAGTGCACCCCACCTTTACATTCCAAGACAATATGCCTCTTTTCTGGTATCCTCCAGCACTATGTCATCATTGCTTCATCCTGAGGAAGTCGAAACGTTATACATCAGCTTCGAGGCTCCCATCACTGCATTCGATTGTGGAACGAAGTGTTCGCCGTATAACGAGCGCGGGGTTCCTTTCTGCTGTGATACCCGGCACGCTGTGCCCACAGCATATCAGGCTGAGTGGCATTATCTGGAAGAGAATACAGATTTGTGGCATCTATGGGGTGATGAAGATCATCAGGATACGGCGCGTTTGAGAGCTGAAACCCCCGCTGGAATGGTTCTGATCGAGTGTCTTGGACATCATTACTGCCAACGAAATTATCGCTCTCTGACCTGTCGCGCTTTTCCATTTTACCCTTATGTTGACAGTTCTGATGACTTGCTTGGTTTGACCTACTATTGGGAATATGAAGAGCGCTGCTGGGTGATCAATCACCTGGATGTGGTTACGCCTGAATATCGGGATCAGTTCATGCGCGCCTACGAAATGTTGTTCGAGGTAGAATCAGGCGAGCTGAAGAACTTTGCTTACCATTCCCAGGTCATGCGCCAGAAATTTGCCGAAGACAAGCGACTAATTCCACTCCTGCATCAGGATGGCAATACGTACCAGATCGATCCTCAAGATCAGCGACTACACCTCGTCGATCCCGGCAACCTTCCCAAATTCGGCCCCTATGAAATCGCCGCCCTGATGCCTTTCCCGGATGAATGATAACAGTTGCCAATACCCAATACCCAATACCCAATACCCAGTACCCAGTAAACAGTAAACAGTATCCAGTAAACAGCAATGCAATCAAACCTCCAACCCCCATGACCACCACCTACGCAGAATTTACTCTCCCCAAAAGAAAGAGCAGCGACCGCCGCGGCCCGTTACGCTGGATCGTTTCGCATACATTGCGCTACTGGTATTTGAACGTCGGTATGATCCTCGGAGCCGTGGGGAATGCCGCCTTGGCCTCGGTTGTGCCGATCTATATTGGCAAGGCGTTGGATCTGATAACCAACAACCAGGCGGATTCTGGCGCACTTTTGCAGATATCTCTGGTGATTGCGATCTCGCAAGTCGTGCGCAGTGTTCTGCAATTCGGACGCAACTTTGGGGCAGAGTTGATCGCACAAAATGTAGAGCGCAATATCCGTGATGAGTTATATGTCAGCCTGCTGGGAAAGAGTATGACCTTCCACAATCTACAGCCGGTTGGCGATACCATGGCGAGAGCCACCAATGATGTGCGTGAGATCAACTTCATGTTCAGCCCAGGGATCAACCTGGTAGTAGGTTCGGCTAATTTCATGATCATGCCCTTGATCTTTTCTCCCCAATATCACCCGGCTCTTATCGCCGCGCCGCTGTTCTTTATGGTCACCTACATCTTGTCGCTGTGGCAATATCTTCATGAGCTGTCCCCGATTAGCGATGGTGTGCGCAAGGCATTCGGCAGGTTGAATACGCGTCTTGCTGAGGTGCTCGATGGCATCGAGACCGTCAAAGGGATGTCGCAAGAACGCCAGGAGATTGAGCTCTTTCAGAATCATGCGCGCAGTTTTCGTGATTATTTCGTCCGCCAGGGCGATGTCGAGGCGCGCTTCCTGCCCTTCCTGTTGATGGGCCTGGCTCAGGCCGGGGGGCTCTTGCATGCCATTTGGCTGTATCAGCAGGGTGCCATAAATTTGGGTGATATCGTCGCCTATTTTGGCTTATTACTTCTATTGGGATTCCCCACCTTTGTATCGTTATTCGCCTATTCTCAAGTTTCATTGGGTGTTGCTGGGGCGCGACGCATACTGGAGTTGATCAACCGTGAGACTGATTTGGATCAAAACGTACGTGGAGTATCAGAAGCCATACGCGGCCAGGTGGAATTTCGGAATGTATCCTTTGCATACGAGACAGGCGAGATGGCCATTGAAGGGATTGACATCTGTGTTGAGCCAGGACAGACCATTGCTATTGTTGGCCAGACTGGCTCTGGCAAGACCACTTTGGTCAAGATGATCAACCGCACATACGATGTGTCCGAGGGGCAGGTTATCGTCGATGGGACCGATGTGCGCGATTGGAATCTGGAGGATCTGCGCCAGCAGATTTCGATTATCGAGCAGGATATATTCCTGTTCTCGCGTAGTATCGCTGAGAATATCGCTTTTGGAAAGCCTGGCGCCACATTGGATGAGATCGAGGCCGCCGCCATAGCTGCCCAGGCAGATGAGTTCATCACCTCCTTCAAGGATGGCTATGACACCGTCATCGGGGAGAGAGGGGTTACTCTTTCCGGTGGGCAGAGGCAGCGTCTGGCTTTGGCGCGCGCCTTCCTCACCGACCCGCACATCCTGGTACTGGACGATTCCACCAGCGCTATCGACAGCGCCACCGAAGACAAGATCCAGCGTGCCATCTACGCTGCAGCCAGAGGCCGCACTACCTTCATTATCACTCACCGTCTTTCGCAGATCCGCTGGGCAGACTTGATCGTGGTCTTGCGCAACGGACGCATCTCCGCCATCGGAAACCACGAAGAACTGCTGGCTTCATCCGAAGCGTACCGCCAAATTTTCACCGATAGCGAACCCTGAAATGTGACATACCATGTTAGCAATGCGCCCGGAACTTGAAACATACAACATGTAACCTAAAACTTGCAACCTGCAACTTCTAAATCACCATGGGATTCTTTTCTGGATTAGATACCGAAGCATACGACCGACACTACACCGACCGCGAACTGATGCGTCGGATTTGGACATATTTCGTACCCCATAAGCGACGATTGTTCTGGTCAATCGTACTCCTTTTGAGTATTGCGGCATCTGGTGCAGCCGTGCCCATCTTGGTGGCGCGCGGCGTGGATATCCTGGCTGAATCACCTGATGGTAGCGGGTTGTACCTGCTATCGGGAGCAGTCCTGGTTGCTGGTGTTTTCACCTGGGCTGCTAATTGGGTGCGCCGGCGTTTGTTAGCCCGCATTGTAGGAGATGTGGTCTATGATATTCGCAGCGCTGCTTTCGTAGCTTCTGCAGGTCACGATCTTTCTTTTTATGATGAATTCTCGTCAGGAAAGATCGTTTCGCGGATCACTTCCGACACGCGCGAATTTGGCCAACTGGTCACCCTGATCACGGACCTGGTTTCTCAGTTCGGTCAGGCGCTGATCCTGGGTGTGATCCTGGTTGGGATATCCTGGCGACTCTCACTTTATGTGTTTGGATTTTTGCCAATTCTGTATTTGGCTTCAATGGGGTTTCGAGCCTTAGCCCGTAACGTTACGCGTCGCGGGATGCGCGCCATGGCCAATGTCAATGCAGCCATCAAAGAGACCGTCAGCGGGATCGCGGTTGCCAAGAACTTCCGCCAGGAAGGCTCCATTTTCGACGAGTTCAATGATGCCAATCAAGCTTCCTTCAAAGTCAATGTCCAGCGTGGCTTGATCCTCTCGTTGGTTTTCCCGTCGTTGAACGCCATGGGCGGGATCGCTACCGCGATTCTCGTTTATGCTGGAGGGCTTACGGCTGTTCAAGGCGCAGTGACTGTCGGCGCCTGGTTTTTCTTCTTGATGAGCCTAGATCGCTTCTTCTTCCCGGTGTTGAATTTATCAGCTTTTTGGGCTCAAGTTCAGTCTGGACTCTCGGCTGCTGAACGTGCTTTTGCCCTCATCGATGCTGAGTCGGCTGTCGTGCAAGTATCCGCGGACTATGTACCTCTCCTAACGGGAGATATCCATTTTGAGAATATCTGTTTCCGCTATACAGAGCAGGAACAGGTGCTTGATGATTTCAGTTTGCATATCCAACCGGGCGAGAGCGTTGCTCTGGTTGGCCATACTGGAGCTGGAAAATCCTCCATTGCGAAATTGATCGCCCGGTTCTATGAGTTCCAAGAAGGTCAGATTTTGGTGGATGGACAGGATATTCGTTCTTTCGACCTGCATCAATACCGCAGTCAATTGGGGATCGTTTCTCAAATCCCCTTCTTGTTCTCTGGCAGCGTGGCGGAGAATATTTGCTATGCCTGCGCTGATGAGAACTCTGGGGATGTTGAGCGAATTGCCAGGCAGATTGGTGGTGGAGCCTGGATGGATTCTCTGCCTAACGGCTTGGATTCCCAAGTTGGCGAGCGCGGAGGCCGTCTCTCCATGGGGCAACGGCAGCTCGTCTCCCTGTTACGCGTGCTCCTGAACCGTCCGGCGATCTTCATTCTCGATGAGGCCACTGCCAGTATCGATCCTTTCACTGAGTGGCAGATTCAGCAAGCTCTGAACATGATCTTGAAGAACAGCACCAGCATCCTGATCGCCCACCGCTTGTCCACCGTCAAAGCGGCCGACCGCATTTTGGTTTTGGAAGAGGGTCGCATCATCGAGGAGGGCGATCACGATACCTTGATGAGATCTGATGGGCACTACGCCAATTTGTACAATACGTATTTCCGTCACCAGAGCCTGGCTTATGTCGAACAGTCACGGCAGGTTTTTGCCACCCCATAATTCAGGGGTATGTTCCCATTCATTGACCCATCGTGGATGGGTAATTACTTGGGAAATTATACGCTAGAGCCATTGACGCCTCGCATAGCCACCCGTAAAATTGAGCTATGACCTCGATTTCGCCTGGGATCTCGCCTTCGGATTCATCCATAAGGACACGGGTAGTTCAATTTGCTATTGCGGGTTATCAACTCATCGCACTGGTTGCCTTGGGGGCTATGGTCTTCGTCGCTATTCAATGGAATAGGACCCCTTTTATCGGCGCTTTCATTGAGCATACGCTGTTGTTCAATGCTATCGAACCGATCAGTCAGCATACCTGGGCAGCCCAGGCGGCAGGCTTTGAATTTGGGGATCAGTTAGTCGATATTGGGGGGGAGAAGGTAAATGATGTCGAAGAATTCCTTAGGGTACTGCAAGCTCATCAAATTGGAGATCAGGTTGAAATCACGGCTATCACCCCAGAGGGAGACAAAGTTTCAGCCCTCATCACATTGCAGAAATTTCCCACAATAGATAATTTCGCTTTCATGGTCGTACCTTGGGTGATTGGCCTGTTTTATCTGGGGAGTGGATTGTGGGTCTTCAGCCTACGCTACGGGGATGCCTCGGGGCGCATATTCGCATTGTTTACTGCCTCGGCTGCTATCGCTATCGCCACGCTCTTCGATGTGAATACCACAAATAAGCTTACTTACCTGTGGACGATCAACCTGGGTATTGCTGCAGGCTCGGTTTTCAATTTGGCCTTTGTTTTTCCCGAGGAGAGCACCTTTTTCAAACGTTGGCGTATTATCCATTGGTTGGGATACATTTTCGCCGTCACCCTGGTAGCGATTAGCTTGCCGACGTTGTTCAATGTCGAGCAACCTAGCGCTTATATCCTTTACTGGCGACTGCTTTTTATCTCGCTGGGAGTAAGTGTGGCAGTCTTCCTGGGTTTTACTGTATGGCGAAGGTATACTGCTAATTCTCCTCTGATTCGCCAACAAGGTCGCATAGTGCTATTGGGTGCCTTTTCTTCTTTTACGCCAATATTGATCTGGTTCTTCTATACAGCCAATCGTCCAGAAGTATCATTTTCGCCCTATTTGCTATTCCCATTGGCGATTTTTCCAGTTGCGGTTGCATACGCCATTCTGCGCTATCGCCTGCTAAATACAGATTTCATGTTCAGCCGCATTGTCATTTATGCCTTATTGACGGCCATTGCCGTGGGTGGATACGGATTGATTGTTAGCGGCTTGAGCCTGATCTTTGTAGATTCATTCAAACCAAGCAACCCTTTTGTGATAGGGATTATCGTTTTCATCCTGGCAATTTTACTCAACCCTGTGCGCAATTATTTACAGTGGTTGGTCGATACAGTTTTCTTTCGCGGACAAAAAGTTTACCAGGAGCGCCTGCGTCAGTTTGGGCAAGACCTCAATCCGGCCTTGGAATTAAATGAAATTGGTAACCTCTTACGTAAATATGTCCAGGAAACATTAGCGCCTGCACAACTGCACATTTTCTTGCCAGATTCCCTACGTGAATACTATGTTGCCCTGGCTGATGAATCTGGAGAGCCGACTACCGATCTCAGGTTTGCTACCAGCAGTGCCCTTCCGGCATCCTTAGATAGAACCAATACTTTTTTCTTTATTGGCAGCGGTATGGAATTGCCGTTATCTTTACAATCTGAGCAGGCTCGCATAGCCTTGTTAGGCGCCCAGATCTTCATCCCCTTGGCCGGCAGGGAAGCGCAATTGATCGGCTTCAAAGCGCTTTCACCACGACAATCTGGTGAACCCTATACCACGATGGACCTAGATTTTTTGACTTCATTGAGCGATCAGGCGGCTATCACAGTTGAACGCGCTCAAGTGATCTCGGACTTGGAGCGCAGGGTCAGTGAAACCAATGTGCTCATGAGGGTTGCTGAGGGCATCAATATCACACCCCAGTTTGATGACATCCTCGAATTGATCTATGCGCAGACGAACCGGTTGATTCCCATGCGGGATTTCTGGATCTTGCTGCATGACTCAATCCGCGATATCTACCAGTTTGCTTTCTACTTGAAGGACGATATCCGCTTATTGGAACACGAGAACCGACCCATTGAACCCGGGGTTGGTCTGAGCCGAGAAGTAGTACGTACTCAAAGGGCAATTGTCACTGATGATTACGAACAGCAGTGTCGTTCATATGGGTATCTTCCCCAAATCGAAGGTCTTTTTGCCTGGATGGGCGTGCCTTTGAATGCGGGCGCTGATACGATTGGCAGTATCAGTCTGGCCAGTCGCGACCCTTCGGTTGTTTACTCTGAAGATCAGGTCAACATGCTTCAGGCCATCGCTGACCAGGCTGCGGGCGCAATTGTCAAGACGCGCTTGTTGGCTGAAACTGAACGCCGCGCCCGCCAGTTGAGTTTGCTAAATGATATTGGCCGTAGCCTGACTTCCACCCTGGATTTGACCGGCCTGCTTAACCAGATCCTGGAAAATGCGATCGATATCATTGCATGTGAAGCTGGAACATTATTCTTGGTCGATGAAAATACCGACGAATTGATCTTCGAGGTCGTTGCGGGCCCAGTAGCTGATGAGCTTATTGGTCAACGCCTGGCGCCCGGGACAGGTCATGTGGGAAGGTCGGTGATGACTCAGCAACCCGCCATTGTCAATCAGGTCAACCTTACAGAGGAGTGGGCCAGCAAGCCCGATGAGCGCACTGGATTCCAGACCCGGGATTTGTTGCTCGTCCCCATGGTTGTTCAAGAGCGTGTAATTGGCGTTATTGAAGTGATCAATCGTCGCGATGGCACACCCTTTACCATGGATGACCAGGATTTACTCATCGCCTATGCCAGCCAAGCAGCCATCGCCCTCGAGAACGCCCGTTTATATACCTTAACAGATCAACAATTGGCGGCCCGCGTCGATGAACTCTCTGCCATGCAGCGTATCGATCGCGAGCTGAATGCCAGCCTGGATATTCAGCGCGCCATGCGCATCACCCTGGATTGGGCTATGCGCCAATCAGGTGCTGATTCTGGCCTGGTTGGCTCTGTAGAAGACGGTGGTTTGCTGATCATGGCAGATCAGGGATACGACCATGAGATTGATGAATATCGAGACTCAGTATTACCTCTCGATCTTGTTGCAGCTTTGCGCAGCGCGGTAATCGATGCAGATACACAGATCATCAAACGCTCACAGATGCCTGATGCGGTAAATGGTAGTGGTATTTTGGAGGATATGCGCTCACAATTGGTATACCCCATCCGTCGTGAGGAACAAGTTATTGGAGTGCTCTTGCTTGAAAGCCGTCAAGAAGATGCCTGGGCACCTCATATGCAGGATTTCCTCTCCAGGCTGAGTGACCATGCTGCCATTGCCATTGCCAATGCGCAACTGTTCACCCAAGTTCAGGCGGCAGATGTTGCCAAGAGCGATTTCATTTCTTTCGTGGCCCATGAGTTGAAAACACCCATGACGTCTATCCGCGGTTATGCAGATCTGCTGCTGGGCGGCGCAATGGGGGAGCTGAATGAAGGACAGGAAAACTTCTTGCGAACTGTCCTTAGCAATGTCAACCGCATGAATTCACTGGTAACTGATCTCAATGACATCTCTCGGATCGAGGCTGGGCGTTTGCGCCTGGAGTATGAGTCAGTCAAAATTGATGGGATTATCAACGAGGTTGTTCGGGCTCAAACGCATAGTTTCGAAGAGAAGAACCAGACACTCGAACTGCAAATTCCCCAAGACCTAGCGCCAGTTTGGGGCGACCGCATCCGATTGATCCAGATTTTGGCAAATCTAGCCAGCAATGCCAATAAATACTCTCCCGAAGGTGGTAGGATCTTGATATCAGCGCTGCAGGCTAAAAATCAATGGGATCCTGATGGAGCTGCCGAAGTCGTCCTGGTCAGTGTCAAGGATGAGGGCATCGGTATGAGCGAGGAAGATCAGGCTCAAATATTTTCCCAATTCTTCCGCTCTGAAGACCCCAAAGCGCGCGAAGCCCCTGGTTCAGGCCTGGGCTTGAATATCACCAAGAATCTCGTGGAGATGCAGGGCGGCATGACCTGGTTCGAAAGCAAATATGGCAAGGGCACTACCTTCAGTTTCACCATTCCTGTTGCTCAAGTCTAAGAGAATTGTGAAAAAAACGGGTGCGATAATAAAACACGTTGTCACACCTTATTTTTCACAGAAAACTTTGCCTTGAACCGCTGTAGTTGAGCAGGAGTACTTTTACAAAGGTTCCATATGATTGTCAAGCAGCGCCTATGGATTGTCTTACTCTTTGGTCTGGGTGTGGGGATTTTGGTCGTATTGGCATCCGGTCTATCTGCAATTGAGTTCTTACCAGGTCAGCCGTTCTTCCTCCCCGCTGAAGAACAAGATATACCCCTTGAAGAATTATCTATCAGATCATGGAATCTGGTGGGATTGTGGAAAACCTTTGGGTTGATCTTGCTTTGGGTGCTCTTCCCGCTCTCGATCATTTACTTCATTGTCTCTCCAGAAGTACGCAAAGTTGTCATCCGCAGGGCTCTCACCATGGGACTGACAGCCTACGCTTTCTTCCTATTATTGAAGCAGTGCAGCGGTTTCGAACCCCTGGATATACTCAATGGTCCGTTGGCTGGAACCAACTTGCGGGATGAGAATTCCATCAATGCAAACTTCTCACCGCAAACCACGCAAATCCTTACCTGGGTTGCCAATGTCGTTTTCATCGCTCTGTTGGCTGGTTTGATCTGGTATGCAAATCGTTGGTGGAGCAGGCGGACTTCGACCTTGCAGGAGTTAAGTGCTGAAGCCAGCAAAGGTTTGGAGGATATTCAGGCTGGAGCGGACCTCAAGGATACAGTATTGCAATGCTACGCGGAGATGAGTAGGATTTTGCGTCAGAATAGAGGTATCAGTCGTGACACAGCCATGACGCCGCGTCAGTTCGAAGATGAGTTGCAGCGCTATGGGTTGCCAGGAGATGAGGTTCGCCAGTTGACGCGTCTCTTCGAAATGGCACGTTATGGGGATATGACTCTGGGAGAACAGGAACAGCATCAAGCTACGGAATGTCTGCAAGCCATTGTCCAGGCTAGTGGGGGCGCATAAATGAAGAGGCCGATACTCATAACGCTTTTGTTGAGTCTCAACCTTGGCATTATGGTGATCGTCTTCAGACAAGATTTGATCCGCGAGCTGGTCTTGTTGCCAATATCCTATCTGGTTTGGATCGGGGGATTGATCTATCGCAGTATTGATCAACAAGTCGTGTGGACTTCACTGATTATCTTGGTTGTGATCATATCCTGGGCAAGCCTTAAGTTGAGGCGGAGTATCCTGAGCCCCTCCCGTGATCAGGGCGCTCGATTCTCTCATCGTATCGAGCGCTGGAGCAAACGTCTCACGGATGTGCAGCGCGGCACATATATGCAATGGCGGTTGGCGCAACATCTCAGCAACCTGGCTGTGGAGACCCTGGCCTATCGGGCAGGTCTGACACGCACACAGATGGATGAGAGAATCACTCAGGGTGATATCAATCTGCCCGATGAGATACAGGCCTATCTCCTGGCAGCGCGTGGCTTCGAGGTCTCAAATTCGATGTCGAGGAGGATGCTCTTCTCGTCTGTGCCGCAGCCGCTTGACTTGCCCCCCGAAAAATTGGCTGAGTTCATCGAGTCGTATTTGGAGGTTCATAGTGACCATAAACATCGCTGACGTCTCAAGCATCAGCAATAAGATCATTTCCGAAGTTGAAGGCGCCATAGTAGGCAAACGTGATTTACTGGAACGCATTATGGCGGCAATCTTGGCTGGAGGGCATGTCTTGTTGGAAGATTACCCCGGCTTGGCCAAGACCTTGATCGCCAACAGCTTCGCCAGGGTGTTGGGTTTGGAATTCAAGCGCATTCAGTTCACTCCCGATCTGCTGCCCAGCGACATCACCGGCAGCTATATATTCGACCGCCAAAAGGCTGGCTTCGAGCTGCGCTGTGGCCCGATCTTCGCCAATATCATCCTGGCTGATGAGATCAACCGCGCTTCTCCGAAGACCCAATCAGCGTTGTTGGAGGCCATGCAAGAATACCAGGTCACTCTGGAGGGCGAAACTATGCCCCTTCCCCAGCCTTTCCTGGTCATCGCCACCCAGAATCCCATTGAATACGAAGGCACCTTCCCGTTGCCCGAGGCCCAGCTTGATCGCTTCCTGATGAAACTCTCGGTGGGGTATCCCTCCTTAGATGACGAGCAGGAGATCCTCAAGCGCCGCCGCCAGCGGCGTCAAGATGAATTCGATCTGTCGCAGGTGACCGATGCAGCC
This sequence comes from uncultured Anaerolineales bacterium, assembly GCA_964622645.1. GTDB lineage: Bacteria > Chloroflexota > Anaerolineae > Anaerolineales > UBA11858 > NIOZ-UU35. The sequence continues at coordinate 19,270 of CAZUSV010000084.1, forward strand.
GAATTGTTGGCCATGCGCGCCATATTGGAAGACGTACATGTCGATGCCGATATTGAGAAGTATATTGCTGAGATCGTCCACCACACCCGCCGTGATCAGCGCACAGTTGTCGGGGCCAGCCCACGCGGTTCTCTGGCCTTGCTCAAACTGGCCCGCGCCCAAGCCGTCTTGGAAGGCCGCGCCTATGTCTTGCCCGATGATATCAAGTTATTCATTCAGCCTGGCCTGGCCCACCGTTTGATCTTGAAACCAGACCTGTGGATGAATAAAATGGCCGCTTACGAGGTGCTGGATGTGATCGCCAACATGGTGCCGGTGCCGGTGATCGAGGGAGTATAACTTTATAAAGATATGCGAAAATTGGGGCTGCGAGCGAGACACTGGGCGTCTCGCCCGCAGCCCCAATTTTCGTAGGTTTTATCGCAAGTCATCCATGTTATGAAGCGCATTCTCTTTCTCAGCATTCTCATCTATGCCCTGACGATTCTAGCCCTGGCCACCGTCAATGGATTGTTGTTAGCGCTGGTTCTACCCTTGTTGATCTATCTGGGCGCTGGATTGGTTTATGGGCCTGAGGACTTGGAGTTGTCCATAGAGAGGCACATCAGCCATGATCGGGTCTTATCGGGAATGCCTGTAGAAGTCAGCTTGAGAGTCACCAACAAGGGTCAACCGTTGGAGAGTGTGGCGATCTTCGACCAACTCCCTGGCGGCTTAGAGGTTATCGCTGGCGAAACCAGCCTGTTGACATCGCTGGCGTCAGGCGAGAGCGCCCAACTGGTTTATTCCGTGAGTGCACAACGCGGCTATTACCGCTTCCACGAGGTTACTGTGAAGGCTGCTGATCGCCTCGGTGTTCGCCAAAAGGATGTGGTGCTGAACGCGGAAGGACGGCTCTTCGTCCAGCCCGAAGTGCAGCGTATCGGACGTGTGAATATCCGGCCGCGTGCCACGCGTGTATATGCCGGTTTCATCCCAGCGCGCCAGGGTGGGCCGGGTGTGGAGTTCTTTGGTGTGCGTGAGTACCAGCATGGCGACCCCTTGCGCTGGATCAACTGGCGCGCCAGTGCACGCCACCGCCAGTCGATTTTCATCAACGAATTCGAGCAGGAGCGGGTCGCTGATGTGGGCCTCATCCTGGATACACGCCGGCGCAGCGAAGTCAAGGTCAATGGCGGTATGTCCTTATTCGAGTGCGCTGTGCAGGCTGCCGCGGCCCTGGCGGAGAGCTTCTTGAACGATGGCAACCGTGTGGGGCTCTTGCAATATGGCACGCAGTTGGATTGGACTTTCCCCGGCTATGGCAAAGTGCAACGCGAGCGCATCCTGCTAAGCCTGGCGCGCGCCAAGCCCGGTGCGAGTATGGTTTTCGAAAAACTGGCCAATTTACCCAAGCGATTGTTGCCCCCCAATTCCCAACTGGTTCTCATCAGCCCTTTGCAAAGTGACGATGTGGATGTGCTCATCCACCTGCGGGCGCGCGGCTACGCCCTGATGGTGATCAGCCCAGACCCGGTGGAATTTGAATTGGCTGCGCTCGATTCGAGTGACGAAACGGTTAACCTGGCAACCCGCCTGGCACGCATCGAACGCACGTTGATGCTGCACAAATTGCAGCAGGCAGGTATCCAGGTATTGGATTGGGATGTGAGTGTCCCACTCGATGCGGCTCTCCATGTGGCGCTCAGCCGTCCTGTGCCTCAGATGCATCCTTTGGAGGTGCATGGATGAAACTGGCAGTGTGGCTGTTCTACTTCAGCCTGGGGATATCCAGCTTGAGTTTTGGAATTGGTTTTATTTCCAGTGGTTCCCCTGGGTTTTCAGTTTCCGCTTTCGTCCTGGGTGGCTTTTGGGCTCTCGCTCATCGGCGAGCCTGGACATGGGCTGATCGGTTGAGTTTTGCGACATTCTGTTTGATCATGGCAGCCGGCGCTTGGCAAGGGGTAGGGGAATTGTGGTTGTCAATAGGGATTGCTGCCGCGTTGATCTCGTGGGATAGTTCTCACCTGATTACTCGGGCAAACCAGGTAGATAGAATTGACCATCAAGAGGGGGTGATCAGGCGCCACTTACTACGTTTGGGTTGGGTTCTGATCATTGGGCTGGGTTTATGCCTCCTGGCATTGAACCTGCACCTGGCGTATACCTTCGGGTGGGCGTTGATCTTGGCCCTGGTGATGATCCTGGCCTTGAGTCGGGTGATCAGCTTCCTGAGAGAATCGTAAATTCGTAACTACGAAGACCGTAAAAGGGTATGGTATGGGGTGCGGAGCACCCCATACCATACCCTTTTACGGATAAATCCGTTCTATGGCGGTTAATTCCTTTCAGAAAGTTTACGGGTGGCCGACATTTTTTCTAAAGCTCTACCCAATCTCTTGATTCCTTCCCTGCTCTCATTTTCTGTTGACGTGACAAAATTCAGACGCATGAATCGCTCGCCATCTAAGCCCTTGGGGAAGAATTCAGTGCCAGGGCAGAAAGTTACTCCCTCTTGATGGGCTAGTGGCAGCAGGTCAAGAGAAGATACCTGATCCGGCAATTTCAACCAGGCGAATAAGCCACCCAAAGGTAGCTCGAACGTCACCCCCTCGGGCAGGTGGCGCTTTATCGAGTCCATCATCAAATCCCTGCGACGGCGATAGATCTGCCGAGATTTGCGCAAGTGACTCTGGTAGCGCCCTATGCTGACGAAGGCTTGCAAAGCGCGCTGGATCAGGTTAGAGGTTGCCAGATCGTTGAGATATTTGAACTCAGCTAACTTGGCGAACACCGGGCCTTCAGCGACGAGAAAGCCCACCCGCAGTCCAGACATCAACATTTTGGAAAATGTGCTGATATAGATCACGTTCCCGCCTGGGTCGAGTGCTTTGAGCGTGGGTTGGGCGCGCCCCTCGTAGCGCAGATCACCGACAAAATCATCTTCCAGGATTGGAATGTTGTATCGATTGGCTATGGCAATCAATTGGCGACGGCGCTGGCCGCTCAAACAGGTGCCGCTGGGGTTTTGAAAGTTGGGAATAGTGTAGATCAGTTTCGGATCGTGTTGTTGGAGGAGATCTTCCAAAAGGTCTACCCGCATGCCATCTTCATCGATGGGAATGCCAACGATTTCGAAATCTAGCGTGTCAAATAATTCCAATGCCCTGGCATAAGTGGGACTTTCTACAAGGATGGTTTCACCAAGTTTTACCAGCAGTTGCGACACCAGTGCTATCGAGCGCTGCGAGCCGGAGGTGATCAGGATATCGTCGGGATGTACCTGTAAACCCTGGCTGGCCAAAACCTTTGCAATGGTGGAACGCAGTGGTGCATACCCGTGGGAGTCCCCATATTCCAGCGCTGCAATTCCGTCGCGCCGGATTACGCTTTGAAGAACTTTGCGAAACTCATCGGCTGGGAAAAGCTGAGCATCGCCGATGCCACTACTGAAATCGATTCTTTGAGAATCGATGCTGGCGCCCTGGGGTATTTGGGAAACTCGAAAATTGTCTTTGATCTGCAAATCTTGCTGCCACTGGGGCCAGGTGTCTTGCGTTCTTGAGGCAGAGATTGCGGGTAAACTGTGAAGTGGGAGCACATACGTGCCGCTACCCACACGTGAGGCGATCAGGCCGTCGGCCTCTAAACCGGCATAGGCGTTCTCGATCGTAATGCGGTTGACGCCTAAATCCTGGGCTAATGTACGGATAGCAGGCAGGCGAGTGTTGGGGGAAAGATTGCCCGAGAGGATCCCCGCTCGAAAATGGGATTCAATTTGTTTGTACAATGGCACTTCACTCTGGCGGTCTAGGGGGATGCGCATCACTTCTCCTAAGAGCTTGGCTCGGAAGGCATAATTGGATTGGTTAAAATTCCCTGATATTGGCTCTTTTTTATAGGCCAATTATCCATTAAGATTCAGTAATGACAACTCCCAAATCTTTGCATTCTAATACGACGCGCGGCTACGTCATCGCCCTGGGTAGCGCGGCGATCCTTTCGACCACAGGTATCCTTATTCGGTACCTGACGCAAACCTATCAGATGCCTGCTATCGTGCTGGCCTTTTGGAGGGATGTTTTTGTTAGTCTTACTTTGCTGCCTGTGCTGGCAATATTTCGCGCCAGCCTTCTGCAGGTAAGGCGTCAGAACATCGCCTATTATTTGGTTTACGGATTTGTCCTGGCCATCTTCAATGCCCTGTGGACCCTGTCGGTAGCCCTGAATGGTGCTGCCATCGCCACTGTTTTGGTGTACAGCTCAGCTGCTTTTACTGCCATTCTGGGCAAATGGCTGCTGAGTGAATATCTGGGTTGGGGGAAAAGCGCTGCGATCATACTAAGCTTGCTTGGTTGTCTGCTGGTCTCTGAAGCGCTCAAACCGGGCATCTGGCAGCTTAATATGGTGGGCATCATAACCGGTGTCCTCTCTGGACTGGGTTTTGCAGTTTACACGCTGATGGGTCGCTCGGCGTCACAGCGCGGCTTCAACCCATGGACGACATTATTCTATACCTTTTCCTTTGCGGCGCTCTTCTTATTGCTCTTCAATCTATTGCCTGGCAGCGATATATTCGAGAATGCACATCATCCGGCAGATCTGTTTTGGTTGGGGAATGCCCTGGGGGGATGGTTGATCCTGATTGCCTTAGCGGCTGGACCGACCCTGACCGGGTTTGGGCTATACAACCTGAGTTTGAGTTACCTGCCCTCCAGCGTGGTCAACCTGCTCGTCACTCTGGAACCGGTGTTTACTGCCCTGATTGCATATTTCCTGCTGCAAGAACGCCTCAACGGTACCCAAATCTTGGGCAGTTCCATTATTCTGATTGGCGTGGTCGTGCTACGCCTCACGGATAAGAGATGAGTAAAGACAATCGAGAAACTCGAAAAAATGGGCGTGGCTGGGGGGCTCCGCCCAGCCACGCCCATTTTTTCGGAAGCTCTCGCTTAGGAGGCTGGTTATGAGTTCTGTGCTTCGATGTTCGGGGTATGAGTTGGTCAAGACGGATATGATCCGGGGGGAGTGTTGTTACCTTTTTGATGCAAGTGGAAATCGCTATCTTGATCTGGAAGCCGGGGACTGGGGTGCCGCCCTGGGGCACTCTCATCCACGCATCAATGAGGTCATTTGCCGGCAATCGCAACAGCTCATGCATATTGGCTTTACGTATTCGGCAGCTATCGTCGAGCGGGCAGCCAGTGCAGTGCTGGAGGCAGTTGGAATCGAAAATGGCAAATGCGTTTTCTTGAGTTCGGGCAGCGAGGCGGTGGAATTTGCCGTGCAGTTGGCGCTGCGGATTTCTGGAAAGCCCTTACTCATGACCATGGTCGATTCCTTCCTGGCATCTTATGGCACTGCCGGTACCAAGCCCCAAAACCAGTGGTATTGTCTTGATTGGGATGATTGCCAAAACTGCCACAAAGCTGATGATTGTGATCCTGACTGTGAAAAGGTTGCTGCTATTCCCTTCGAGCGTATTGCAGCCTGGGTGTTCGAGCCAGGCAGTTCAGCGGGCTTGATCAGGTTTCCTCCCAAAGGATTGATAAAGGTTCTCAATTCTCGCATGCAGGAAATGGGCGGGATCGTGATTACCAACGAAGTTACCACTGGCATGGGGCGCACCGGAAAATGGTTCGGGTTTCAACATTACAATCTTAGACCAGATATCGTTGCGCTAGGTAAAGGGTTAGGCAATGGATATCCAGTGAGTGCAGTAGCGATGACGACTGAGTTTGCCGACAGGTTGAGGCAAAGTGGTTTTCGATATGCCCAATCCCACCAGAATGACCCGCTGGGGTGCGCGGTTGCAGAGGCTGTAATTGAAACCTTGCGAGAAGATCATCTCATCGATGCCGCTAGACGCGTGGGTGATCACTTTCAACGAGAACTCGAAGGACTCGCCAGTCGATATGCGTGTGTGGAGGAAGTGCGCGGTTGCGGTCTGATGTATGCTTTGCAGTTTAATCCAGATAATGCCAATTCCTCAGCTCGTTTGATTTTTCGTGAATTGTTAGAGCGCGGCTTAATTGTAGGCTGCAAACCTGAACCCAATCTCTTGCGTTTCCTGCCGCCATTGATTATCTCTGAAGAACAAATCGATATGCTGGTGGAGAATCTTGAACCAATTCTCAAAGCCCGAAAATAGAGGGCGGGGGGGGGGGGCGCCCCCCCCCCCCCCCGAATTTTGGGGGGGTTGGGGGATGTGGGGTTTTGG
>CAZUSV010000085.1:0-9081 GCA_964622645.1 uncultured Anaerolineales bacterium
CCCCCCCCCCCCCCCCCCCCCCCCCCCCCCCCCCTATTTTGGGGCTTCTCGTCTGAAAGTTGTCATAGCGTGAAAATGAATCCCGAGTCAAAGAACACCTCTCAAAATTATATCTATGGTCCAAGCGCTCTCAAGACTATTAAGCCAAGAAATGCCATTGTGGCGATCATCTTAGTGGTATTGCTGTGTCTGGTGGGCAGGGCGCTGGTGTTGAGTTTGTTCGAGAGCGCGACGAACGCTGTCTATATACTCAGAGAGACTGCTTCTGCCACTTGGGTCGAAACGTATAGATATGACACTATTTTGTTTGCTCGAAACACGTGGGGGTTCAACATAGAGATGAACAAAGGAGAGCGTGTGGATGTGCGTGTTATCGGTGGGCATTGGAGTGTTGGCCGCTGGGGGGAAAAGCTGAATCTGCTCACGGATGGGGAGGGAATGCGGAACAATGTGCTTTCCGACCCGGAACTCCCGGTACCAGAATCGCCACCTGGCTCTCTGATTGGACAATTCAATGGTCGAAAGCCTTTCTTTATGGGTAACCAAGCGGTATTCATTGCTCCTGCAGATGGTGTCCTTTATCTGGGTATCAATGATGTAGATGTCAGGGATAATATCGGTGAACTGGAACTCGAATTGATTTTTTATCACATGGAATAATTCTACGTACCATGCAACCCTTTACCTGCCCTCGTTGCGGGCATAAGAGCACCTTTGATCCCCGGGAGGGACCGGCAGTTTGTCCTCAATGTCGGTTCACGCCGCCTACGACAGGGCCCATAAGCGCTTATATCCGCCGGGTGCAACGTTTTGCCTATCAGCCATATCTCAGGGAGCTGCTGGCCCATTGGGATGGATCATTTCGCAGGGAAGCCTCCTTTGGGTTCGATAGCACGGACGATGCAGTGGCCTTCTTCGAGACCTATCAGCGCGCATTAGGGGATAATCTGCGTAATACGGGTATCAGTAGTTTCGTGCCTCGCTACACCCCTACTCGCGAGATGATACTCAACTTTATGGCCGGGTTTAGGTATCTGCGTCGGGGTGATCCTCTGAAAGCTGAACAGCAATTCACAGAGTTGATCCATTTATCAGAATCGCGTATGGCAGAAGCTTGGCTTTGGCTCTCGGCGACAACCGATGATGATCAGCTTCGTTTGCAATACCTGGAAAATACGCTGGAGTCTGAACCTACGCACCCTTTGGCGAGTGATGCAATGGAAATTCTGCGAGGTGATGCCAATCCGGAAAAAACGGCCGCTAAGGATAAAGTTGTGCTCACTCAATGCCCCAAATGTGGGGGAGCCTTACATTACGAGCCTGGTGCAACGCATGTAGCATGTGCATATTGCGGCACATCAACCGATCTGAACAAGGTTGATCTGATCGATGGGCAGGCTGCGTCATTACGTAGCTTACGCCTGGGTCGACTACTTCAAGTCGCCCCCTGGCAAGAAGCACAGCGGATTTTGGGGTGTATGGCTTGCGGTGCTGAACTGACGATGACCAAACATATCGCCAGGCGCTGCAATTTCTGTGGATCTACCAATGTCATTGTGGAAGACACGCAGCGACAGCTACAGCAGCCAGACGGCGTGTTGCCTTTTCTTATCAATCAGGGACAGGCTACCGCTGCTATCGAGGAGCTTCAGCAACCGGGCTGGGAGGGATTTCAAGTTTGGAGCAGGGCCTGGTTTGGACAAGGGCTGACCTTTCTCCCTTTGGCCCGCCCCCTGGATTTTTGGGAAACCATGAAACCCTGGCGACTGGCTCGAAAGTATAAAATTGGGCCCATCTTGGGTTTCTACCTGCCCTTCTGGGTTTTTGATGGTACGGTCGTCAAAGCGCCTGATCCTGATGGTCCTGAACATAGGAAAGTCAGCTACGAAAATATCGTTTATCCTGGGGTCAGCACGTTGGACTCTCTAGTTTTAGAAGGCATCCAGCCCTATAATTTGAGTGCCCTGGTTCCATACAAACCCAAGCTGATCGCCGATTGGCCCGCCCAGCTTTATGATTCCGATGTGGAGAATGTTGTTGAGCAGGCCTATACCCTGATGGTTGCATTGACTCGTAAAAGCTCAGGTAGGCCTGACCAACGCTGCCAGGTGACCGACTCCACCTTTCAATTGATTCTGCTCCCGGTGTGGGCAGCGCTGTTAGGAAGAAAAGATCAACGCCTGCTAGCGATGGTGAATGGCCAGACGGGCAAGGTCGCCTTTGGAGAGATATAAATGGATAATTATCGAAGTCAAAAAGTGCCCGATAGCGCCAATCCAGATATCATGCTCAATAATTTGAGAAGGTTGATGAGATATGTTCGCGCCTGGATAACCCTGGCGACGATATTGATGCTTTTGCTGCTGGGTTTGAATTTGCGTGATGCTGGAAAACTGCCCTTTGATTTCCTTTACACGCCTACCCCTACCCATACACCGACCTTTACCCTCACACCCACCAGTACAGCAACCTTTACGCTAACGCCCTCACCAACTCTTACCTATACAGTAACGCCATCGCATACCCCTACGCACACGTTGACCCTGACCTCTACTCTAACAGATACGCCTACGCCCATTCCAACGGCGACCTTTACCGCCACACTTTCCCCCACAACGACGTATACCCTGACTCCCTCGCTGACACCCACAGCGACCTTCACCCTTACCCGTACCCCCTCTTCGACGCCAACCTTTACGCCTGTGCCGCTTGAATACGGGACATTGCGCTGGGCAGTCAAGCTCTCGTCTCCGGATGGGTATGTCAGCGTGAATTTCCCAGCCGGAGAGCGGGTGGTGATCATCGATAAAAACGATCAAAGCTGTTTGGTGAGAATTTACAAGGAAGTCAAACTGGGAACTGATTATATCTCCCTGACTGCCTGGGTGTCTTCGGCAACGGTTGGGCAAAGTTGTCCTTAATGTGCCAATTGCTTCGACAAGGGAACATTTGCGGGATCTTCCGATGATAGGGGGCAGGGGTGCTCAGCACCCCTGCCCCCTATGATGGGCTTTAGGCGCCCGGCGGCGGAAACCTTGAACATCACTTGCTCGTAACCATTGATCTGAACGCAACCTCGCGACCGGGCGTCTTAGCTTTTCAATGATATTTGCCTACACCGATTCTCAGGCTTTTCGCGGCGCTTACCCACCGGCTGCAAGTTGGGTTGGGCTGAGCTCGCTAAGAATTAGAACCTATCCGAAAATTCGCTATAACCGGTCTCCCGACCGTGTTCGCCTCGGTCAGGAGACCGGCCTGAGCTATTTTCGGATAGGTTCTTAGATATTTCTTGATGTTCAACTCCAGTATCACCTCTGATGCTTCCACCATTCGAGACACCAATTAACAGCTTTGGGAATGCCTTCTAGTAAAGATGTCTTGGGACTGAAGCCAAGGATTGTTCCAGCTCTACCAATATTTGCGATGTAATACGTTACTTCTCCAATGCGTGCAGATTTTATGACTATTTCTGGAATAATTCCCATACTTTCACCAATCAAGTTAGCCATTGTTACTAAGCTGTTACCTTGCCCATAGGCTAAGTTAATTGTATGGTTGGCATCCTTCCGACTGTTTAGTAATTCAATTCCGCGACATATGCCATCGACACAATCGTCAACATAAGTAAAATCTAGGACTTTATCCTCGCCATAGATAGTAATTTGCTCATGATTCTTTACCTTCCTAATAAATAAGGGGATAACTCGCTCCATTCGGTCGATATCATTATCATACCGACCATAGACATTACTAAAACGGAAAACTATATAACGTAATCCATAGCATTGAGCATAGGAGTAGATTAGAGCTTCTCCTGATATTTTGCTCGCAGAATATGGGCTTTCTGTAAACGCAAAATCTGCATGCGACTCTTCTGTGATGTACCGATGAATATCGCCATACACTTCACGAGAGCTGCTAAATATTATTGGTAAATTGTTGTGGCGGCAAAACTCCAAAATATTGAAAGTCATATTTATGTTCTTTAAGGCGCGCAGCGGGTCTTCAACTAAAGCATGAACTTTCGCATGGGCCGCTAGATGGACTACAATATCTATATTATTGGGGTAATCTACATAACCAATCCCTTTATCGAAACTCTTGTAAGACAAACTAAGATCTTGTATGAGTGTTTCAATACGATTAGTCCATACATTTTGTCTGATATCTACTCCGTAGACAAAATGTCCTTCATCTAGAAGTCGTAACCCTAAATTCGTACCAATCTGCCCGCTTGAACCGGTGACTAATATTCTCAATTTACACCTCAATTATTATCCTATAGGTTATCTAATGAAGGAACTGTTTATGGCATCTCGGGGATTTATAATTATCTCAGCCCAACTTCGGGTTTCTCGTCTGTAATGTGACTCTATCAAGTTATTTACTTAAATGACGGTAAAAGAATGAATCCTCCATGCCAACGCGTTGGATTACTTTCTCAGAATCGAATTCATAAGTATATTCTTCCATCTCCGCGATCAAGGGAGGTCCAAATTCGTAATTGCTAATTGATCTTGAGATTTCGACAATACCAGAATAAAAACCAAGTGTTATCACGACTAAGAGGGTTATGTAAAGCCACCTGAAGCGATTTTTGATCTCGAAATCTACATCTAATATGGTTTTCGAAACGAATGCCCAAAAGACAAATAGAGCGGGGATGGATGCACGCATAACCAGATCATTGAATAGCCCTACAAGGCAAATTCCAGAGTCCAAAACTCAAGTAATTGCTTGAGTAATAATGATTTCTTATCCTCGAATTCCCATATCCAACCAATGGGAAATTCGTACTTATTGGAAGCAAGATACAAAAGAATGATACTGCTGATCAGCATGGCTGAAAAATTCAGTAAGAAAGAATGCAGATTGTATACATGCTGGCGATGTTTGGGAACCCAGGTGTAAATAACGATCATCAAAACCAGATAAGGTGCGAGCCCCACTATGCTAAATGGGCTCCAAATAGCACTGGTTGCAATTGTCATTCCCAGATATTTTAAATCCTGTGGATGATAAAGGTAATCGATTACAACTCCCGTAAGTAGCCAGGCTGTTAGCGTGTGTTGGGGAACCCAATAAATCAGGGTGGTGTTCGAGGAATATTGGAAGATCTCTGCCCAGAAATCAACATGGCTGGTGACATCAAAGGGCATTCCTTTGAGTACATAGGCACCGATAATGTCCAATCCTCCCGCCAAAGAAAAAATCAATGCCATGAAAAACAGCCTGATACCCTTTTGCCGTTTGCCTTGGTTGAATTCTACTCGGCTGATCTTGATAAACCAAGCAAATGAGAGCGCAATCCCTGTTAAGGACCATAGAAACATGACTAGATTAGCGACCAGCCAGCTTTGAAAGATTTTTCCAATTAGGCCAGCTGGCAGATAATAGCCAAAATAGTAAACATAGTTTGTGGGTTTATCGTCGATATCTAAGGAGATTGGCCAATCTTGGAGGATTAGTTCTCTGACGCGAGGATTGTGCTCCAGGTAATCCGAGTTCTGATACCCAGCACCTCCAATCCCAGAGAAACAAAAAATGAGCAGAATCAACACGCAGGTAGGGATGATCCAGATCAGGGATTTGAGGTATTGATTCCTATTGGGAATTTGTCGAAGTGAATTCCAGTAGCTGGATAGAGCATTGAATAGATCTTTCATTACTGCTAGGATGAAGATCACTGTAAGCCCCCCAGATATTAGGGCAATTGATGCCTTCAGCCAACCCATCTCGAAGATCAATAAAGGTATTGCCAGGTACAGTAATGTGCTGGATTTGAGAAGCTTGTGTTTTTCAGTGCTCATGAAGAACTAACGCGGGGATTTTCTTGGACAAGTGGGTTATCTTAACCCCAAAAGTAGAAGTGGAGAGAGCCGAACAGGGTGAAAGAATATCACAAAACAGTTTGATTGCCAGAAATTATTAATGTGTGATCCCGAATTCTTAATTCGAAGTTGTGCAGAGGGGTGTGCTCAGCTTCAACTTGCCTCACCAAGCCTGGGATTACCGAAAGCGCGCGCTCGGACACGGTAGCTTTCTGCGCCATCGGGGAGTTGCTCAGTTTCTAATTGGGGATCAATCGCGCCCGCAGTGGATGCAGATGCAATAGCTGCGTCTCTTGTAACTTCGTTGGCATAGGCTAAGGCCCGTTCAACGTTTGGGAAACTGTGACGCTTACCGCTGATTTGTACGTAATACCCCACAATGTGCATCCCTCGAGTTTTGGGATATACCCAGGCATCTTGGGTACTGATCACACTACCCGACACGGCCCCGACGGCATTGGCAACCTGGAAATGAGGCGGGACGATCAATTCTGTGTGTAACATCTCAGCGACGCGCGGCAGGAAGATTTTCGCTGGAGCGCCGATGCCGATGATGGGTATCTTCAGCGAGATTGACGAACCCAGATAAGGATGCTGCTGATAGAGATTCTCGTCGAAAAGCCATAGGCCAAGATCGTCACGTGCGACATATTTGGGCATACGCTGTAGTGATTGTCCGCTGGTGAATGAAACTACCTCGGCGGTGATGCGTTCAGCGATGTAGGTCATTACCTCTGCGATCAAGTCCTCGACCTGAACATCCTTGAGTCTGGCCATAAAGGCGGCTGCTATTTGAGCTGCACTTATATCCCAGGGAGCGAACTCGCCGGTGATGTGCAACAGATCTGTAGGGGTTAAGGCTGCCTGCCCGATGATCTCTTCTTTGATGAGCTGAGCGCCGCCAAATTGCAGGTGGTGGAACAGTCCCATACGCTCGAGGATTTCTGGCAAGACCATGGGCTGTTTGCGCAGCATCTCGATAACCTGACGACCCAATTCATTCTCAATGGGGCGCGAGGGTCCACGTTGCAAGAACCAATACTCAATATAATCTGGTGATCGTCTCTTATAGCTGCGTTGAGATAAATGCCGGATGTGATTGGCAACTTTCGGGTGGCTTTGGGCCAGATAAGAGATGGGCACTACGCGTTGGGGTCCAATAATAAGGCGGTTCTCTGAATCTAAACTGATCTGGCTGTCACCTCCTAATCCCATCGAGCGCACATCCGTTGATCGGACTGCGGTGCGATAGCCGCCCACCGTAGTGCCTTCTTCGCTAACATTTACCCGGCCGCGGTCGATCACGGCGATGTCGGTGGTCGTGCCGCCGATATCGATCACCAGGGCTTTATCTTTTCCAGAGAGGAAGCGGCCGCCAATGGCGCTGGCAGCTGGACCGGAGTGAACGGTTTCGACGGGGAGCTTCTCGGCCACATTGGCGTTCATCAGCGCGCCATCGCCGCGTACCACCATCAGGGGGGCGGTGATGGTGCGCGCGTCCAACGAATTGCGTATAGCCAAAATGAAGTTTTGGATGATCGCAAGCAAGGAGGCATTTATGGTTGCAGTGGCGGCGCGCTGGATGGAGTTCAACTTGGTAGAGAGTTGATGGCCCAGCACGACAGGCATCCCTATGGCTTCAGTGATGGCCCGAAAGGATTTGATCTCATGATCCGGATTGAAAGGGCTAAAATATCCTGAAACAGCGAAGGCTTCTACCTCCTCTTTGAGGGCAGAGGCTTTCTCCAAAATGGCAGCCAACGCTAAGGGAGTCTGCTCTTCCCCATCGAGGTTATGCCCGCCCTGGAAATAGTAGTATCTCGAAGATGCGAATTCCCTCTCTAGTTGGAATTTTTTAACCAGCTCTGAATCATAGCCCAATAAGAAGAGAGCGACAGGGCGACCTTTGCCCTCGGCGATGGCGTTGGTCGCCAGGGTTGTTGAGATGGATACCAGGTGAATTTGGCTGGGATCATCGGGTAGGAGCTCGTCCAAGGCCTTCAGGATACACTCAGTAAGATTGTGCCGGGTGGTGATGGTTTTGGTGGTGGCGATGACCTGGCGGCTGGCTTCGTCTAGCAGGACACCGTCAGTATACGTGCCGCCGGTATCAATACCCAAAAGCAAACCGGTCATTGTTTATTTCCATTAGGGAGTGAAACCAGAACTACGCCCCCGATAACGAATAGTGCGCCCAGTATTTGCCAGAAATCCAGGCGTTCACCCAGAATGATATAAGCTGAGATGGACGCAAAGACGATTTCAGCAGTGGCGATGATCGATGCCACGCTGGCTTGCAGGTGCTGTAATCCCATGGTGAAAAATCCGAAACCGCCGATAGTTGAGATTATGATCAGGGTGACAAAATACATCAACACTTTTGGAGGCACCGGCCATGGCATTGGTTTGCCAACCTGAAATGGGAGCAGGACGATTGTAGCAAAGGCGAAGATGTAGAACAGAATCGTCCAAGGAGTGTAATTACCAACGATTTTCTTACCGAATAGGGCATATGAGCCATAGGCACAGGCGCCGATCACCCCTAGCATGATTCCGAAAGCAGTCACAGGATGTCCCCCTGAGCTGATGACCCCCGAACAGAGTACGGTTCCAGTGACGGAAAGGAGTACGGCGAGGATTTTTTTACTTGTAAGCGCTTCTCTCAATACGAGCCAGGCGATAATGGTCACAAAAATGGGGGCATTGCTCTGCATCACGGTTGCGATGGAGGCGCCCAACAGCACGACAGTGATGTTCCAGAGCACGTGGAAGAGACCGATACTGATGGCGCCCATGGCGATCAGCCAGGGTAGATCGCGCCGTTTGATGTGTAAAAGCTTCGGGCGAAAGATCAGGATGCCTATCAGGAGCGTAACCAATGTGCTCAGGTCGCGCCAAAATGCCAGACTGACTGCCGGGATATCGACTACCTGGTAGATCAAGTTGATCAGGATGCTGGACGTGGACCAGAAGATAGTCGCCAGGAGGACAAGCAGGATGCCTTGGATGCGGGTGGAGATGGTTGTCATGGCCCCCGGCCTTCCAATCCCTTCGATTGACTCAGGACACGATTGGATTGATGGATTAAGTGGATTGATCCAGGCCCCCCCGTCCCCCCAATTCTGGGGGGAGTATTGGTTCCCCTAGACTGAGGGAAGTGAGTTGTGAATGATGATTTATTTTGGATTGATTTATGATGGCTAAATCCAAGTTGCGTACAAAGTCCCCCCCAGGATTGGGGGGTTAGGGG
>CAZUSV010000085.1:9181-25065 GCA_964622645.1 uncultured Anaerolineales bacterium
GCCCCCCCGTCCCCCCAATTCTGGGGGGAGTATTGGTTCCCCTAGACTGAGGGAAGTGAGTTGTGAATGATGATTTATTTTGGATTGATTTAGGATGACTAAATCCAGGTTGCGTACAAAGCCCCCCCCAGGATTGGGGGGTTAGGGGGGCAGAGTGCGGGAGTAGGCAATTTGTATCAAGCCCCCCCGCCCCCCCAATTCTGGGGGGAGTAGTGATTGCCAAACATTTATGGTCGGCAGCCTGTTCTTCTAGTTCTAGAATAGGGGTAGGTTTTCTACGTTCTCTTTGAGGCTGAAGTTCCCCCCAAAGTTGGGGGGTTAGGGGGGCGGATTGGGAGATATGCTGTTTTACACCAAGCCCCCCCGTACCCCCAATTCTGGGGGGAGTATTGGTTCCCCTAGACTGAGGGAAGTGAGTTGTGAATGATGATTTATTTTGGATTGATTTATGATGGCTAAATCCAAGTTGCGTACAAAGTCCCCCCCAGGATTGGGGGGTTAGGGGGGCGAGATATTTCATCACGTCGACAACTCTTTCGCAGTCTTGAGTATTTTCTCTAAAACCGATGGCAAATCTGTGAGCACTTCATCATTTCGAAACCGAATCACATGATACCCATAATCGTTCAATTGTTGAGCACGGAACTTATAGCCTCCTAATTTCTTACCACTCAATGCATGCCAGAGATTCTTCTCTGCAGTTGTCATGTTATGACGTAATCGGCGCGCCTTAGCCTTTATCTCGGGGGTTGTACCGCGAATTCGGGATGTGGATTTGTCTTTTTTCATAGAAGAAGTGATTTGTGTTGGAAGGGCTGAAGTTCCCCCCAGTATTGGGGGGTTAGGGGGGCGCTACCGGTTCCCCTCTGGCATTAAGAACATCCCCTCCATAAAAAGCATATTGAAGTTGGCATCCAAATCCAGATCGACCTGTTGAGCGTGGGCGGCTAGCTTTTCTCCCAGGGCAAAACCATCGTCCGTGAGGAACATGGCCGCGCCAAAACCGGCGCCATTGGCAGCCGTTTCGACGACTTCCTTGCGGACGGGCGGGATCATGCCGATATCGAGAATGGCGTCGATGTCGACCTGGCCACCAAAGGAGCCGGTCAGGATTACTTTTTGAAGGTCTTCTGGCACCAGATTTAGTTGTTGCATGAGCACATCGATGGCAGCACGGATGGCACCCTTGGCTTTTTGGAGTTCGCGCACATCGGTTTGGGTCAAACGTAAATTCCCATCGGGTGTCAACTTGATACTGCGGTGTTTGTTTTCGTCATCGCTCACCATGTCCGCAGGCCAGTGAGGTGGGTCTGCATGGATCCGTCCCGAAGTATCGATGACCCCGGCTTTGCACAGCTGGTGAACTGCGCTCAACAGACCTGAGCCTGTCAGTCCGATAGGCTCTTCGTCGGCAATGGTGTGCAATATGAGATTGTCTTCGTCAATGGCGACATCTACAATCGCCCCATCGATGGCGCGTGTACCACAGGAGATATTGACTCCCTCGAAGGCAGGCCCGGCCGCTGTGGACGCAGTCAGGATACGCTCGCCGTCGGTGACCATGACCTCGCCATTGGTGCCCAGGTCGATGGCAGCGATGGGACCGGGGGGATTGTCGAACTCGAAATATGCCAGGCATGCTAAGGCGTCAGAGCCCACGAACCCGTCGATCATCGGAGGCAGGGATACTATTGCTCCTTCCGGGAAGATGCCTCCCATCAAGTGGGTGGCATCTTTGATGGCCTCTGCACTGTGGGGCTGGAAAGGCATCAAGGCCAAAGTATCCAGAGGTAATCTGGCAAGTAGGTGGTGCATAGCCACATTTCCCACGATGGTCACCCGCTCAATGCGATCGCGAATGCGTTGAGAAAGTTTCAGAGTATCCACTGCCTGATTGATGGAGGCCAGGGCTAATCTGTGTAGACGCTCGGCGTTGGTTGATTCATCGATGGCCGCAGCCAAACGGGAAATCACATCAGCACCATAGACGGTTTGCTGGTTGAGGCTCGCCCCGCCTGCGGCCACTTCGCCATTGTCGAGCATGGTCAGGAAGGCAGCAACGGTGGTCGATCCCAGATCGATGGCCAATCCTAGGGGAACATCTCGTTCGCGCTTGTAACGAGAGCTGCTTTTGAAGATCTTATTGGAATACACCACAATGGGGGATAGTACGACCCGGGCATCATCATCTACACGGGCGCGGCAGGCCAGGCGATTGTTGAGTGCAATCTCCCCAGGGGTCAGATTTTCGAACTCGATTTCGTCTGGCGGCATCACGCCTTCTTCGACCAGCACTTTGCATTTCCCGCAAGTACCTCGCCCGGCACAGGGCTGCTCTAGAGGCAAACCCGTTTCGGCAATTACATCACCGAGCAGGCTGCCAGGTTGAGCTGAAATGGTTTTTTCTTCTTCTCCGTAGATGACAGTGATTTGGGGCATTTTGATACCTAATTATCGGTGGAAAAATTACTTCGACAATGTCAACTTCGCGAGAACTTCCGAAAATAGGGGGGTACAGAGCACCCCCGTCCCCCCCTATTTCCGGGCTTCTCGTCTGGAAGTTGACATTGTTAAGTTACTTATCCATTTCGCTTAAGATTTGGAAAACTTTATCATAGAAACTCTGGATATGCTCGCGCATGATTTGCTCGGCGCGTTTTGAGTCTTTTCTCTTGATGGCTTCGACCAGTTCGAGATGGGTTTCCACAGCCGCAGGCAGGAATTCTAATTTTGGTAGCGCCAGGTACCATAATCGTTTGGATTGGCCGTAGAAATCTTCTAAGATCTGCGCCAGGTATTTATTCTTCGCGGCGCGGGCGATGGCCTGGTGGAATTTGTGATCCAGATCGAACAGTTTTCGGAGTTGATCAGGAGGTATTTGTACCTGTTCCTGGCAAAGTGCTTCCAGAACCGCCAGGTCATCAGGGAGTGCATTCTTCGCAGCCAGGCGAACACAGTAGCTTTCGAGAAGCAAGCGCATCTCGCTGATCTGTTCTAAGTCAGGGAGGTTGATCTTGGCGACAAATAAACCTCGCGGGGGGGCGTCAACCAGGTGATCATGGATCAGCAGTCTGAGCGCTCCGCGGACTGGTACTAGGCCCATATCAAGGCCCTGTGCCAGAGCACCTTCGTCAATTGGGCTGCCAGGTTCTAGCTCTAAGGTGGTAATCATCTCTCGGATGAGTTCGTAGGCTCTTTGGGTGTCTACTCTTTCCAGTTCCATAAGCCAGCTCCTATGGTTTTTGGACACGGATTGCACGGATTGATCGGATTTTTTATCCGCGGAATCCGTGTTCATCCGCGTCCCATTTCACTTTGCTAGGCGCGGGTTACCTACGGCTTGCGCGCGTATACGGTACGTATCGAGCCCGTCGTTAGTTTCTTCGACGACTACCTGGGGGTTATCCGCGCCTGAACGTAAGGCTGCGCTCAGGGCACGCTCCTGACTAAACCGGCGCGCAAACGAGAGTGCTTCATCCAGATCATCGTATTCCTGGCGATCATCGCGCGCCTGAACGATGTAGCTGATTACATCTAATCCGGACTCCGAGAGACGGGGATAAACCAGGATTTCTTCCGCAACCATGATGCTTCCTGCGATGGCGCCCACGGCATTGGCGACATAGTAATGGTCGGGCAAGATCAAATTGGTATGCAGGATATTAGCAACATCCTGTAACATGATCTCGGCTGGAGCACCGATACCGATGATGGGGTATTTCAGGCGGATTTGGGTATCCAGATGGGGATGCGCGGCATTGATACTGTTGTGGAAAAACCAGGCCCCGATATCTTCGATGGTGTACGAACCCCTGGGGACTTTGCGCTGGCTGAGAAATTCAACCACAGCCTGGGTGATGAGTTCCGTGATTTGGGACCAGATGAAATTTGATAAGTCTGATGCATTCCAGTTTAGGTGGTTACAAAGCACGGTCAGCCCATATTGGGAGGCCTGTGCATCCCAAGGGGTATAACGACCATCGACGTGCAATAAATCCGTAGGAGTGAGCCCAGCTTTGGCGATGATCTCTTGTCTTAATAGTTCCTCGGCGCTGAGCTGGTTGATGTGTAAGAGATCCAACTCCTTGAGCAGTTCTGGAATGGGTTGGGGACCATCTGCGAGTGCCTTTATGAGTTTCTTCTCGCGGTCAGATTTGATGATGTGCTTACCAGTGGGTTCGCGCAACAAGAACCAGTGCTCCAGCCAGATAGGGGGATTCGGAGGCCAGGTCTTTTGGGTTAGCGTTTTTAGGCGCTTAACAATCTGAGGGTGTTGGTGCGCCAGGTATGCTAATGGTACAACCCTCTCAGGCCCAATCATGATCTCGTTCTGGCGGTCGAGCCGGATATGGCTGTCGCCTCCCAAGCCGATGGAGAGCAGATTGGCCGCCTTGACCGAGGTTTTATAGCCAGCGACAGAAGCGCCCTGCTCGCTGATTGTCACTTCCCCGTCCTGGATGAGTGCCAGATCAGTCGTTGTGCCTCCCACGTCCAGAACCAGGGCGTCTTTTTGGTTGGAAAGGAAACGCCCGCCGATCGCGCTGGCCGCAGGTCCGGAGTGGATCGTTTCTACCGGTGTTCTGGCAGCGAATTCATCGCTCATCAGGGTACCGTCGCCGCGCACCACCATCAAGGGGGCTTCAATGCCCCGGCGTTCCATGGCCCTGCGCACAGCGATGATGAAATCTTGCAGCACCGCCAGCAGAGAAGCATTCAATGCCGCGGTGGTAGCGCGTTCTACAGAGCCTAGCTTCGTCGAAAGCTGACTGCCCAAAACGATAGGTAAATCGCAGACTTGTGTGATGGCGTTATAGACCCGATTTTCGTGTTCCGGGTTGAGAGGGCTGAAATAGCTGGATACGGCGATGGCATCGACTTGATTTTTGATGGTTGTGGTTTTCCCAAGAATTTCCGTTAAATCTAAAGTTTCTTTTTCTTGGCCGTGAAGATCGTGTCCCCCATCGAAATAGTAGAAATTGGGCGTGGCAAATTGCGCCTCCAATTTGAAGGAGGCCACAAGTTCTGGATCATAGCCGATCAGAAATAGTGCCACTCGCTTGCCTTTGCCTTCGGCGATAGCGTTGGTGGCCAGGGTCGTCGAGACCGATACCATTTTTATGTCAGCGGGGTCTTGGATATCGATGCCTTCGATGACACGCTCGATGCCAATGGAGAAGTCACGCTTGGTGGTCAGGCTTTTGTGGGAAGCCAGCATCTGGCTTGAGTTATATTCCAGTAGCACACCATCGGTATAAGTGCCGCCGGTATCGATTCCCAGGACGAGTGCTTTGGTTGAGTCTTGTTCTGATGACAAGCGATACCTCTAATGTGAAAATACTGCAACTTTTTGTGAGAGAATTTAGTGGTACTTTCGCTAAGTTCGTTAATACAGCGTAAACAAAGTAACTGAAAGTTATCCTATCGTGGCTTAGGCCGGTCTCCAGACCGTGCCGGAGTGACTCGGTCTGGAGACCGGTCAGAGCAAAAATTGCAATAAACTTTATTTACAGTGTAGTTAATAACCTGCGGGAGGTTTTTGCAGATGGCGCTATCCTGAAACTGAATTCCAGTAACCTGCCGCAGATTTATGTTATTTAGCAAGAAAACCATTTAGGGTAGTAGCCCAACCGCGTTGGGCGATATAAGGATTCATCGCTATACAGCCAACGCGGTTGGCTTCTCCACCCTATGTTACATAGATTATGCCTCTGAAAAAGATGCCATTTTATCAAGTACTTAGGAGCGTGACCTCCCTCATTGAACAGTACCACGCGCGAGGGAGTCAGCATCATGCGCCTACTGTACAAAACCAGAAACCGGGTTTTTCGATTGACTAATGAGTTCATCATCTGAAAATCAAAAACCCAGTTTCTCGTCGTTTTATTTATCCAAACATGGCGATATCTAACTCTTCTTCCTTGTGTTTCTCGTCGGCCAGCTCGCAGATGCGGCGTATCTCCTTGAACATCTTCTCATCCATGAGGGGTTCAGTCTCTGCCTCGAGGATCTCGATGACGCGTTCGTGGACGCGTTGGCGGTAAGTCTTGCTGCCTGCAGCCTCCCAATTCTCCCAATTGTTGCGGTCGATGAGCTTGGGACGCCAGATATCGGTCTTGAAGCGCGCAAAGGTGTGTTCGTGGTCGAGGTAATGACCGCCGGGACCGACCTGATCCATTACGTGCAGTGCCCGACTGTCATCAGTGACTTCGATGCCGCGCAGGATGCGCTTGACCATGTCGATGATCTCGTCGGAAGCGACCATCATTTCCATCGAGCTGGTCAGACCCTGCTCCAGGTAGCCCACATCGTGGATCATATTGCCACCGATCAGCGCGGCGGTAGCGATATTGATGGTGGCTTCCATGGCGGCCTGCTCGTCGAACATCTTGGCATCGGAGCAGCCTGCGGTCTCGTATTCGGGCAGGCCCAGCCACTTGGTGATCTGGGTGTAGGCCGCGCTCAGCAAAGCCATCTCTGGTGAGCCGTAGCAGTAGACTGTGGTGAGCATGTCCATATTGGACATCAGACCGCCGATGATCAGTGGTGCGCCAGGCTTGCGCGTCTGGCTGAGCACGATGCCAAAGAGACTCTCGGTCAGCGCTTGAACGGCAGTCCCTGCCAGGGTACATGGGGCCGTTGCCCCGGCCAATGGGCATGGAGTGTAAACGAATGGAATCTCATTGTCCGTGGCGAAGATCAATTTTTGCACCACTTCCTCGGAATGGCTTAGCGGGGAAACCGGCTCGATGTACAGCGAGAAGATGGGTCCTTTGCGCCATTCGTCTTTACCACCCACGCGGATGTAAGCCATCTCTAATTGATCTTTCAAGCCCTCGATATCCACAGCGGTGATGTTGATGGGTTTATTGGTGCCCTCCAGCATGGCCAGATACTGCCAGCGGTCATAGGTGCCCACAGCGGTGTCCTGCACGATCCCCAAAGACATATGGAAATCTAGATTGGGAAGGGCCTGAGCGACGCGGGCGAAGTTCTTGACATCGTTGTAGGTAGCGCGACGTCTTTCGCCAGTATAGGGATCGATCGTAAAGGGCGTATCAGACCCGGCTCCAAAGGTGATCGAATCCTTGTAGAGTTCCATCTTATGCTTACGGTCTGGACCCACGGTGACCACTTTGCTGGGTACTGTAGCCAGGGCTTTGTCTACCAACCAGGGTGGGATCTTAACTAGTGCGCTATCGTCGGTTTTGTCTTCGACGATGGCACCGCCTTCGTAAGCAACTTGCACACCTTCTTCGTCATAAACACGCACGCCTGTCTCGTACAGCACGGTCAATGCGGCATGAAAGATGGCTTCGATCTCGTCTTCAGTGAGCACTTGGAAGGTGGGTGTTGCGTTTACGAGATAATTTGTTCTTGATACTTGCATGTTGGTTCTCCTGTCTTCGCCCACAAGACCCTAAGGGTTTTCATTGGCCTCGATGAAAATTAGGTTCTTGGGCTGATTATTTACACTCATTAATCATGATTCTGACGGAAACCCTTAGGGTCTGGGCTTTATATCAGCGTAAAAACATCTCTTGTGTGATCTCGCCACCGGGTGGAATAATCAGGAACTCACTGTCGGCTTTATCAGGGGAGGTGGCGATTTCGATCAGCCGGCGCACATAGATATCGGAGCCGAGGATCTCTTCGTAGCGCATGCCCCACTGCTGGCAATACTCAGCGACCTCTAAGGCTTGGGGACGATATTTCTCTAAATCTTCTTCAGTATGCGCAACAAGTACCAGACGTTCATAGTGCTGGTATTGTTGATCCATGATCCAGGCCGCGTCTTCCTGGCCGAATTTTTCGACGTATTCCTGGTATTCCTGATAGGGGTTGCTACCAGATTCAAGCCAACCCTTGGTCAGGTAGTAGGAGCCGGGCGTGGCTTCGAATTCCTGGATGTATTTCTTGTATGAGCCAAGCAAGATGGCAATGCAGTCATCTGTGCGTGGGACCAATAAAGTATGTTGCTTGGCTTTGATCCCTTTTAAGCCATTGCCGCATAAGCCGTATCCCAAGATGATCAAACTGGGCTCGTTGATCTCGTCAATGGTATCTTGCAGAGTCCAGGTTAGTTTCTCGGGGACTCGGTGCAGCCCGTAATCCAGGAAAGTGAAGTGCTCGGCCATCTCCTCTGGAATGAGCTCTTCCAACAGACTTTGGAAGACCTGACAAGCGATGACAACAATGGGTAGCTTTTCCGGTGATGTCACAACAATTCGCCTCAACCATTCCCGCCTAAGCGGCACCGACGAGTTGCTTGGCCAAATCAGATCCTGAAGGAGCGTTGGAGCCGTAGCCATCAGAGCCAATGCGCTCAGCAAATTCTCTGTCTACGGGGGCTCCACCGACCATGATCTTGATCTGATCACGCAGCCCAGCTTCTTCGATGGCTTTGATGGTGTGTCCCATGGCCCGCATGGTGGTCGTCAGCATGGCAGACATGCCCACAATTGCTGGTTGGTGTTCCTTGATGGCATCGATGAATTTTTCGGGTTCAGCGTTGAAGCCGATGTCGATGATCTCAAAGCCTGCGCCCTCGCACATCATACTGACCAGGTTCTTGCCGATATCGTGCAGGTCGCCCTTGACGGTGCCCATAATGATTTTACCGAGCAGTTCGGCTCCGCTCTCGATTAGTAGTGGGCGCAGGATTTCCATCCCGGCTGCCATAGAGTCGGCGGACATGAGCACTTCGGGAACAAACATGTCACCGCGTTTGAAACGGGCGCCTACTTCGTCCATTCCTACGATCAAGCCGTTATCAAGGATCTCTTTTGGAGTCAGCCCTCGCTTCAAGCCGCGCTCGACCAGTTTATGGGTCTTTTCTGCATCGCCTTCAAGGATGGCGGTGGATAATCTTTCGTAAAGTTCACTCATCTGTTTTCTCCTCGTTAGCTGCTTTTGACGCGTTCTTCGGCTTCAGCCAAAACCTTTTCGATCACCTTTTCGGTTTTGGGCTTGATCGGGGAGGGTTGGTGGGTGGCCAGAATTTCGTTGACGCGGGCGGCGGTACGATCCTTCATGGTCTGCTTGCCCATCATTTCCCATTCTTCGTAGTTGCGGCGGTCACACAGTTTTGGATACCAGAACTCGTTCTTGTAGTATCGCCGGGTGTGTGGTTCGCGTAGATAATGACCGTTGGGGCCGACGTTGTGGATCACATCCACTGCCAGGGTGTCTTCATTGACTTCGATGCCGCGTGTGATCCTTCGGGAGTAGCCAATGGCCTCATCCATGGCACACAACTGGAAGACCGATCCGGTCAACCCGCTTTCGGTGTAGCCGACATCATGGCAAAGATCCCCAGCGGTGAGCGCCGAGAAAAAGACCGTCAGTGAGCCTTCGATAATGGCCTGCTCATCGAAAGTTTTGGCATCGGTACAGCCGCCCGTCTGCCACAAGGGCAATCCGGCGAAATGGGCCAACTCTGTCAACCCGGCCATATTGAGCGACATTTCAGGCGCGCCATAAGAGAGGATCATGGCGCTCATATCCATCACTGAAAAGACACCACCCATGAAATACGGCAGACCGGGCTGCAGCGTTTGGGCGATGACCAATCCCATCCAGGATTCAGCCGCGCCCTGGATGATGACGCCAGCGGATGTCACTGGTGCGGTGCCGCCCGAGATCGGGCAGGGGGTGAAGATCAAAGGTACGCGGTGTTCGGCGGCAAAGATGAGTTTATCTAGCGCCTCGAAAGTGCTGACCAACGGGGAGAGCGGTTCGCAGTAATGCACGTAATTGGGCCGTCGCTCGAAGGCTGCTTGCCCTCCGGCTTCGGCCACGGCGATCTCATGAATACCCGCTGAGTCATATTTGTCATACGACCAGGCTACGATGGGTTTGCTGGTGTTAGGGAACATACCAGCGAACTCATATAGCGCTCCTAGGTCATGATGGACATCGTTGACTGTGCCCAGTGATTCGCAGAAATCGATATTGGGTAAAGCATCGACCATCTTGGCCACCAGGGGGACATCCGCCTTTACGTAAGGACGCCGCTGCATGGTTTCCACGTCGATGAAGTTGGGGCAAGTGGGACCTGGCCCGAAGTGGCCGCGGCCAGGCCCAATGTGGATATTATGCTCGGGGTTGCCATCGCGAGCAAATATCGTGAAGCTGCGCGGGGCAAGGTCAAGTGCGTTTCTGACGATATAGGACGGTATCCGCACCCGGATGCCGTCTACCCAGGCACCAGCATCTTTCAATATCTCGCGTGCCTGATCGTGGTGCACTTCCAGGCCGGTATATTCCAGCACGTGCAGCACACCATCGTATAGCTCTTGCAGTTGATCATCCGAGAGCATGCGAAATTGCACGCCGGAGTTGATTTGGTAGTTGCCTCTCATATTTGCTTGGCTCCTTTCGGGGAAGTAATGGGAGTAGGAAGTAGGGAGTAGGTGATTTGCTATTTACGGCGTTCGGTACTATTGATAAGACCGTTGATGAGTCTTCCGACTGTCTCTGCTTGAGAGTTTTCTTCTTTTTTCGATGCAATGTACCCTAAGTCTTTGGATAGAATGAAATAGTATTTCAATTCTTCCAGCGAACTTTCGGATATATTATAGAAACGGACCTTTTCTTGAATGCCACGTCTCTTAAATCCTTCTACAATGTTAGCCGGTATTGAAACAGCAGCACGACGCATTTGTGATACTAAACCGAACCGTTCATCGCTTGGGAAATCCTTCGTTAATTCATATACCATCAAAACTAACTTGTGCGCCTCTTGCCACGCATCTAGCTGCTGGAAATGAATTAATTTTCCCATAATCCTTACTCCCTAATCCTTACTTCCTCCCTACCTACCCCATAAATTTCTTCGCTAACTCAGCTGCAGAAGCGGCATTGGATGCGTAGCCATCCGCGCCGATCTGATCGGAGAAGGCCTGAGTGACTGGGGCACCACCGATCATGATCTTGACCTTGTCGCGCACGCCGGCCTCCTCCAGAGCCTTGACGGTATGCTCCATGGCGCGCATGGTAGTCGTCAGCAGAGCAGACATGCCCAGGATGTCGGGTTCGTACTCTTTGACGGCATCCACAAAGGCCTGCGCTTCGATATCCTTTCCCAGGTCATTGACCTCGAAACCAGCTCCTTCGCACATCATGCCTACCAGGTTCTTGCCGATGTCATGCAAGTCGCCTTTGACGGTGCCAATTAACACCTTGCCAGTCATCGAAGCGCCTGTCTCAGCCAGCAGTGGCTTGATTAACACCATAGATGACTGCATCGCCCGGGCGGAGCGCAGCACCTCAGGGACGAACATGTTGCCGGCTTTGAACTCAACACCAACATGATCCATACCAGGCATCAAGCCCTTGTCCAGGATATCCTTGGCGCTGAGGCCATCATCCAGCGCATCTTGGGTGAGGTCGACGATCTCGTCCAAGTTGCCTTCGATGACGGCTTTGGATAGTTCAGATAATAGTTCACTCATTTTACCTTCCTCCATGTCTAGGGGTTTATAAATACTGTTTGATGGTTTGGTGAAATTCTTCGATATGCCTTCTCATTCTTTGTCCGGCATTTTTGGCATCCCCTGCCTCAATGGCTGCCAGGATTTCAATGTGGGCGTCCACATCGATATCCTCGGGCTGAGCGTAGTTGATCGCCAGATACCAGATCCGCAGTGACAGGTTATAGAAATGATCTAATTCTTTGGAGAGGAATTTGTTATGCGCAGCCTGGGTGATCAGTGAGTGGAATTCGCGGTCGATATTGATGAGTGCTTCTTTATCGCTAGGATCTGCATCGCAGTATTGTTCAGCCAACGATTTCAAACCGGCGAGTTGTTCTTCAGTGATGCGTTGGGCTGCCAACCGGGCGGCAAGCGCTTCTAAATCGACGCGCACTTCGAATATTTGGGTCAAATCCGTAACCGCAACATCTGCGACATACATTCCCCTGCGTGGCGTTACGGTGACCAGGTTTTCTGCCTGAAGCTGCTTAATTGCCTCTCTAATCGGAGTCCTGCCCAAATCTAGTTCTTCCATCAATTGCGCTTCGCTGATCACAGAACCAGGGCGCATCTTTGTGGTGATGATCTTGCCCTTTATTTGAGCGTAGGCATTCTCAGCATCAGTGGGTTTCATAGGGTGATCTTTCGCATATCAGTCTTCGGCTTGCTCCTTTTGCCGCTTGCGGTATGCCTGGATCCAGGCCATGCCATATTCATCCCTGCCCATAGAGAGGTCGGCTGCTTTGATGGCAATACTCACTTCGGGTTCGAGAGGGTTGGTGATTGGGCAGGTCAACCCGGCATGGATGGCCATGGCGATGAATGTGGCGTTGATGTATTTTCGATCGGGCATGCCAAATGAAATGTTGCTGGCACCCATGGTGATATTGACACCAAATTCAGCGACGATCTTCTCGATGGATTGCATGGCGATCAACCCGGATGCGTGGTCTGAACCCATAGTAAGCGCCAGAGGATCGATGACGATATCTTCAACGGGAATACCCAATTTCCCAGCTCGCTCGATAATATTGCAAGCGACATTAAAGCGATCATCTGGCGTTGCGGGAATGCCGTCGTCATCCATGCACAAGCCTATTACTGCCGCACCAAATTCTTTCGCCAACGGGAGCACAGCTTCCAGAGAGCGCTCTTCGCCGTTGACAGAGTTGATCAGCGCTTTGCCTTCATACATTGACAAAGCTGCTTCGAGCGCTTGCGGGTCGGCAGTATCGATACACAGCGGCACATCGACAACTTCCATCACCGTAGTGAGCACCTGCTTGAGCAGGGCAGGTTCGTCTGCGCCAGGTACTCCGGCGTTGACGTCGAGGATCTTCGCCCCCGCTTCGACCTGATTGGCAGCGTCTCTGCGTACGATATCGAAATCGCCAGCCTGGAGAGCCTTTAGCATCAATTTTCGTCCGGTGGGATTGATCCGTTCCCCGATGATCACTGTTGCATTTCCCCGGTTGATCTCAACAGATTGGGTTTTAGAAGAGACAACTGTGGTAAGGTTTTCTGCCATTAGTTCACCTCTTTTTTTCGAGAAAAAATGGGTTGTGAATAGGGATACTACCTAGTATATCACAAATATATCAGATAATTGGATAATTTTAATATTTTGGTGTGTCAGGAACACGGTTCCTTCAAGGAACCGTGTTCCTCTGAGAAATTAATAATGGAAAGAGTTTTTTTCAACATAGGCCTGCAACTGCTTGGCTACAAGGCTATCCAGGGGTGGGTCTTGCTGTTCGCCAAGTAGATTCATCCAACGCTTTCGAGCGCGTGCAGTAGCGTCTTTACTTCCATTGTCAGATACCCATACAGCTAGGCCACTGCGATCAGCGACGATTGGTTCCCAGAACTCAGAGCGGCAGCGCTCCAGGGTATGATCCTCTCCCAAAAAGTGGCCGTCATGACCCACCCTGGCAATGACTTCGTACCCGAGAGTTTCTGGCGTCACCTCGATACCCTGCATAAAGTGGCGCATCATGCCGATCATCTCGTCATCGATGACGAATTTCTCAAACGAAAAAGCCATATAAGAGCTGAGGATACCTGCGGAGTGCAATACAAAATCGGTGCCACTGTGGATGGTGGTCAGCAGGCTGAACATGGATTCGAATCCAGCCTGGGCATCGGTCGTGCAGGAGTCCGTCAGCGCGCCGCCTCCCCGGCTGGGTACCCCATAGAAGCGAGCCAGTTGGGTGTGCGCGCTAATGCATAACGAAAGTTCGGGACTGCCGATAGCCAACCCCCCGGTACGCATGTCGATATTCGTGGACGTCGATCCATAGATAACGGGAACACCAGGTTGGATGAGTTGTGCCAGAGCAATGCCGGCCAGGATTTCAGCATTTTGTTGCGCGAGCACACCGGCCAAGGTGATCGGCCCTGTGGAGCCCGCCATGACCAAAGTAGAGATCAAGAGCGGTTGACCAGCCTGGGCGTAGACTCTGATAGCCGCGAGCATATCTGGGCTATATCCCAGTGGGCTGAGGGGATTGATAACTCCCAGGGTTACAGGTCGTGAAATATCTCCCCCAAAGAGAATTCTGGCCATCTCGATGGTATTGCGCGATCCATCTTCCCCGGTGGTGCTGCCGATAAACGCTTTGTCAGAATGCAGGATTCCGGCGTGAACCATCGCTAAATGAGCATCTTTTGCAGGAACGTCCCCAGGCATGATCATCTGATGTCCGTTCAAATCCTGATTGGGCAAAACTTGGGCCAGGCGTACTGCGTTGCGGTAATCTTCCAATGTAGCTGAATGTTTGCCTCGCTCTGGATCAATCAAAAATGGGGAACCCAAGCCTGGAGCAAAGACTGGCATTCCACCACCGATGGTCACATCCCGATCTGGATTTCGGGCATGAATCATGAATTTGGCGGGTGCTGCGGAGATGGCATCCATTAACTGATCTTCCGTTAGGAAGACGGTTTGGCCTTCCGTTTTTATGCCATGATGATTGAAAATCGCCAGGGCTTCATCATCTGGAAAGTGAATTCCCACCTCAGCTAGCAATTTCATACTGGTTTCGTGGATGGCCTGGATGTCCGTGGACGAGAGAAATTCGCACCAGTTCTTCAGCTTTGATCGTTGCATGTGTTTGCCCTGCTCCCTCATATTTTGTGCTGCTCAAGGAGCCTTTTTATCACATTATTTTGTGTAATACCAGTGACATGTATAATGATTTGGTTAGAAATCGTAACTGCTTCGCCACGGAACGGGTTTTTACGAAAAAAGGGTGTGAGCAGAAAGTGCATCTCCTGCTCACACCCTTTTTTCGGGGTGGTTGGTGCTTTTGCGATTGAGCAAATTTATTGGTTTAGAACTCTATCAATGACCTCTTGAATTTTTTTTGAAACGTCCTCAGGCAGTGGCTCGGGTTGGTGTTCAGCAATGATCTTTTGGGCTTCCTTTTGGGCGCGCTGGCGAAGAGATAATGAGCCGTCTGCATACCAACCGGCATGATCCTGACGATCCAATAAAGTGGGATACCAATCTTCTTTGAAGTGGTTGTGGGTATGATCCAGACCGAGGAAGTCATTCTCGAAGCCGACCTGATCGATCCAATCCAGGGCCAGGGTTTCTTCGTTTACTTCGATCCCCCTCATGAATTTCTTGACCCAGTTGATCAGCTCATCGCACATCACGATCATCTCGATGGAATTGGTTAGACCTCCCTCGAGATAGCCAACATCATGGATCAGGTGCGAACCCGCCATGGTTTCAGTCAAGAGGGAAAAGGAGGCTTCGGCAGCGGCCTGCTGATCTGGCAATTTCGAATCTGAGGCGCCACCCAATCCAAAGATCGGCAGACCGTAATACTGCGCCATCTCTACACAGAGAACTTTATTGTCCGGCGCGCTATAGATATCCAGCATGGTGCGCATGTCGAGCATATCCTGAGTTCCGCCGCTCAAGATGACTGGCGCGCCCTGGCGTTTGAGCTGGGCCACAACCAGCCCGGCTAATTCGCCGGCGTTGGCATAAGCCACCGCACCTGCGGGAGTAATGGGCCCATTAGCCCCACGCAGCACCACTGGGGTATAGGTCGTCGGTAATCCTTTCTCAGCCATGAAGAGCAGCTTGCTCAGGGCCTCTTCATTGTGTACCAGGGGCGCGGTGACGTTGATGTACAAGAAGGCGAAGGGATTGCGCTTCAAGGCCTCAGCTCCTCCGGCGACGATCTCGGCCATTTCGACAGCCTGCACACAACCCTCGAATTCGGTGGTCACGAACAAGATCGGTTTGGTGGTGTTCTCTAACATGGCTTGCATCTGATAGAGATCGGCGTGCTCTTGGGGAATATCTCCCGCCAGATTTAGTGACATGACGAAGTCGATATTGGGTAGAGCATCACAGACTCGGATGCCCTCAGCAATTCCCGGAAGTTAGGGGGA
>CAZUSV010000086.1:0-24985 GCA_964622645.1 uncultured Anaerolineales bacterium
CCTGTAGGGCTATTCATGTTCTAAAAGTACTTGTCTCTCCGACAAACTGCTAGGTAGTTTTGTTACTTTTTTGGTTGCGACGGCGACTAAAGATTAAGCTAATTACCTGAGGCCGTGATCAATTGCTCTTATACATTCCCTCAGAAAGAACCCAATTTTCGTGCGCCCATTGGGCGAAGGAGCGAATATCATGCAAGAAGAGTTAGAAGTCATCCAACTCGAAGAAAGCCAGGAAGGTGGGGATGCCGCAGAGGCAATTGAATCCACTGATACTGGGGAGGTAGTTGAAGAACAGGCACTGGATGATGCTACCCATGAACCTGGCGCCCGCGTCGAAGAAGAACAGAGCTTCGAACAGGCTGAGACCGTTGAAGCAGAGCTGAGTGATGCTATGGCTTCAGTTGAGCAAGTTGAAGTGCCAGCACCTGAAGAAGATTCTCCCCCCGAGAGCGACACCGACCCTGGGGATTTGCCCGAAGGTAGCGCTGTATTGGTAGTTCCTCACGAAACCGATGAAATGGTCGATCCTCCGGAAAAGCCAGGCCCTGCCGATGTGGCTGAAGTGCCCGAAGGCATCGAGTTCCAAGTGGCTGAAAAGGAAGATGATCCACTTGAAGCTGAATCGTTCTACATCGATGAAGTTGATGGCAGTGTAGCTGAAGATCTTGGTGATGACAATATCGCAAATAGCGTAGGTCCAGGCGCTCCCCCCCCCAGACTCGACAGCAGTGTTGGACTCAGCCCAGGCGTTGAGGTCGATGTCGCTGAAGAGCTTGACCCGGGCTGATGCGGAGAGGAGAGCTAGTTTAGCTCTATCTCCTGAGTCCGGTTCACACCCTTTGCCAAAACCTGCTGAAACGGCTGAATTCGATACGCCAAAATACAGAAAAGCTCTTGAGCTCGGACGTTCAATATTATTTGATGAAATGTTGGAGTTGTTGGAACCTGAATTGGTGTGAACACATTGTTAGAAGATAGATGATTTGGTGTTACCTTTCATCTCGATTTAACGACTAATTGAAAGCAAGAGCAATCCCAACAATGAGAACATAGGAGTAAACTGATGACTGACCTAGAAATTACCCAACCCGAAGAGACCCCGGAAAGCGTTGATGCCGTCGACGAAACCGTCGAAGTCCAGGATGCAGCCGATGCCGATCAAGCAGTTGAGGCACAGGCCTTGGATGATGCGACCAGCGATCCTGGTGCCGTCGTCGAAGAGACACAAACCTTCGAACAAGCCGAGGCTGTCGAAAGCGCTTTAGGCGATGCTGTTGAAGCTGCTGAACAAACCGAGGGCACGCCTGTACCTATCCCCACCCCAGAGCCTGGGGAAGAAGATGGCGACGACATGCAGCTCATCAGCGGCCCCAGCCGTGACGACCTACCCGATGGCACTGGCATTCTGGAAGAACCCCATGAAACGGTCGCCATAGCTGAGGAGTTGGGAGAACCTGGCCCCACTAGTGTGGCCGAAGTGCCCGAGGGCATGGAATTCCAACTTGCCGGTGAAGGCGATGACGACGGCAAAGATGAAGTCACGCCCATCAACCTGCCCGGCCCTGTCGCCGAAGAAGATGACGACGACATGCAGCTCATCAGCGGCCCCAGCCGTGATGATTTGCCCGATGGCACCGGCATTCTGGAAGAACCCCATGAAACGGTTGCCATAGCTGAGGAGTTGGGAGAACCTGGCCCCGCTAGTGTGGCCGAAGTGCCCGAAGGCATGGAATTCCAACTTGCCGGTGAAGGCGATGACGACGACAAAGACGAAGCCACACCCATCAACCTGCCCGGCCCTGTCGCCGAAGACGACGACGATATGCAGCTTATCAGCGGCCCCAGCCGTGACGACCTGCCCGATGGCACCGGCATCCTGGAAGAACCTCATCAAACGGTCGAGATGGCCGAAAAACCAGGAGATCCCAGCCCTGCTAGTGTGGCCGAAGTGCCCGAGGGCATGGAATTCCAACTCGCTGGGGACGGTACAGTTGACCGTGATGACCCCGGCACGGCAGATCCTTCTGGGCTGAGTGAAACCTCTGGCGAAGGAGATGGCGATGGTAGCAAAGACGCCACCCCCATCAATCTGCCCGGACCCGTACCCGCTCAAGTAGCCATAGACCCCGACGATCCGCCACCGCCCCCAGATATGAGCGGCCAAACACAACTCTCTCCAGACGATGTCAAGGTCGAGGCCTCCGGCAGAGGCGGTGCCGATGAAGTCGGTGGTGTATTGCCTGTCCCCATCCCAAAACCGACCATGGAAGAAGATGACAGCGGAAGCTATGTTGCACTGGATCACACCGGACCTGGTGGCAATGTGGTCGACGAACCCGATCATGGTCCCAACCCCATCACGCAAGTTGCTCTTGATCACACCGGCCCTGGTGACAATGTAGCCGAAAATCCGGATGATCCGCCCCCACCGCCAGATTTGACCAGCCAGAGAGAACTCACCCCTGATGATGTCAAGCAAGGAGAAACCTTGCAACCCGCCCCGGATTTCGAGGATATGAACACTTCTGAGCGATCTGTAGTGGAGATCATCGGCAAAGCCATCGCTGATGAAGAATACCGTGGCACACTGTTGTCGGATGCGCGCTCAGCGGTCGCTGGGTATACCGTCACCGATGATGATCAAACCGCCCTGGGTGAAATGACAGAAGAAGCCTTCGACTTCTTTGCTGCTGAAGTTGAAAAGCGCTTCAGCCAGGCTAAAGAGACACTGTCGGAGGAACTGCTCAGTGATGCGCACCAGCAATTGATGCAACAGGTCGTGCATGCTGTCTGGCGAGACCTCAACCCCGGCGGGCTGGCCTATGTCCTGGCCTACAAAATTCCTCAGAAGCATTTATCGTAAGTGTAAGACCCTAAGGGTTTCCTTGAATAACATTGCAAGCTGGAGTCCTTTTTTAGCAGGTATATTTCGATGATTTGTTCCCTGCAAAACCCTTAGAGTCTATTTAGAAGGAACGCAATGGACGAATTAGAAACCACCCAAACCGAAGATAGACTGGACGCTGGCGATGCCGCTGGGGCAGTGGAAGCTGTCGAAGTTGAAGAGGCAACGGAAGCGCAATCCTTGGATGATGCCACCCACGAACCCGGCACCGTAATCGAAGAGACGGGTACTTTCGAACAGTCCGAAGCCGTCGTAGAAGCCCTGGTAGAAGCGATGGAAAATACCGTAGAGAGTCAGATTGCAACAGGACCCTATCCGGGTGACACAGCTCCACCACCTTCCGCTGAAGATGTAGGGGAGCCAGGTCCCGCCAGCGTGGTTGAGGTGCCGGAAGCCGTTGAGATCAAGCCGGCCGGTGATGCCGATCAGGCAGACACCATCGGGCGAGATGATGAAGGCAGGATCGAAGATCCAGAACTAAGCGAGTCGGAAGATGACGAAGATGACCTACCCGGCGGAGAAGATATAGAAGTCGGTTTTACCGATTTTATTTTGCAAGATGAAGACCCTGCACCGCCGTTGGAGTCAGCCGATTTTGAGGCAGCGGAAAACCAGATAACTCTCGATCACACTGGTCCCGGTGGCAATGTGGCCATTGAAGAAGATGATTATGGTGGAGCGGGACCTAAGGAGCAACTTGGCGAGATCCCGGAGCCTGGCCCTGATCCTTTCCCAAAGCCAGCTGGAGATGATCCTGGCCTTAGCCCTGGGGTTGATGGCAAGACCCCCGGGGTGGCTGGCACTCCCCATGGGCCCGGTGGTCCTCCTGACCCCCCACCGCCGCCTCCACCTCCCGACCAAAACAGACATTCCGGGGAAGGCCAAGATGATGGCGGCGAAGCTACCCCCATTAACCTACCGGAAATGCCTGATGATGACAACGAAGCCACTCCGATCAATTAACCGTAAATAGTCAGAAACCGGGTTCCTCGAACGAAACGATGGAAGAATTATGCGAGCAAGAAATCCGGTTTCTAGATAGTGAAGGAGTACAGCGATGGAAGAATTAGAAAGCACCCAACAGAATGAATCCCCCGAGGTTGCTGAAACCACGGAAGCAGTCGAATCCGCGGAACGCGCCGAAGAACAGGCTGTAGAAGAGGCCACCCACGATCCCGGCGCACGCGTCGAAGAGACGCAGACCTTCGAACAGGCGGAGGCCGTCGAAGAAGCCTTGGTGCAGGCCGTTGAAGCCGCGCCAGAGCAAGAAGCTTCTCCCCTAGAGGAAGAAGCGCCTCCTGCAGAAAGCAGCCCCGATGGCGACGATTTGCCGGAAGGTACTGGGATTTTGGAAGACTCAGGTGAAGTAGAAATTGCAGAACCACCGGATGCAACCCCCGGAACCCAACCTGAATCTGCTGCCAAACCTGATGAACCGGAATCTCAGGCTCAGGACCCGCTTACCGGCAAGGGCTATGGCCAGCAGACCCAAGAACCGAGCGAAGGTTCAGAGCCGGAAGAACCCGTTATGTCAGATGCCTCGAGTGGTGAAATGGAAGCACAGGTGCAGGTTGAGGGGCTGACAACGGACGAGGCAGTTGGACAGGCGTCTGGTGATGCAGAGGTCGACCCTGGTCTGATCGATGGCAATGAACCGGTTTATCAGATGGAAGACCAGGAACCCGATCCAAGTGGGGCGATCGGTGAGGGCGTTAGTGAACCTCAAGGCAACACCAGCCCAATCGATCCCCAACGCATTGATGATGCGCAACTGCCTGAAGAGCTGATCGGACCCCTAGGATTTGACATGGGTGGCGGAACCAAGAAACCTGGCTCCCCCCCCGGTTCCAGCAGCGGACCCCCGGTATCGGGTCCCGGTGGTGGCTCAAAAGGAAATAAGGACTGGCCAGACAACACCATTCCTGGCGATAGCATACTTGGACGCCAATTGTATCTCAAGTCGCAAAAGTCCTCCTCAGGAACTGTTATGGATGAAGATGGGAGCGGGTATTGGGCAATGGATAAAAATGGGGATTGGCACTATCAAGTCATTGACGGTGAAGAAGCCCCAGCAGAAAAACCTCCTCAAGGAGACCCGATCGATGGAGATCAACCCATGCCCTACACGGGTTCAACCGGCGGCGGTGGAGACCCCGATCCTGAGGAACCCGTAGGTGGGCTTGATCGGGAGGCAGGTGCCTTCTTCCCGGTCTATGGCAAAGGTGGGGGCGGAGACAGCAGCGGCGGCACCCCAGGTGACAAGGACGGCGAGGATGACTCTGGCAAATTCCTGGCTGATGGCGAACTAGGTGATGGTGGTCTGCTCGACCCCGGTGACCTGGACTACAACGAGGCCGATCAGGCCAACACAGAAATAGATAAAAAACTTAGAGATGACTTGATTGAATAGAACCATCTTATAACGAGCCATGACGGCAACATTGCTGTCATGGCTCGATCTGGAGCGAACAATGAGTGAGTCAGAAATAACCCAACCCGAAGAAGCCCCCGAGGTTGCTGAAACCACGGAAGCAGTTGAATCCGCGGAACGCGCCGAAGAACAGGCCGTAGAAGAGGCCACCCACGATCCCGGCGCCCGCGTCGAAGAGACCCAGACCTTCGAACAGGCCGAAGCCGTCGAAGAAGCCCTGACGGAAGCGGTCGAAACGGCAGAGCCGGCTGAAGAGGATATCCCCCCTGCCGAGAGCGGCCCTGATCCCCAAGACTTGCCAGCAGGCAGTGGCATCCTGGAAGAACCCGGCCAGACGCTTGAAATGGCCGAAGAGCAGGGTGACCCAGGTCCCGCCGGAATCGTTGAAGTGCCCGAGGGAGTCGAAATCGAACTTGCCGGGGATGCCGATCAGGCAGGCACGGTTGACCGCGATGATCCCGGCAGGGTAGAGGACCCCGAGTTGAGCGAGACCTCCCAAGATGAGGATGACGAAGGCGGCGAAGAAGCTACCCCTATCAATCTGCCTGGTCCAGTCACTGCCGAGGTGGCCCTCGATCACCCTGGCACTGGCGGCCGAGTTGCCCAGCAGCCTGAACCTGGCCCGATTCCCCCCGGAGAAGCATTAGGCGAAGATATCGCCCTCGATCACACCGTCCCCGGGGGACGAGTTGTCCAGGAGCCTGAACCTGGCCCGGTTCCCTCCTCAGAAGCATTTGGCGAGGAAATCGCTCTCGATCAAACTGGCCCTGGTGGCCGAGTTGCCCAGCAGCCTGAACCTGACCCGGTTCCCCCCGAAGAAGCATTAGGCGAAGAAATCGCCCTCGATCACACCAGCCCTGGTGGACGAGTTGCCCAGCAGCCTGACCCTGACCCGGTTCCCCCCGAAGAAGCATTAGGCGAAGAAATCGCTCTCGATCTCCATGCCCCTGGCAGAAACCTAGCTGATGTCGCTGACGAAATTATCCTGGGAAGCACTGAGGCTGGTTTGGAAACCGAGCTAATCATGGAGCAGGAAGGAGAGGAGGATCAGGAAGACCTCTCTGAAGAAGAAGAAACTGGCGAGGCCCCAGATTGGTACCTGTACGAGGACAAGGATGGCAACGTCACTGTGGTAGACGAAAATGGCAATCCGGTGGACAGCCCCCCGATCGTGTACACGTACGAGGGGAAGACCTATATCACTTATCCTGGTGATGAACCTGCAATCGCACCAGACGGCACCATCAAAGATCCCAGCAAACTGATCGAGCTGCCCAACTACACACAGCCCATTAAAGACATGTACCTGCATGAGGACAAAGATGGCAATATCACTGTTGTGGATGGAGATGGGGTGCCGGTGAGCAGCCCCCCTATTGTATTCACTTACCAGGGGAAGACCTATGTTTCCTATGGTGAACCCCCTATTGCCGAGGATGGAACCCTCAAGGACTCCAGGAAGTTGATCGAATTGCCAGACTATAAGCAGGATACTAAAAATATGTACCTGCATGAGGATAAAGATGGCAATATTACGGTGGTGGATGAAAATGGGGTGCCAGTGGACAGCCCCCCCATCGTATTCACCTACCAGGGGAAAACTTATGTTACCTATCCAGGTGATGATCCCATCAACCCCGATGGCACCATCAAAGACCCCAGCAAACTGATCGAGCTGTCTGATTATAAACCAGCGGTTAGGAATATCGCCAAGGAAATGTATTTGCATGAGGATAAAGATGGCAACTTCACAGTAGTGGATAAATATGGCAAGCCGGTAAATAGCCCCCCAATTGTGTACACTTACCAGGGGAAAACTTATGTTGCTTATCCTGGGGATGAACCTGCAATTGCAACCGATGGCACGATCAAGGATCCCAGCAAACTGATCGAATTATCTACCTACAAACAGCCTGTGTCGGGCATGTACCTGCATGAGGACAAGGATGGCAATATCACCGTGGTGGATGCAAAGGGCAATCCTGTAGACAGCCCCCCCATCGTATACACCTACCAGGGGAAAACATACGCCGCTTATCCTGGGGATGAAACTGGCATTGCACCCGATGGCACCATCGAAAACCCCACCTACATGATCGAATTGCCTACATACAAGGCGCCTATCAAAGACATGTACCTGCATGAGGACAAAGATGGCAATATCACTGTGGTGGATGGAGATGGGGTGCCGGTAAATAGCCCCCCGATTGTTTTTACTTACCAAGGGAAAACTTATGTTACCTATCCAGGTGATGATCCCATCAACCCCGATGGCACCATCAAGGACCCCAGCAAACTGATCGAATTGCCTAACTACAAACCTCCCTGGTGGAAGAAAAAGATTTCCTAGGGAAAGGGCGATAGACATGAGAAGGCACTCTACAACATACCCACAATATTTGCCGTTGATAGCGATTGTCATGCTGTTGATTGGAAGTCTGGCTTGCAACTTATCGAATCTTGAAAGGCAAGAACCATACCGTGAGCCGCCGCCTGGGGAAGAAGAGCCGTTTGAAGGACAACCACCGGAAGGTGAGCCACCTCACGAAGAAGGTGACCCCGAACATGAAGGCGAACCTCCCCAAGATGATGAACACGCTGACGAAGTCTGGATTGAATTCGAAGCTGATCGTACGAACTTGGCACCCGGCGAATGTACCCTGCTCTTCTGGCATGTCGAGGGGGGCGGGTTTGGCGTATTCCTGAATGGGGAACCGGTTGAGCCTATGGGAGAGCGTGAAATCTGCCTGGATGAGCCGGAAATGTTCGTGCTTGCAGTGGATATGGGCGAAGAAGTGAAAGAGCGTGTCATAGAGATCTTTATAGAGGGTGAATCAGGCCAGGGCCATCCTCCAGAAGATGAACCTCCCGAAGGAGAGCCGCCTCCCGAAGGCGAACCCCCTCCTGAAGGCGAACCACCCCCCTCCGAACCCGAGATGAGTGATGAAGAAGCCATAAAACAAGCCTTGCTGGGGGAATTCGGATGGAGCGAATCTGAATTGATCTTCGAAATCTCCAGGATGGATGACCGCTTTGCCGAGGGCGTACTCAGCAAGAGCGGCGAGATGGGGGGCGGGATGTGGCTTGCGGCGAAGGATCACAGCGGGGGTTGGGTGATTGTCCACCACGGGCAGGATATCCCCGACTGTGATGAAGTGGACACTTACAACATTCCTCCCGATTGGGCTCCATACTGCTGGGATGAAGCATCTGGCACTTCTATCGAGCGGTAAGGGATCATCTACGAACCTGCCCGAAAATTCTCTGGATAGAAATGATGTTTCAAAGGAGAACAAAATGGACGAGTTAGAAATCATTCATCCCGAAGAATATCAGGATGCCGCTGAAACCGGTGAGGTTAATGATGGTGCTGAAGAGCAGATTTTACAGGAAACTACTCATGAACCAGGTGCCCATATTGAGCAAACTCAGGATTTCGAACAGGCTGAGGTCGTCGAGAGTGCATTGGGTGAGGCAATGAACAGGACCGGGCAAGAGGGTGTCCAGATCAGGCCTGTAGGGGAAGATGACGGAACGGTTGGCCGGGACGATCACCCTGTAATGGAAGACCGTGACGACCTGGAGTATGAACCTGGCCCTGTACAGCAGCCTGCGGATTGGGATCATGGCCCTCCAGGCCCCTCGGTTGAACTGGAGAAACCCGGCCCTGCCGGAGCAGCAGAAGTACCACAAGGCCTCGAGTTCAAACCCGCGGGTGAAGATGATGATCCAGAGCCACTGCCCTTGGAACCGCCAGACCCTGATCCGGCGTAGCGAGAATTTACACGATCAGGTGACTGTCATCTTGATAATATGTGCGCAGATACATCTTAGAACGGAGATGACAGTCAACTTTCCCGAATATGTGTGTCGGATTTTCACTAGCAATAGCGTAAAAGAGGAGTTGTGTTGCTATGGATATTAAAATCCCCGCTCAGAGTCTCAAGAAGACCATTTGTTATTACTACCTGTTGGCATACTGCCCACCAGCGAACGTCGGCGAATTCAAAGAAGTTGCCCAAGCATTACGCAAAGATATAGCCAAGCAATCTGGAATGAAGATGACCGACTATTTCAAGCAAGCAGCCCCTGAAGTCAGTCATCACATCGTCGCTTTTCATCAGAACACCCGTGATCCAGATGGAGAATGGGTCGAAGAATTGGCCGGTAGAATTTCTATTGCGGACGAAGATCCTGAAAAAGCGCAGGCCTACCAGGAGATGCTCGGGCTGGTTTCTCGGTTACCACAGCGGGCCAAACCCGAAAACCGGCTCCACCACCGCAGAGGTTGCCAGTTCTGCGCGGCCCCCTGTCAATATGGTTATTTCACCCTGGTTTCTGAGCCCGATTTCGCTGATTTGAAAGGATACCTTGAACATGAGTTGGGGAATCCTACAGAAGATAAGCGGCCGGTCATGGCGGTGAAGTCTTTCACCATTTCGCACATCGTAGGAATACTTGGGGCAGCTGACGGAGTGATCCACATCCACCACGAACACCTGGCTAACCTAGCCTATTGTCTGTTGTCGCTGGCGACGGCCAAGTCCCGCCTGCCCGTTCCAGAAAAGCAACTCATGCTTTTCCAGCAGGCTAATCAGTTTTTCAGCCATTAGTAAGTTGTTACTTTCGTGGCAAGATGACCGACTAATGAATCAAAGAACAACCTGAAGCCGTGACCCATAGCGTTCGAAAAACCTTCAGGATAAGAATCGAGATTGAGTATTTTTCATAAGGAGTAAGACGATGGACGAAATGGAGATCACACAACCCGAAGAGATCGTTGAAGTAGCTGAAGAATCTGAAGCGCCAGCAGCGGAAGAACAATCCCTGGAAGATGCCACCTACGAAGCCGACGCTCACGTCGAGCAGAGCGGAAGCTACGAGGAATCTGAGGCTGTCGAGACCGCTATGACCGAAGTGGTTGACAGCATTATCGAAGAGCCAGCGCAGACGGCTGTGGAAGAGCCAGCGCAGACGGCCGTGGAAGAGCCAGCGCAGACAGCTGTGGAAGAGCCGGCGCAAGCGGCTGTGGAAGAGCCCAAAATAACCCAGGAGGTCGATCCGGTCACAGGCCAGTCGAAGCCCAGCGGCGGCGGCTCTGAAGAATCTGACACTGAAGAAGACCTCCCCTTGGTTGTCGATGAAGACCAAGGCGAGCTGCAAGCCCCGGCTGAAGCTGCCATAGATGAAACAGAAGACCAACCCGGTGGTGACACGGAAGCCGATGTAGCCAGCGATGCAGCCGAAGCGCGGCGAGAAGGGGAAAAGTATGACGACCCGACAGTGACAGCTGTCATCGGCGACGAAAAGCCCGGAACGCAGACCGCCGTTGTGGAGGAACCCACTGGGATTGTCGGCGATGAGGGTGTAGATGTCGACCAGATCGAAAAGCCGCAAATTGAACGGCAGCTCCCCGTGGAGGAAATCTTGGCAGCAGGGATGAGCGATCAGGGTTTGATCATAAAAGGTGCTACGCAATCGCAAATGCCGGATAAGGGCAAAGGCACCTCCGGTAGCGGACCGCCGGTAACGGGAAAAAGCGGCAAGAGTGTTGATGTTATGGTCCCTGGAAATAGCAAAACAGGACGTTACTTGGATAGAGAATCTATGAAGAATGGTGGCGGTGTAGTTCCGAGTGGTGATGGAAAAGGTTTTTGGGAACAACAAGACAACGGGGATTGGTATTATGTTGATTATGAAGTTGATGATGAAGATCCGCCTGATGCGGGTACACCTCCTCAACCGGGGGGTGTTTATTCGTTGACGCCAGATGGTGATACCCCCATGCCCTACACCGGATCGACCTATGGCGGTGAGCCCACGGATCTTTCCCATAAGCCCCCCGCGGGCCCGGACGAGTGCGGCTTTCTACGAATGCTCACTGGTGTAGAGAGGGATGCCAATTCCTACTATGGATATGGCTCCAGCGGCAGCACTACCTTCAGCCCCGGCGGTGGCGGTGATGAAGATGACTCTGCCCACTTCCACGGTGGCTTGAGTGGTGGTGATCGCGTTTCCCCATCCCCTGATCCAGACGACTGGGATTACTATACCCCCAATGTGCTGGCGGAAGCCCTGGAGAAGCTGCTTAAAGAACGCGATGAGTAACAGTGACACACGCCTAAAAAAGCTAAACTTCTACAAGAAGTTTAGCTTTTTTGTTGGCTTCCCACTGTCACTAACACATAGCCATCTTCGTTGAGATATTTTTGCGCAGCCTCCCGAACTCCTTTACGCGTGACTGCGTTGATGCGAGCGATGGCTTGCTCGAAAGGTTCTACCTGGTATAACAAGCCCTCGATCCCAAAGATACCTGCAACAGAAAGGTTAGTTTCGAAACGCCGGGCTAAGGTCCCGGCGTAGTTCCCTTTGGCGTCCTGCAATTCATCTTCCGAGATGCCATTCTCGCGGAGATCTACCCACTCATCGAGGATGGCGTCTTGTACCACGGTCTGATTTTCAGGGGCACATACGGCGTGAATGGCCAGATAGCCGCAATCTTCGTAAACAGTCGAAACCGCGTTGACGTTATACACTAGCCCCAGCTCCTCACGAAGTCGCTGATACAGCCGTCCGCTGGCGCCCATCCCCAAAACCAGCTCGATGATTTTCATGGCTGAACGGTGGGGATGCTTTAACCCTACAGCAGGTACGCCCAAGAGCATATACGTTCGCTGGGTATCTCTTTCCAGATGAGCGCCGCTGGGGGTGTTTAGGACGGTTTCTTCTATAGGGTCTGGGGGATGTTCAGGGCCAGCGGGGAAATCGTTGAAAGCACCTCGGGCCAGAGTCAGGGCTTGATCGGGCTGCGCGTCACCGCAAATTACCAGCATGGAATTCCCGCTCACAAAACGCTGCTTATAGAAATGATGCAAGGACTCTATCTCTAAATCCTGCAACCCTTCTACAGTTCCGGTAATCGGTTTGCAGAGTGGAGAGTTTTGCCACAGGTTCTCCAGGAAGAGATCGTAGAGTACACTGCTCTGATCGCGGCTACCCTCTAATTCTCCTAATACCACCAGTTTTTCGCTCAGAAAAGCTTCTTGAGAGAACTTCGGATGCAGACAGATCTCTGCGAGCAGATCCAACGCCAAAGGTAGGTCCTCTGCCAAAGTGACAGTGTGTAGTGAGATATATTCTCGCGTGGTGTGAGCATTGATCTCTCCCCCGCGCGCTTCGATGTTTTTGAATATCTCCTGGGAAGTGCGCTGCTGAGTCCCCTTGAAGAGCATGTGCTCGAGCATATGCGCCAGGCCGGGGTGTTCACCGTCATAGCGGCTGCCCGCACGCACGAAAAACCGGGTTGCTACCGTGCGCGTCCCCGGCCTATGAATGGTGATCACTCGCAAGCCATTTTTTAATGAGTTTTGCTGCCAGTTCACAATTTCGATAATACCGAAAAAATGATGGGCATGGGGCGACAGCCCCATGCCCATCATTTTTTCGGACTACAGTAGCCCTGATTTGCTGATGCGCTCGTCCAGGTCGGTCAGCCACTCTTCCAGGTTTTCAGGTTCCATTTCCTTGAGAGCAGCGATCTCTGCCGGGGATAGTTGGAAGCCAGCCCGCTGTAGTGTTGCCTCAGGTGATGCGAAGAATTTTGTACGGAAATCCTCATCACCGATCAAGCGACTGATCACTTCTTGCAGGCGCTCGCTGACGGTTTCTTTCTTCTTGGGCAGCGCAGCCATAGCGAGATTGCGCAGCCGGATAGCAAAAGCCGGGTCTGGGGTGGCCTGGCTGGCGGCCTGCAACTTCTGTACGGTTTTTGCCAACTCTTGCATTTCTCCTAACTCCGATACGTCGATCTGTTCTCCATCAAATATCCGATCTGTGAGATCAGCCAGTTCATTCGCTAACTTTTGTTCGTCTTTTTTCTTAGCCATATTCATTCCTATACCATTAGTCGTTAGCTAACTGGAAAAGGTAACCTCAGCATCGAATTCAGCGATTTTCCCTTTACAAGCCTCGATGGCGCGGTAAAAGCGCAGTTTCGCCGCGCCCAGTTTTATGCCCAACCGGTCGGCGACCTCCTGGAACGGCAGCCCATCAGCCAGGCGCAGCAGAATGATCTCGCGCTGGCTTTCTGGTAGGGCTCTTAGCGCCTGCTGTAGAAGCAATTGATCGGCCGCATCCCTAAGCGGATTTTCACCGGCGGTATGGTCGGCTTTTTCGAGTTCGACCTGTTTGACCTGCCGCTCATGCTTACGGTAGTAATCGGCCACGCGGCGCTTGACAATGCGATA
Organism: uncultured Anaerolineales bacterium; assembly: GCA_964622645.1. Taxonomy (GTDB): domain Bacteria; phylum Chloroflexota; class Anaerolineae; order Anaerolineales; family UBA11858; genus NIOZ-UU35. The sequence continues at coordinate 13,583 of CAZUSV010000086.1, forward strand.
TAACCAGGTGGAGAAGGATGAACCGCCGCGAAAACTGCCCAAAGAACGCGCCACAGAAATGAAGATCTCCTGGGTGACATCCTCGACGTCAGCCTGCGGAACCAGGGCGCAGACGCGGCGATAGACTCTGGTGAGGTAGTGATCGTATATTTCACCAAAGGCAGCCTGATCCCCCTGTTGGGCAGCTTCGATGAGTTTGTGTTCTTGCTCAGTAGTCCAAGCCATAATAAAGTTATAGGAATAGCCCGAAAAATAGGGGTGGGGTATGCGAAGCGCACCCCACCCCTATTTTTCGGTAGATTTTCAAAGAACTACTGCATACCAAATATGCGAACTCCGGCCCATAGGGATGCACCTACGGCGATCGCTGTCCAAATCAGTGAAAGCAAGCCGAAGACTGCATAGATTTTATCATCTCGCCCGAAGGGTTCGCCAGCGGAGATTTTTACCCACAGGTCACTGCGCACGAAGTCGATGGCTCGTTGTCGCAGCATGGGCATTTCCAACCAATCCATGAGTATGTAGTAACCATCCCAAAGCAAGAGCGGGTTCAAATTGGTAAACGACATTAATATGCAGGTGAAAGCGAATTGAAAGAACCACCCTGCCAGCACTGGAAAAGGGATAGCAAAAATCAGCAAGCTGGCCAATGCCCCCAGGAAGAACCCCGAATAAGGTCCCGCCCAGGTCACCAGCATGCGTGATCGGCGCGGTTCCATCCAGATATCGCTGGTGTCCACAAAGAAGGCCGGCATGCCCAGGTAGATCATAAACCCAGCCCGGCGTACCTCGCGGCCGTAGTGTTTGCAGGTAAAGGCGTGGGCGGACTCGTGCAACAGGATGGTAAAGAATTGGGCGACATACAGGCCAATCAGCCCAGAAGCCAGACTCCCACTACCACCACTTAGTACAGAATATCTCCCTTGCCAGGCTTGATAGCCGAATACGGCCAATCCAGTCAAAGTGATCAGCAGGATCACAATCTGAACCGGTTTGGCAAAAACCAAAAAGATTCCTGCTTTGTATAGCTTTGTGAGGGTATGATCGATGCCAGGTATAGAGAAAGTTTTTTGCAGGAAGGTACCTACCAGCCACTTCCACAGACGCTGCATTCGATTCTGCCCCAAAGCCTGAGCGGTGTTGGCAAACACATCGCTACGTGATTCCACCAAAAACCCCTTCGCTTCCAATTGTGCCAGCAATGATAATAAGCCCTCGATGGCCAGGGATTGATAGCGTACATAGTAGGCCACAGCCATATCGCGGATGGAGTGCTGGCCGTCCATCAGATTCCACAGAAAAATTTGCTCTTCTCTCAGGCGCAAATACTGCCCTGAGCGGGTGTTCTTGAGAATATAGTATTTTTCGCCTTCCAAGGTGTGTAGTTGTTTCAAGGCCCAGCCTAGCCGGCGAGAAGGTGCTTGCTGTGTGTAGTCGCTAACCTGCTCTGTAGCCCCCCATATTCCAGCGCTAGACTGTAGGGTTGTGCCTGGAACTAATACCAGGGTCTCATCTCCTATCTGTGTCCAAATGTTTAACGTGCTGGGTGCGGGGTGCGGGGTGCGTCGGATTTCGTCCCAAAAGTTGTAGCGTGGGCGGATGATCAGGGTTTCGTCGTTTACTTCATCCCAGATGTCGATCTCTCTGCGTTCACGGATCAGTAAAGTCTCTTTTTCTAAACTTCCCCACATGCCCCCCGGTCTTTCTCCCAGGTTCAGCCAAAGGTTGAATTCACTTGGACGCGACGACGAAGCCGTTTCAACTTGCTGCCAGATGCCACCGCTTGTATTGCTTGTGGGCAGCGCCGACCAAATGCTCCTGCTCATACCTGGATTTTCTCTACTTTGAAGATCAAGGGATGTTCCCCAAATAGGATCATGTCTCCATCTTCTATGGTTTGTGGCTCAGTGACCAATTGGCCGTTGACGAGTGTGCCGTTGGCGCTGCCCAAATCCGTCAGGGTGAAGCGCTCTTCCTGGCGGGTGATCTCTGCGTGGGGGCGAGAAATAGCCCGGTCATGTAGAGGGATATCCCAACCCTGGCCGCGACCTATGGTGGTCTTACTCTTCGCTAACTCAAAGCGAGTGCCATCATGAGTTTCGAGAAAAGCTTGCAGGGTGGATTCTGGGACGACCAGTGTGGAGCGAGGCTTTCCCTCGGGAACGGCGACCAGCTCAAAACGGAGTCCGACAGGCCCAATTTGGAGTTGATCGCCATGTTCGAGCGGACGCGTGTCTCCAAGCATTTCCCCATTGAGCACAGTCCCATTGAAACTGCCTAAGTCTGAAACAAAATAATTTTCCCCATCATAGTAGATTTCGGTGTGCTGCCTAGAGACACGCTCATCGAGCAAGACAACATCGCAATCGCGCCCCCGCCCGATGGTAGTGATCTCGTCGACCAGTGCTAGTTCGTGTGCCTGGCCTTCGGGAAATTGCCAGGTTATGCGGGCTTCCGTCATCCGTCCCCGGTCCTCAGTCCAAATAGGGTGTTTCTAAGGGTTCGGGCTGCGGTTTGCAGACGCCACAATAGACGGTGTCGGCCACGACCAGCGATTTGAGCACCTTCTTGCTCTCGCTGGGGTATACGCTGACGATGTAGTTCATGGTTTGGGTATGGCTTTTGCAGACGAGGCGACCGCAAAAGCGGCAAACAGCCTGGGCAGATTGATTGCAGTGCCAACAGTTCATAGGTTGCTCCTGGCAGAATTGAGACTCTAAGGGTTTTCAATTGTCGTCAAAGATCGTAGTGGTTTTCCAAGAAATTTTTCATCTATGTCTGGATTTCTTAGGAAACCCTTAGGGTCTGGAATCGTTTTTTTGGTTCTCTTCAGTATAGAGCAAGCTTGTGTTTTGGTCAAATGACTAAGGTATGATTGACATCGGGCTTCATGTTCTGTATGCTTGAAAAGCAATCCCGATTTCATACCCCCAAATCTGGACATTGCCACGGGAATTCCTAGAGACCCGATGTATTGATCAATCAAATAGGGGGGCACTCTGCATCTATTAGGAGGCAACCATGGATCGTTCCATCCAATACTATTTGGCAATGTTTTTTATCATCATCATGGTATTCTCAACTTCTGGTTATGTTGGAGAAGTGCGCGCTGGGGATGTATTCCAAGGAGAGAATCCTGCTGATCCCTTATCTCCATGTGATCTAACAAATGATATGGTTGGCCAGCATGTGTGGATACGCGGCGAGATCACTTTTATCGATAATTCTGTCCCGGAGGGCATATTTGTTGAGTTGTCTGAAGGTTCGTGTAGGGTAGGTGCGTTCATCCTAGCAAATGTACTCAGTGAAGTCGGCGCTGAAGGAGAGCAAGCTATCGAAATGGGGAAATCTCTCGAGGTTGAAGGTTTGCTCTCCACCTTTGGTGGCGAACTACAGATTGAAGTAGATCGATTTCCAGGTTTATTCGTTCAGGATGAATCTGCTGCTCCAGAAACCACCCAACCGACTGTGTCCAGTGAGACAGCTACACCTGAGGGGGAGACGCCCTGTGATATAGCCCCAGACCGGGTTAGCGAAACCGTAACAGTTTCAGGCAGAGTCGCTTTTATGGATACCAACGATCCCATGGGTATGTTTATCGGTCTAGAGCACCAGGGCTGTTTTGTAAATGTCTTCCTGGATAAAGATGTTTGGAATGGTTGGTCTCCAGAAAAACAAGCTGAGTACCAGGTGGGGGAACAAGTCACCGTGAGTGGGACTCTGAGTGCCTATGGTGGTGAGTTGGTGATTGAAGTGCTGGGTGAAATTAGTGAAGCAGGCGCCCCCATCCCAGAGACTGAACTGGAAGCTGAATCCCTTTGCAACCTAAATATCGATCGCCTGGGAGAAGATGTAGTTGTCTCTGGTGTTATCAAGGAATATGAAGATGATGATTTTGGGGTTTATGGTGTTTTTACCAATTACGAAGTGCAAACCGGCTACTATACGACGGATTTTAATTTCCAAGCTGGGATTTGTTGGATAGGTTTGACGGCATATCGTGAGGATGTTGATATTTGGCCCGAGGATATTAAGAACGCCTTTTTTGATGGACAGGAAGCGGTCATCAAGGGGCGTCTGGTTGCCATGGAAAGCCCTGACCCTGAGATGGAGTATGAATTGACTGTCGAGGTGTTTGGTCCGCCAGAGATCATCGGCACGGTCGATTTTGACTTCTCGAACGAAGTCGAGCCGGGTTGGTATAACAAGATCAATATCTTCGATAACACGATGGGTGGCCTGATGCCTGGATTCACAGTGATTGATACGGGTCCAGGTGCCGAGGTGCCAGAAGTGGAAGAAATGATCCGCCAATCAGCGATCGAACTCAATGCCGTTGGCATCCCCTTTGCCGGTCAGGTCATGATCCGCTCCACGGCCGATTTCCGTACCCTTGCGCAATTTCCAGAGCTATATGATGCCATCGCGCTGACCATTGATGACGAATACGTTGTCGATTGGGTCGGCAGAACTGAGAGAAATACACCCCTCACTGGTGTTTCGCTACACCCGACGTGGCAGGCGTTTCTAAAGGAACAAGTACGCCGTCTGGTAGATAGTGGGGTGAATATCATTTTCTTTGATGCCCCGAATGCCTCATCATATGCCGCTTCGGATTCGATCTATAATGGAGATTTTCATCCCGTAACCATGGCTGCATTTCGTGATTATCTCAGGGATACCTATTCTGAATCTGAATTGAGCAATTTGGGTATTGCAGATATTGAAAATTTCAATTACCAGGATTGGCTGATCGAGAAGGGCTATGCGGACCAGGTGCGCAATACGGATATCAACATTCGCTTTCAAACGCCTCTATGGGATGAATACTATTTCTTCCTGGTTGAAGAAGAAACCAAAATGGTTGCAGATTTGCTGACTTACACCCGCGAATATATCAACCAACAAGGACGCCAGGACGTAGCCGTTACGATGAATTTCAATGATTTCACGCCAACAACGCTACCACTGATGGATCTGGTGGAATATTATTGGCAGGAATATCCATATATCGAAGATTATCCTCAAATCATCCGCGCAGCGCCTACCATGCGCATTGGCAATGCCTGGGGGAAACCATCAGTACATCACCCAGATTCGGGAGGGTCTGTGCCGAATTTATTCAAATTTGAGAGCACCACTGACCTTTTTAGAACCTGGATTGCTGAAGCTTTCTCCAATGGGTCAATGTTCCAGGCTCCCAGTGGTTTTGCCGGCCCGATAGAACAATCCGATGGCGGCACGTTGATTGAGGTCTATATGGCTGATGTAGAGGCCCTGCAACCCTATTTTGAGTTCATCATGGCGAACCAGGTCTGTTGTTCAGAAAAGCTGGTGATCCCTGATGTGACTCTGGTCTACCATGCACCCTCAGATATTGAGAAAATCGATGTTTACCACCCGCACTTCCGGGAGACCAGCCAGGCGTTGTTGGAGAACAATATCCAATACAACGTGCTTTTCCTGAATGGCGAGGTGCAGGCAGGGGATTTGCTTACGCCTGTCGTGGTGGTACCTCAACCTGAGGTGTCCTTTACCCCCGAAGAGCAAGCCGCTTTTGAGGCTGCCACCGTCATCAATTACAATCACAACTCAACGCCAGAAAGTCTTGTCCAGGCTATTTTAGGGCAATTGCAACCTATCATCGAAATCGATCAACCTGGTGTGGAAGCCTATATTTTCGAACATGAAAGTCAGTTAGTGATCAACCTCACCAACCAGACTTATCAAGTAGAAACCGAGACGGTCACGGATATTGAAAATATCATCGTTTCTCTTCGCCTTCCAGATGGCCGGGCCGTCGAGTCGCTGCAGCTACTCTCCCCTGATGGCGATGTGAATATGCCCTTAGAATTCCAGCAGGATGGCGATGTGCTCACATTCACCGTGCCCTCCTTGCATGTTTGGGATGTGATCATCATCGATTGATTGTTTGTATATGGAACGCGGAAAGCCACCCTGAGTCAGACGGGTGGCTTTTGATATTGAAGGTGTTTCGAATGTACTTGCGGGCATTATTACATGATTTACTGGTTTTTAGTTTCTAAATCCAGCAAATAGCGCTTGCGCCACAGCCCGCCACCGTAGCCAGTCAGGCTGCCATCGGAGCCAATGACGCGATGGCAAGGGATGATAATTGAGATGCGGTTATCACCATTGGCGCGAGCAACGGCGCGCACTGCCTGAGGGTTGCCGATACGTTCGGCTTGTTCCTTATAAGAACGAGTTTGACCATAAGGAATTTCTTGCAATGCATTCCAGACTATCTTCTGAAATGCTGTTCCAGGGATGACTGAGGGCAGATCGAATTCTTTGCGGAAGCCGTCGAAGTATTCACCGATTTGTTGATCTAGCGCTTCGAAGTGTTGATTGTTTCCTGGGATGAATTCAGCTTTGAGTGATTTCTTCAATCGCTGGACCTGGGTCTCCAGCATGCGGCGGTCGATGAATTCCAGCAAACAGATGCCTTCGTCGGTGGCACCGGCCAGCATCGGCCCTAGTGGGGTCAGGATCCTCGTGGTGGTGACGATGTTCTCTTGTGTACTCTTGTTGGGTGAGAAGCCGGTGGTTTTCTTGAAGGAGTCTGTGAAGCCGCTCAATGAGTCATAGCCGGTTTCGAAAGCGGTATCGATGACTTTTTCCCCATACTTGATGCGTCCATGGGCATCCGAGATCCTCAACATGCGCAGATAGGCCTGGAAGGTCATGCCATGGTGCTTCTTGAACCAGCGCCGTACGCGGGCCGGGTCGATGCCACGTTCCCGTAAATCGTAATCTTTGAGCCTGAGTTCTGGGTAGGCCTCGATTTCGTCCATCAGGGGTTTGAGCCACTGTGGGTATTCGCCTTGCGGGCCCAAGGGATGACAGATCTTACAAGGGCGATAGCCGTGCAGCAGAGCCTCATGGGTGGATGGGTAGAATTCGACATTCTGTTTCTTCGGTTTGCGAGCCGTGCACGTGGGACGGCAGAAAATCCCTGTTGTCTTAACAGCAACGAAGAAGATGCCTTCGTAAGTGCTGTCTTTTTCCAATAAGGCGGTGTACATGGTTTCAGTAGTTGGTAATGATTGCATCATTTTCAAAACACTCCTGTCTTTATCTGTGACCAAACTTTAATCCATGTGTGCAGAACACGAAACCGAAAAATTGACAACATTATCGGGATTTTATGAGGAAGGCAGGAATCCAGGAATTATTAATCCTGCTTTATGGATTTGGGCGTGTTTCATCTCGGTTGGAGAATGCCTGGCGTATTCCGTAATGCGTATTCCATAAACCTGCACGCAATCCGCAACACGGAATACGAACACTCTGTTCAACTCATTTGAAATATACCCAATGGATTTCCTGTATTCCTGGTTTCCTGATAGATTTCAGGATTCAAACCCATTCTACTTCTTCGACGGTGAGATCGCCACCTGCATCGCCGGTGTTTACTGTGCCGGCAGGTTCCACCATCAGGATGTGGCACTCCTCTTCGGCGATGGGCTTGTGCTCGACGCCCTTGGGTACCACCAGCAATTCACCTTCTTTGAGTGCGGCAACACCATCACGAAAGGCGATCCGCATCTGGCCCTGGATGACAATGAAGACCTCATCCGTCTCGGGATGGCTGTGCCAGACGAACTCACCCTGGATCTTGGCGATCTTGAAGTGGTAGTCGTTCATCTGGGCGATGATCCTGGGCGACCAGTGTTCGTTGAATTTATTGAATTTATCTTGTAAATTTATGGTTCGGTTCTGCATTTTAATCCTCAGGATATTGAGTTATGTGTGGTTTTTTGGCATCACAGTGAACGATACCGACCCGGGTTCTGAGCGACGTGTCATGAATTGTGTCGCGAAGGATTTCTTGTAGTTCTCTGCGTCCTCGATAGTATCCCACTCATAATAGCCGGAACTGTCGCCTGTTTTCTCATTATATATCCATAGTTATGTGCCACTCCAACCCGTCATCCAGGATCAGCTTTTCGCCAATGCGCTCCTTAGGGAAGTGAATCCGGTTTGTCAATATGTATTGCATGAATTTTAGTACTGAGGTCAATGGGTTTGGTTTCACAGTAAATTTCCTATAATTTGCTCCTAAAGATTGCCAGACAAACTTCATCGACGGTCCCGAGATCGGCAACCTGCAGCCATGGCAAATCAGCTAAAGGCAGGGTTCCTGCGCCATAGGAGCAAATCGTGATTTGTCGGGATTGCGCTTCTTCTTTCAGCTTTGCAAACACCGCATTGAATATTTCACCCCCAAAGGGATTGAAAAGGAAGAACACAGTGCCCTTAGAATAATCGACATCCCGGGCATCGGCGTTGATGAATATTGCCCCAGATAATCCCAACATTGCGGCGCGCTGCGCTGCGTACTTGCAATAGGCTGGTTCGTACTCCACCCCAATGCAAGGGATACCTGCCAGCAAGTGCACCAGCAAAACGACTTTTCCCAACCCGGAACCCAGATCGTAGAAAACATCATCCTTCGAAAACCGAACCTGGTCGAATAACTCCAGGATCACGCTGACTGGCGTAGGCTCATAGCGCACCATGCCGTATGCGCGTTCTGAAGTTGGTTCTGGATGTGGCAAAGGGATCAGCACACCTTCGATCAGGCTGTCCAGGTTTTCGAACCCGTAATGGGGTTGCCCCTGGTTTTCAGGAGAATAATTTGTGAAAGGGTTCAGTAGATCACGCAGATGCTCACCCTTGACCCCAGCGAGAATTTCATTGCGCAAACTCTGGAATTGAGCGTCGTTGAAGGCCAGTATTCGATCCCCCAGATGTTGTGCGCGCTCGTATAGATTGGTCAGTTCAGAATCGGGATGGCGTGATGTATAAAGCTCTTCGATGATGGCAACGAAGTTCAAAGCCTCTTTGCGAGCGTTGAATTGGGACTCTTCGAAAAGAGCTTGATTATTATTCAAGGCTTCCAGGTCGGCTTTGAGCTTGTGGAGTTTCATTGGTTTCTCTAGCTTAGATCAATTAATTGTACTCTACCCTACCTAAGAGTGGGCTCTCTAGGATTCGATGAGGGATATTCCAGATTTAGGGGTGAATGGGGTGCGGAGCACCCCATTCACCCCTAAATCTGGGGATTCCCCCGGCAATTCCTAGAGAATATAAGAATGTCGAAGACATCCCAAAAATGAATGTGATCCAAAAAGGTCCTCCGTGGTCGAAAAAAAATGACAAACATCTTTCCCCGAAAAGCGAAACGGTACTCGTAACGTGAGCGAACAAATAGTGTTGTAATTGGTGACAATTATTCAAAGCGTTTTTATCTTGTTTCCAAGGAGGAACATATGGATACGAAAACCATCGGAAAGTGGATTTATTGGGTTGGTCTGCTGGTGGCAGTCATCGCTGGGTTGTTTGGATTTTCCAACCAATGGTTGAGCCTGGTCTTGATGGTCGCGGGAGTCTTAGTGGGGTTGTTTGTTGCCCCTACTGGTAGCCTTACGGATGCTATCATCCGCTACGTTGGTTTAACACTTGTGGCCGGAGCCCTGACAAGTTTCATTGCCGTAGGGCCTTATGTTACCGCAGCTTTGGAGGCCGTTGTTGCGTTCCTTGGCCCGGTAATTTTGACTGCGCTGGTCGTCTGGTATGTGAGAGACCTGGGCGAATAGATATTTCCCAAGTCTGGATTTTACACAAAGAACCGCCTTCTCCAGGCGGTTCTTTGCATTATCAATGCGAAAATCTATTATGGGGTCTTCAAACAATCCTGGATTCCGTTGTGCGTCAGATGCAGTTCATCAATGGCTAATCATCGAGCCAAGGCTTTTGGCCGCTGATGACGATCTGTGGGAAAGCGAATTCCACACGCCTTCCCACGAACCTATAAGCCGATGGTTTACCTTTATTCGTCTATGAAAATCTTCCCGGGATTGAGAATTCCATTGGGATCAAGGCTATTCTTGATGCTCCTCATCACTTTCAAACTGTTGCCATGTTCCAATGTCATGAACTTGCGCTTACCGAGGCCGATTCCGTGCTCGCCAGTGGCTGTCCCACCCATGGAAATCGCGGCTTCGACAATTGCTTCTTGAACCGCAACACTGATGGCGTAACTCTCAAGATCCTTGGGAGTGTAGGGGATCATCGGGTGCAAGTTGCCATCTCCGGCGTGGCCGACCAGATAACCGCGCAGATCGTTCTTGATCAGTTCTTGACTTGCCACCGCCACCAAACGAGGAAAGTCGGAAACCGCCACGGCTACATCTGCAACCAGGAAAGCTCTCCTGGGGTTGGCGCGTACCAGAGTTTCGTAAGTTTGGTGACGAGCGCGCCAGAGATCATTGCGGGCAGCACGTCCCAACCCTGAGCGAAAAGTGGTGCATCCTTCTTCTACACAGAGGCCTTCAATCTCAGCAATTTCTTCTTTTAATCCCGTCTCTGTGGCGCTGTGAAACTCCATCAACAATGTTGGGCCATCCGGTAGGGAAAATTCATCGGAAGTGTTCAAAACCTCCACAACGTTAGGGCCAAGGAATTCGAGCGCGGCGGGGATGATGCCGCTGCCCGAAATAGAAGATACAGCTCGCATGGCATCTTCTGTCGAGGGGAAGGTAGCAATCGCGGCACTGAATTTCTCGGGTAGGGGTGCAAGGCGCAACGTAGCCTGGGCGATAACTCCCAGGGTTCCTTCCGAACCGACAAATAAATGAAGGAGATCGTATCCTGATGAGGTCTTAGGCGAGCGCGTCCCAGTATGAATAATTTCTCCCGAAGCCAAGACAACCTCCAGGCGTAGCACATTATCTTTAGTCGCACCATAACGGGGGGTACGTGTGCCAGCTGCATTATTTGCGATCATCCCGCCAATGCTGGCGTTGGCGCCAGGATCAGGAGCAAAGAACAAACCATGCCGCCCTAAGATCTGGTTCATATCTTTGTATAGCACCCCTGCCTGAACGTCTATCTGAAAATCTAAGTCACGAATCTCTACAATTTTATTCATGCGCTGCACATCTAATACAATCCCACCAAAGATGGGGATTGGATTTCCCTCAAGACTGCTTCCCGCACCCCATGCAGTTAGAGGAATCCGATGTTGATTGGCGTATCTCAGGAGGGCACTGACCTCTTCGGTATTTGCCGGCCAAACCACGACCGCCGGTCGGTGGGGAGTGTGAAAGGATTGGTCTTGGGAATGTTGATCGAGGTCAACGGATTTGGCAGAAATATATTCCTCCCCTACAATTGAGGCCAGGTCACGCAGGATATCAGCCGTGAGGTGTTGAGAGATTTCTGACATTTGATCTTTCCTACTGGTCAGGTGTTGTTTGTCGAATTTGACCCGTATGCTGGAAGCAAAAAGACCAGATGCAGTTTGTATCTGGTCTTTTTGCGGTAGTGCCCCCACGGGGACTCGAACCCCGGTTTTAGCCTTGAGAGGGCTATGTC
>CAZUSV010000087.1:0-9340 GCA_964622645.1 uncultured Anaerolineales bacterium
CCCCCCCCCCCATACCCCCAAATCTGGACATTACCACGGGAATTCCTAGAGGCCCGTCTGGGATTCGAAGACGGGAGCACGCCCTAGGGGGAGACTTCAGTCGTGTAGGAAACGTCGATGTAAGAGTTGCTGGGGTTGTCAAGGTCGAGGTACATGCCATTGATAGTCAGGAAGCCATAATTGCCGCTGCCGGTCTTGTAACAGACCACGTCGTAGGTGGTAATGCTGACAGATGTGTAGGCACCCGAGTCAATATAAGCTCTACAATCAGACACGCTGGGCCCACCGCCGTAGTACACTGCCAGTTGAGCACCCCAAACACTGAGCAAGACTTGGTCACTGGATTGAGAGTCGTAGATCACGTCGTCGCCATCCCCGTCGCCCAGGTCGAGGCTGAATTCATCATAGATATAGCCCGATCCTTTGGCCGTGCTGGCTGCAGGTTCGACGACGATCTGGACAACCTCGCTGACCTCGCTGGGATTGTCGCAGGGAGCACCGCGGGCCACAAGCGTGTGCGTCCAGCTCTGGTAGCTGTTATCTCCGGGTGCAGCGTAGCTGACAGATCCGCTGGGGTTGACCTGTGATCCATCCAGGAAGACGCCGCAATCGGCATCGCTGGTATCCCATTGCAGGGTATAGGATTCGCCCGGGCTGAGCGATCCATTAGGGCCGCTGAAATGGTTGATCAGCGGTGTCATAAAAACCTGCGTCTGGCAGAGATAGACATCGGCGCCGTAGACGTTGCTGGTGGTGACCTGCCCATTCTTGTCGGTCACTTCGATGACGAACTCGATCCAGCCGTCTCCATTGATGTAGCCGAAGGCATCGCTGCCGACATCGATATCGGCGGCGTAATCGCCGATGCCCAACTGGTACATGGTCCTGGAAAATGTGTAAGCTGGGATCAAGATCAGGCCTTGGCCGTAGTCGTATTTGACGACGGCGGAGGCGATTTGGTCGAGAGGGTCAATGGTCGCTGAAATCTGCAAGAAGGTGTCTTCCCCTCCTGTGCAGATACCGTAGTATACCGACTGCGAACTGGTGTTCACGTTGGAGATGTTAATGCTGGAGCCTTGCGGAGGGTTGTTGGATACCACACCTCCTGGCTGGCAGTTCTTGACCTCCACTCCCAGGGGATGCCCTCCGTTGGGGTACGTGGCCGCATTGCCAGCAGCATCGCTGGCGAAGATCTGGTATTCCAGTACACCATCATTGCCGTTCATATCCTGGTTGGCTTCCGCATGGATATCGATGGTCAATTTGTATTTCCCGCCGCTGGCCGACATGGGGACTTCTCGAAAATTGCCGATGGCATTGGCTGCGTAGCCATTGTAGCGATATCGGGCGATAACGTTCTTGATGTTATTGGAGTTGTCGCTGACATTGGCCTCCAGAGTGAGGGTAGTAGGACCACAGGTGGCCGCGTTGTAAAATGTTGGCGTGCTTGAGGTGGCCACATTGCTTATTGTGGGTGCCGTTTTATCGCTGCCCGAGGAGGGAGGCTGCGGGTTCGATGATTGTGAGGCGCACTTCTTTACTTGAGCACCTAAAACTCGCCCAACAGGCTCGGTTTGGGCATTGCCCGCAGCATCGAAGGCGAAGAGTTGGAATTCCAGGACGCCATCGTTGCCTTTCATATCGCCGGCTGCTTCACTGCCTACCTGAATTGCAATGCTGTATTTATTCCCCCCCGAGGCATTCATGTTCGCTTTGCGCCAGTTGCCCAGTGCGTTGGCGGCGTAACCATTATAGCGGTATTGGATCCCTACCTGGGTAACAGTGCCAGAATCATCTGTTACAGTGGCCTCGAGGGATAGGGTTGTTGAGCCACAACTTGCCTCGCCATAGTATACGGGATCTTGTAATACCTTGGCTGCTTTGATACTCGGTGGCGTGGTATCGGAGTTGCCGACGTTGGCACTGGCGGTTGGCGGAACGAGTGTCGGGGCAGCGCTATTGGTGATCACTGTTACTGCTGGAGTCGCCGAGGATGGATTGCTTTGGGGAGAGCCTGGTTGACCTAAATTGATGGGCAAATTGCAGGCCAGTGAGGCAATACACATCACAGTGGCCATCAGAATATATTTGGAAACGTGGTTCTTGGTGTTCATTTTCGTTCCTCCGTTAATTGGCTAAGGAGTCATTAATAAATAAATTCCATCAACAAGCTAAACTTCTCTGAGAAGTTTAGCTTCTAAATCGGGAAATTATTTTTAGACGTTTACTAAGAGATCCTGCGTCATTTTCGAGATTGCTTTTTAGAAATTCGACCATGGTGTCCAAGTTGGAAAAACCTTTGCGGGTTCTATTTACAGGGTCTTCCAGCGAGGCGTACCAGGATGCCGTGGGATCATCTTTCGATCGCCAAAGTCTCAATAAATAAGAGCGGTAGATATGTTGGTCTGTGTCCATAAATTCATCCTTTGGTTTCGAGTTGTCCCCATCTTACAAAGTCATCGTCAGGGAAACGTCAGGAGACTGCCAGCAGCTTGGGTTCGTGTATAATCAACGGGTATGCCAAATTTGGAGCTGGTGTTATTTGGGCCTTTCCAGGCTAATTTGGAGGGGCAGCCGGTCAGTGGATTCGAATCGGCCAGGGTGCGGGCGTTATTGATCTATCTTGCGGTAGAGCGCGATCAACCGCACAGCCGCGATACCCTGGCTGGCCTGTTATGGCCCGAAGCTCCCGATCGGACCGCCCGCAAGAATCTGCGCCAGGCGCTCTCGAATTTGCGCAAGGTAATTGCTGATCATTCTGCAGAGCCACCATATTTGCGGATCACGCGTGAAGCTGTGCAATTCATGCCAGATAGTCACCATTTTGCGGATATCACGGAATTCATTTCATTGATCGAAGAGACTGATAGACACCAACATCGTCGTTTGGAAAGCTGCCGATTTTGTGCGGATAAATTACAGCGGGCAGTTGATTTTTACAGAGGGGAATTTTTGCAGGGCTTCTTCTTAGGTGATAGTGTCGCCTTTCAGGACTGGATCTTGCTCAGGCGCGAGCGCTATCATCGCCAAGCTATCCAGGCGCTGACAGTACTCACGCAATTCTATGAGCAACGCGGGGAGTATGATCTGGCCCGCAAGTGTGCATACCGTCAAGTTGAGTTCGATCCCTGGAGGGAGGCAGGGCACCAGTACCTGATGCGTTTGCTCGCCCTGGATGGCGAACACAGCGCTGCTCTAAAACAGTATCAAAACTGCCGAGATATCTTGATGGAGGAGTTGGGGGTTGATCCATCGCCAGAAACCATCCAGCTTTATGAACAGATCAAAGCCCACCAACTGGTCCCTGACCCTGAAGGTGCCCTATGGCATAATTTGCCGCCACAAACCACAAGTTTCGTTGGTCGTGATGCCGAACTGAGAGATTTATTAGCACTGATCAGTGACCCAAACAACCGCCTGGTGACCATCGTAGGTTCTGGGGGCGTTGGGAAAACCCGTCTGGTAAGCCAGGTTGCCTTTGAAGCCGCCTACGACTTTGGGGATGGGGCCTGTTTTGTACCACTTGTATCGGTAAGCACTGCTGAGGCATTGCCCGCGGCCATCGCCGATGCCCTGGGATTTGCCTTCCAGGGACGCGAGCACCCTACAGATCAATTGATCAATTTCTTGGGCAATAAGGATCTCCTGCTCGTGCTGGATAATTACGAGCACCTTCTGGATGATCTCGATTTGGTGATTAAGATACTGAGACAGGCGCCAGGGACATTTTTGCTGGTCAGCTCGCGTGAGCACCTAGGTCTTCAAGCTGAGCAGCTCTTGGATTTGGGGGGATTGCCGTTTTCCAATGCTGAAACTGGCCCAGCCCAGGCTTTGATCCTTTTTGCCGAGCGGGCGGGACAAGTGAAACCGGATTTCTCATTGGATGACGATACGCTGCAACATGTGGCGGGGATCTGCGGGTTGGTGCAAGGGTCGCCTTTGGCCATAGAATTGGCAGCTTCCCAGGTGCGGCAGTGGACTTGTGCAGAAATCGAATCTCAAATCCAGCACAGTTTAGACGCATTGGCCACTTCTATGCGTGATCTGCCTGAAAGGCATCGCAGCTTGAGGGCCACATTCGAGCGTTCCTGGGGATTGCTCTCCCCTCAAGAGAAGGCTATATTCCAGAAATTTGCTATATTTCGGGGTGGCTTTACTGCCCAGGCTGCTATGCATATTGTAGCTGCGGGGATGACCGATCTGGCAGCGCTGATAGATAAATCTCTATTGCGCCGCCATCCTGATGGGCGCTTCGACTTACACCCCTTAATCGAACAGTATTTGCGAGAGAAATTGGCGCAGGATTCTCATGATGAAACTGCAACCTACGATAGAATGAGCGCTTTTTTTGCAGGATTCTTGCAGGAGGCGGAATCAAAGCTAAAAAGCAGCCAGCAACCTGAATTCCTGGATGCAATCAGCCTGGATTTCGGCAATATACAGAATGCCTGGCAGTGGTCCCTGAAAAATAATTATCTTGATCAAATTGACCAATCCCTAGAAGGTCTCTACTTGTTTTTCGAAGGCCGTAGTCGTTATCAGGAGGGTGAGGCG
This sequence comes from uncultured Anaerolineales bacterium, assembly GCA_964622645.1. Taxonomy (GTDB): domain Bacteria; phylum Chloroflexota; class Anaerolineae; order Anaerolineales; family UBA11858; genus NIOZ-UU35. The sequence continues at coordinate 4,555 of CAZUSV010000087.1, forward strand.
TTCTTTAGGAACTGTTTGGATGCGTTAGATGAAAATATGGGAGCAGTTTATTGGCGGGTGAGTGTTCGTTATGGGGCGTTATCCTATCGCATGGGAGCTTATGACAGAGCCCAAGGTTTGTTTGATCGATGTCTGGGTGCCTTCCAGCGCTTAGGAGATCGGAATGAAGAAGCTTTCACTCATTATGCCAATGGGAATCTGGCCTATTTGCGGGGGAATTTTGAACTGGCGGTTGAGCAGTATCAACACAGTTTAGATATTTCCAGTTCTGAGGGAATGGCTTATGTAAGAAGCCAGGCTTTGAATGGATTGGGCCTGTCGCTCTATATGCAAGGGGAATACCCGCCTGCTCAGAATGTCTTTATGGAAAGCTTGGAAATCCATCGAGAAATTGGCGATCCTTGGGGCCAGGCTATTCGCAACAATAACCTCGCCTTGGTCGCGCATGCTCTGGGACAGTATTCACAAGCCAAAGAATTCTATGCCCAAAGTCTAGATCTGTGGAAACGTATTCGCCAAGATTTTGGATTGGCTAGTTGTTACAATAATATGGGTTTGGTTTCGGAAGCTTTGGGAGATTATGCAGAGGCGCGCGACTTGTATTCCGATGCCCTGGAGATTTTCCAACGCTTAGGTCATCGTTATGGTATGGCCAGTTGTATGAATAATTTGGGAAATGCAGCCGTTTCCTTGGGTGAACTTGATCAAGCCCAGCATTATTACAGAGAGGCCTTTGCAATTCGCAAAGCTCTGGGTGATGCGCGTGGAATAGCCAGTGTATTGAATAATCTTGGCCGTGTATCAGAATTGCTTGAGGAACACAAAGCTGCCAGAGATTACTTTTTGCGAGCTTTAGAAGTGGGATGGGAAAACAAAGGAATTCCTGTTGTTTTAGATAGTTTGCTTGGTCTGACAAATATGCTTCTAGTTGATAGTTCGCCATCGAGAGCGGTGGAGTTGCTCTCGATAGTGATCAATCATTCAGGCAGCAATCAGGAGGCGAAAGATCGCGCTGCCGATATGCTGGAAAGGCTGAGAGTCGATTACCAGGGGAGCGATTTCGAGGAAGTGCAGATGAGGGTGGAGGATAATTCGCTGGACCGGGTTGTCAGTGAAATTCTTGCAGAGATTAAATAGCCGAGACCAGCCATTCATGGCTGGTCTCGTTGCAGGAGGAGGAGAAGAAATGTGATCCTGTAGATCTAAATTTGGTTGAGAAATTCTTGTTTTAGGTTTTGGTTCTTTTTGAACTCGCCCAAGAATCGGCTGGTGCTCATGCGGGCATTTTCTTTCTTGACCCCGCGCATCATCGAGCACATATGGGCGCCTTCCAGGACGACCGCAACACCTTTAGGGTTGAGAGTCTCTTGGATGAACTCAGCGATCTGGGTAGTCATCTGTTCCTGGATTTGCAGGCGACGGGCAAACATCTCCACAATGCGGGGGATTTTGCTCAACCCGACGACTTTGCCATCCGGGATATAAGCTACGTGGGCACGGCCATAGAAAGGTAGCATGTGGTGCTCACAGAGGCTGTGGAAATCGATATCGGTGACCACAACCATTTCATCGTAGTCGACAGAGAAAATCGCGCCGTTGATCAAGGCAACGGGATCGACATGATAGCCCGCAGTCAGTTCGTCGAACATACGTGCCACCCGGTTGGGGGTTTTGAGTAGGCCCTCACGAGAGGGATCTTCGCCGATATTGCGCAGTATCGTGTCTACGGCGATTTCGATATTGGTATGCTGCCGATTTTTGTCATCGGCCTTGATAACCTGAGTGGTATGCAAATGATCAAGTTTTTTATCAGTTGTGATATCACTAATGTTTAGAAGTGCCATCTTCTGTTTCCTTTCAAAATTACTGACGTATGATACGCCTGGTTTATTACCTTTTTAGGGTTAACTTTTTATAAGATTTTCTGCAGGCCAATCGATTGTCAGGGAAATATGGCATTTTTAGTCATTGATTCTCACTGGCTGGCGAACAGTGCGAACGCTAGTCACACTCGTCACGATTTGAGCGATTGCAATCATGAAAAGGGCGCTTAGACCAAATAGAATAGTGGAAAGTAGAAAGTTCATCGTTAAACCTCTAGCAATAGTTTTTCTTCTGAATTGATGCTCTGGCGGGATTCTTCCTTACTTGCAGACTTCAATTTTGTTGATCGATTTAGATCCTGAAGTAGATCTAGTAACTCCTGGTTTTTGGGGATATCAGACATGTTGTTGCCATAGTGCACATATCGAGCGATGCCATCTTTGTCGACGATGACCTGGGCAGGCATGCGACCTAGCTTGAAAAGCTTGATTTGCTGGCCGTAGAGTTTCAAGACGGTATGCTTGGGGTCGGGGAGGCCGATAAATGGCAGGTCATTCTCTTGCCAGAATTTTTGGAAAGCCTTGGAATTCTCCGGCCCAACTACAAGCAACTCTGCATCGAGTGCGACAAATTTATCGTAATCCTGGCGCAACTGCGCCATTTGCCGGCGGCAGAAAGGTCAGACGAAACCGCGGTTGAAAATCAGCACGACATGTTTTTCCGTCTGGTAGTCAGACAGTTTTACGGGTTTACCATTTAAATCGTGTAACTCGAATTCTGGGGCAGGGGAATTGATCTGAACTCGATTGCTCATAAAAATTATCTCCTTGTACTCACTTATATAATAAATATACCATGTTGCACATAATTTGTCAAGGTATTGAAAAGAAAATTGGTATATGTCAAGGAATCAAAAAGGACGACTTTGAAGTCGTCCCTGAGATTGTGAGCATTGTTTGCTTTAGCGCAATTCCCTGCCGAAAGGGAATAACGCCAGCGGGATCAATTTGAAATGCTGCTTAGCAAAGGGAATGCCAATGATCGTAATTCCTAAGATCACCCCATGAACGAAATGAGAGATGGCAATCTCCCAACCGAATAGGATCACCCAGATGATGTTGAAGATCAGGTTGAGAGGGTTATCGAATTCTTCATTGACTTCTATCTCCCGTCCAAAGGGTGTCATTGTTGCTACACCCAATTTGATAGCCTGCTTCCCAAATGGAATGCCTACGATCGTCAAACTGACCAAAATTCCTCCGATAATATAGCCCAACCCGGAGAGAAAGCCACCAAAAATCAACCAGATTAAGTTACCCAGAAAGTTCATCGATATATCTCCTTGTTAAATTAAGTATTCTACAGATTTTAACGGATTTGGCGTCATTTGGTTGCATTTTTCATGCAAAGCCCCCCCTAACCCCCAATTCTGGGGGGAGGCGTCCATTAATTCCCCCTCCAAACTTGGGGAAAATTAAGTGTGATTATCCTCCCAGAATTGGGGTGCAGAGGGCCAGAAGCGTAAGATTTTCCGTTTTAGGTGGGTCAATGAGCCAGAATTAGTTTCTAGGAGGCTTACTCAGATGAACACCCAAGTGGAAATTCCCGAAACAGATACCATCATTGTGTACAGCACAGTCTGGTGCCCGGACTGCAAGCGTGCCAAACGTTTTTTCGGAGAGCAACGCGTGCCATATATAAATGTCGATATCGAAAAAGATGCCGAGGCGATGGCCTTTGTCGAGCAAGTAAATAACGGAATGCGTATCGTCCCGACGATCATTTTTCCCGATAAGACCATCCTGGCGGAGCCCTCCAATGCGGAGCTAGCCAGCAAACTTGGATTACAAACCAAAGCACAGCGCAAATTCTATGACTCGATCGTGATTGGCAGCGGCCCGGCGGGGTTGACGGCTGCTCTCTACATGGCCCGTGAGGGGATGGATGTGCTGGTCATCGAGAAGGGTGGCTTGGGAGGACAGGTGGGTATTACTCAAACCCTGGACAATTTCCCTGGCTTTGACGAGGGCATCCCTGGAGCCGAGTTTGCAGACCGGGTCGTGCGACAGGCGCGCCGCTTTAGGGTGGAGATCTTGCAAGCCCAAGAGGTTACCCGCATTGTCGAGCAGTGCGATTATCAATGTGTGATCACTGGAGATGGGACTGAGTATGGCACCAAAGCGGTACTCCTGGCTACGGGTGCCAGTTACCGTAAGTTGGGTGTCCCTGGCGAGGATCAGCTGATTGGTGCGAATATCCATTTTTGCGCTACCTGTGATGGCGCTTTCTACAAAGACAAGAAAGTATTGGTGATCGGTGGTGGCAACAGTGGTTTCGAAGAGGGGCTCTTCTTGACCAAATTTGCCGACCAGGTTGATATCGTAGAATTTGCGCCAGAAGTCAAAGCCAGCCAGATCCTCCAGAATAAAGTTGCTTCTTATTCAGAGATGTCGGTGACAGTCAATCATGCGGTCAAAGAATTTCGCGGAGAGAATGAGTTGGAAGCTGTGCTTGTCGAAGATCGTGCCACAGGTGAGATCAAGGAGTGGCACTACGATGGCGTCTTTGTATTTATTGGTTTGTCACCTAATGCAGACCTGGTGAATGATAAAGTCGAGCTCGACCAGTATGGTTTTATCAAAACAGATTCTACACTGATGACCAACGAGTCAGGCATCTTTTCGGCAGGTGATGTGCGGTCTGGCTCCACTAAGCAGGTTGCTTCGGCCGCGGGCGAAGGAGCGACCGCAGCGCTGAATATCCGCGAATATCTAAAGACAGTTTAGAATAGCTGAATTTATAGGGGGTAAACTGAGGTGAACGATAACTATTCAGATCCGGAACGGATTTACCCGGAAAAAGAGTGTGCGCAAGGGGCGCGGCCCCCTGCGCCCACGCGTTTTATGGGTGATATAATGTTTATATATGTCCATCGCGGGGTTAATTGGGGTTTTGAGAACCC
>CAZUSV010000087.1:9350-24742 GCA_964622645.1 uncultured Anaerolineales bacterium
ACTCCTCCACCCACCCCCGGGGGCGCGCCCCCCCCCCCCCCCCCCCCCCCCACACTCTTTTTCTGGGAGATATCATGTTTATCTCTGTCCATCTCTGGTTTAATTGGGGTATTGAGAACCAGCGATTCAATTTAGGAGAAATCTGATGAAACGAGCGGTGAGTGTCAGCCTGGGGAGTTCCAGTCGGGATAAGAAGGTTATCGTCAATTTCAAGGGCCAGCAGATCAGCGTCGAGCGCATCGGCACCGATGGAGATATCGAAAAGGCCAAACAACTCTACACTGAGTTGGATGATCAGGTGGATGCCTTTGGCGTAGGGGGCGTTGACCTGTATCTACGCCTGGAGGGACGTGAATATCCCTTACGAGCTGCGTTGAAATTGATCGCAGGGGTCAAGCAAACCCCAGTAGTGGATGGAAGGGGATTGAAGCATACCCTAGAGAGACGCGTCTTCGAATTGGCTGCTTCCGCTTTGCATCAAGCCCTCAGTGGTGCCGAAGGGCAGGTACAGGGCTTGATTTTGGAGGGAGTGCCGCACTTTAGGATGGCTTTCATCCCTGTAGCTGTTGATAGGATTGGTCTTTCACAGGCCGTGACCGAGGTTACTGACGAAGTCATCTTCGGTGATTTGATGGTTGCCCTTGGTATCCCAATTCCAGTGCGCGGCATCCGCAATTTCAAGCGCGTGGCCAGGGTGATGCTGCCGTTTGTCAGCTACTTCCCGATGAGTTTACTCTATTACGGCAGCAGTGGTGCAGAGCACGAACCCAAGTATCAGAAATTCTGGGTTGAATCTGACCTGCTGGCGGGAGATTTTCTCTTCATGCGCAAGTATCTGCCGAAAGATTTGCACGGCAAGACAGTGATCACCAACACCACTACGCAAGAGAATGTCGAATTTCTGCGAGAGCGCGGGGTGCACTTGATGATCACCACCACCCCGCGTTATGAGGGTCGCTCATTTGGCACCAATATGATGGAAGCTGCCCTGACTGCCTATGCTGGCAAGGGTCGTCCTCTCAACGATGAAGAGTTGAACGCCTTGATCGATGAGTTAGATCTACGCCCTAACGTGCAAGTGTTGAATGCTGAATAGCATTAGTGGGAATTTCCAGATTTAGGGGTGTGCGAAGCACACCCCTAAATCTGGAGTCATTTCATATCTTCAGCTAACCAAAACCTGGGTAAAACTATATATTCTTTGCACACTCTCAGGGGTAAACTTAGAGTGATCTAGCATTGGCGGAGGGCATCATGCGCATAACACCTTCTTCCCCAAAGAGGCAGTATCCTGCATTTTATGAAAAGTTCATCCCCATTGCCATTGGAATCCTGGCAATCGTGATATTTGGCATGCTGGTATTCACCATCGCTGTAGGTGTGGGGTTGCTAAAGTTTGGCTAATTCATGAGGAGAAGAATTCTATGACTTTTGTAAACACATTCCTACCTTTTGTTGCTTCGGCAATCAGCTTTATGTTCGCATTTTTCTTGTTCAAGCGCTATGCTAAGAAACCCAGCAACCATGTCTTGTTATGGGGTATTGGCATGATCTTCTATGGCATCGGTGGTTTCTGTGAAGGGTTCTATGGTGCCTTTGGTTGGAACCCGCTGATCTATCGCTTGTGGTACTTATTTGGTGCCATCCTGGTGGCAGCCTGGTTAGGCCAGGGAACGGTGTATTTACTGGCAAGGAAAAATTGGGCACGAGCATTGATGGTGATCTTGTTCCTGGGATCGATTTATGGGGTTTATAAAGTTTTCACGGCTCAGTTGGACCCCAGCTTGTTGACCACCAGCGTACATACCGGCAGTGAGTTGAGTGGCCACGCCATCATCACCCCTGGTGTGCGTACGCTGACCCCCATTTTTAATCTGTATGGAACGGTCACATTGGTGGGTGGGGCGGTCTACTCGGCCTGGATCTTCTTCCGCAAGCGTGTATTGCTTCACCGTACGATTGGAAATATCCTCATCGCCGCGGGTGCTATTGCGCCGGCTTTCGGAGGGGCTTTCAGCCGCATGGGTGTACCGGCAGCTTTGTACATCGGTGAACTACTCGGTGCGGTGTTGATGTTCATCGGCTTCCGGCGAGCCACTACCCCGATGAAAGAGCGTGAACCGGAGACTGTCGCACAACCTGTTGCCGGGGACTAAAGCTATAAATTAGAAATGATCAAGCCCTGGTATGCGCCAGGGCTTTGATTTTCTGATGATTTAGGGGGAAAGATAGGTTTGGATAAAAAATGTCGTTCCACATCGATTTGTCAATGAAATATCCCACTACAAGTCACTCACAGTTGATGAGTACGATGGGTTCGCTGCCAAGGACATGTTGGCAGCGTGATTCTATGTTTTCTAATGTGGATTGTTTTGATGTCAAAGATATCCACTCATTTTCAGTAAGTAAGTAATATTCATACTCATCATTCAAAATGTGCTTTTCGATATCATTGTGGGGCGCGTCGACAAGAAAATTGTTTCGTGTAGTGTTTACTCGAAAGAACAAGTTGAAGATTGATGATACAAGTACTCGATCATAACTATATTTGTATTTTGTTGAGATTCCCCGCGATATAAAAGCTTTATCTTCTTGCTCGAATTCCATTTCTTCCGTAAATTCAATAAGTGGATAAAAACGGATTTGAGCGATTCCATTTGAAGGAGGTTCTATAACACCCCAATAGTTCAACAGCAAAAGGGGCTTAAGAATCGCGATCATAGATAAAAGTGTTACTAGATTAATTGTCAGCTTATTTCTATTCCTCCAGACTAATGAAACTAAAAGTATCGTGAGAAATGCGGGGATATAGATATTCATAACAAATATCGAATGATCCATGCCCACTATTTGGGTAAAGGTTTGAGATAGCTTTTCAAAACCATACAGCAACACCAACCCAAATCCAAGTAAAATCCAAAATTGGAGTCTCTTTTTATTGCCAAAATTCGAATTGGCATTCACAATATTGGGTGCAAAAACACTTATAACTGCATAGGCAGGGTATAACAACCGAGGAAATACATCGTACATATTTTTCGTGAGACCAATGGTTAGAAAACCTACCAACAATAGAGGAATCATCCACATTATTCTCAAGTGGATGGAGTCATTTTGGTGACTCAAAATTATTCCACTAACAATAAATAGCAGAAATGGAATGGGGAAATCTAACCAAATATTGTTTGTGAACCAGTCAGCGTTAATACTGTAATAGGGAGATTCTATGAGCCAAAAACCAAAATAGTACCTTAAATTTAATATTCTAAATTGAAATAATGAATCTCCCAAAAATACCCCAAACAAGACTGTAAATAGTGCAAATCCAATCAAAAATCCACTACCTATAAAAACTAATCTGCGTATGAAAATTTCTTTTCTAAAGCCATTCCCATTTTGGAAACCAACACCTGGAACCAGAACAAGGGATATCCATGTAGTTTCTTTGACATTCAATGCCAAAAATATAAAAAATCCTAGTAAAACTAGAAGAGAAGGTTTATTATGCTCTTGCGATGATGAGATCAAGTATATAGTTAGAATTATCATCACAAATAGCATGCTTGTAATGTCATTCAATCCAACGCCCGCGTGATCTCGATGTGCAGGGAAAATCAAGAAAATCAAAACTGCCAACAAACCATGAATAATGTGATTCTTCTCTGTTAGCTTTCGAGCACAATAATAGATGAGAGTGCACGTAACTGAAATCACGAATGCCCAATAACTAATAATTGCATTAATTGGGTTATTAATGAGATGCACAAATGGTTTCAGTAAGAAGACATGGGTATATCTGGCCATCCAACGAGCGTCGGCAATATTGTTAAACCCCATATTTGCATACCATATCACATCTGTGTGGATTTCTCTTCCAGGTATTTTGGATAGAAAAACCCAAAATATAAAAGCCGCAACCAGAACAATTGAATATTCAACCATTCTTTTCAATTTCAACTTTTTAATCAATCTACTCCAATGCATAATTTAGAACTCATGGTTCTAGAAGCAGACACTTGCCAGCGTATCGGAAAATGAGAAATCTATCTTGTGCAATTTTGCGCCCGTTTTGTTCTGGTGATTTTTTGTCAAAACGAATGCTGCCTATAAGCTTTTTCTAGCGAAACCTAAGAGGGGTAACGTACGCAAGGATATGTCTGCTAGTTGAGGGGGATACAATAGTTTCCCGCTCTACACAAACATCACCAGCCACCAAGTAAGTCTATTACCAAAATGACATAGCTCACGAACAAGCACCAGAAAGCAATTCCGGAAATAAAGGGAATGCTAATCAAGGTTCCGATCAAGCCAAGACCTGCCAGGACTATCGATACATATAACGTGCTTTTCTTGGGGGTGTAGAGTTTCATAAAATGTCAAATTCTCTCTTCCCAAAGCTGACGCGTAAGTTGGATATGTCCTACATGAATCGCAGTATGCTCCAGGGCATGTAGCAGCGACCAGCCGACGGTAAAAGTCTGCTTGAATGCAGAGGAATGACGCTGCTCACCGAGTTTATCGATGTCTATTTTCCCAAGAGCGTCCTGGGCGTATTTGGTTAAGTTGTTTATCTTTTCGATCAAACTTTCACCAGTCAAGCCCTCGACCTGGAATTCCTCGTCACGGACGCGACCCGATGGGTCACCCAGTGCTATGTCCCCAATCCAGTAGCGTTCAGCCCCAGCCAGGTGGGTTACCAAAACATTGATGGAATTTATTTCTGCATCGGGGTTTTCAACGGGAACCCAATCTAAGGCCTCGGGTGGCAAATCCCTGATCGCTGCGATGATGCCCTGGTGCAATCTGGTTAGCCGTTGGAGGTAATCTTCGAAAAAAGTATGCATATGTTTCACCTCAGTATTCATGCCGCATGATGGCATCGAAGGGGCATTCGGGGATGCACTCCATGCAACCCCAACAGCGACTCATGTCAATGAAAGGCGCATCCTCTCTATCAAAGCGAACAAATGCATTGCCGCGGCAAATCTTTTTAGCCAGGCATCTTACGCAAGCCTGGCACAGATCGTCATCGACTTTGAGCATGATGGTGCGAGCTGTTCCTACGGTCATGGGGTTATTTTACCCTTATTAGGACACGGATCGCCAAAGGCGTGCCTCTGGCAACACGGATTTCATGGATTGATTTAATCAGTTCAGTTTTTGTATTGTTTCAACGGTGCCGTGGTTCCCATCAACAATGAGTTGCATTCCAGTCTCAAATTCTGTGATTTCAATGTGGTCCACACAGGGGATTTCAGCAATGATGCAACCCACGGCGGTGATGGTCTCGCATTCGGCGTTGACGATGGCCGCAGGGGCCTTCCCGGCGTGTTTTAGCCTGTACAATGTGTAGGAGCCTACCGTCGAACCTTTACCAGCCGGAAATACCAAAACCTTCCCTGCGATGGACTGCCCTTCCAGTTCATGTTCCCTTTCGACGACCACGCCTGTTTCAGGATCCACTCCACCGTAGAAGGAGATGCCCATCGATGTCACCAGGGCTTCCCCTCGGGCGATACCTTTATAAATTGTGCGTCCTTTTAGATTCATATGTTCTTGGAGAACCATGAAGTGCACCAAATCCACGAAAGTTTTTTAATTATTGTTCGTGTTTCTTGGTGTTCTTCGTGGATGATTTCCTCATCTTTCGGCTCTCAACTCGGCTTGCCATTGTTCGAAGAAGCTTTCCAAGAATTGATGACGATCCTCGGCCAGCGCACGACCACTGGGAGTGTACATGCGGTCTTTGAGTTTGCTCAACTTGAACAAGTGCTCGTGGTAGGGGGTGTGCGGCTCACTAGGTTCTTTATTGCCGCTTTTTAGGAATTGCTCCGACGGTTTTCTGTGAAGAGGTTGTTCTGCCAGAATCGCGTAGGCAATTGACCTTACCGCTCCGATAGCGCCAATGGCATCCAGTTTGTCAGCGTCAAAAAGCACTTTAGCCTCCAAAGATTGGGGCTGCTCGCGGTCATCGCGGAAGCGGTGTGCCCGGATGCAGTGTGCCACAGCCAGGATGCGTTCTTCGGGCCAACCTTCCGATTGCAACACGAGATGAGCGAATAAAGCCGATTTGTGTTGGTGATCTTCACGACTTTCTTCTACCCCTGGCCCCTCAGCATCATGCAGGAGTGCCGCCGCACGCACGATCTCAAGATCAGCGCCCTCGGCCGTGGCCAGGCGTTCCGCCATTTTGTAAACGCGCAAGACGTGATCAAAGCCGTGCACGGGATCGTTTTCAGGGTACCAGGATCGGGCTGTTTCGATGGCGGGCATATTGGTTTAGGAGTTAGAAGATTCCAATGTTTGAACTAAAGAAGATCAAAAGCCCGATCACCAGAATCACGATTAACCCACATGAAAAAACTTTCAAGGTCAATTTCAGAATGGCTTTCAACAACCACCAAACCAGCCCAATGGCTAGGATTATCAAGAATACTGTGAGTAATTGATCTGTCATTTTAACCTCAGTTGATATAGATTTGGCCCTTCTTGATCACCGTTCGTACCAGATTCCCTCCGATGCGGTAGCCAAGGTGACGGTAATCAGGCACATCAAGGATAAGCAGGTCTGCTTGTTTGCCTGGTTCAATGGAGCCAATTTTACTCTCACGATTGATGGCAGCCGCGGCATTGAGCGTGGCGGCTACGATGGCCTGGGCAGGGGTCAAGCGTAAGTAGCGGCAAGCCAGCGTAATGGCAAACTGTATACTCTCGCACCAGGCTGTGCCAGGGTTGATGTCCGTGGCGATGGCTAGAATGCAATTCGCCTCGAGGAAATCTTCAGCGGGTGTATATTCCCCCTCCGCCAACCCAAATGGTGTGCAGGGCAGGGAGACAGCTACCGTGTCAGATGATCCCATAGCAGCGATGTCCTCCTTGGAAGTCACCACCAGATGATCAGCTGAAGCTGCGCCGAGTTCTGCTGCCAGCGCTGCTCCGCCGAGATTGTCAAACTCATCGGCGTGGATCTTGAGCGGAAAGCCCATCTCGCGGGCAGTTTCCAGGATCTGCCGAGACTGATCTAAAGAAAATGCGCCCGTCTCACAAAAAACGTCCACATAAGGGAGTAAGGTGGTTTGTTCATTGTCCACTGAAAATTGTCCACTATCCACCGCCCACTTCTTTAATGCGGGCAACATTTCGTTACAGACTACGTCAGTATAGCCCTGGGTATTATCTTTGAATTCAGGAGGGATTGCGTGTGCCCCAAGAAAAGTCGGTATTAGCTCTATGGGACCCTCTTCATCGAGTGCCAGTACGGCCTCGAGTGTTTTTATTTCGGTTTCAGTGTCCAATCCATAACCCGATTTGACTTCAGCCGTTGTGGTGCCATTGGCGAACATGCGCTGCAGACGCGGGCGGGTTTGCGCGAGAAGTTCATCCAGGGAGGCTTGACGCGTTTTCCGAACCGTCGAAACGATGCCCCCACCAGCCCCCATGATTTCCAGATAACTCTTGCCCTGGATGCGCATCTCGAACTCGGCGGCGCGGTCACCTGCCCAAACGACATGTGTGTGTGGATCTACCAGCCCAGGCATGACCACACACCCCGAAGCATCCAGCGTTTCCTGGTCGGCATAGATGGCACGCATCTCGTCACTGGGACCAACTGCACTGATGAGATCATCCTCGATCAGTACAGCCCCATTCTCGATGATACCCAAATTACCCAATGCATGCCCCCTTTGGGGTGAGCCAGTGATGGTGAGTAATTGAGAAGCAGAATGAACTAGCATCGTTCTTCCTCTATAATCTCTACTATCCAATATCTATTCTCCTACGTCCAACCTCCACTAGATTATCCCACGCAGATACATTTTTTCCACTACCAGAACCTTAAAGTTTACTTGTGCTAAACAGTACCACATTCTCATTTGCAATTTTTTAAGGTTGTGTGTATAATCAATCACGTCGAAGGAAACAGCCACCGTTTAGGGGGCTAAATTTGTGGTTTGGCTAGAAATTATCGATGAGATCGAAGATTCTATGTGTTGAAGGTAAATATGCGGGGACGCCTATATTCGCTGAGCAACTGAAAGCGAAGGAATATAAGGTTAAAATCGCCTTAACTGGTAAGGGTGCCCTAACAACCCTGGCTAGTTATAAACCCCATGTCGTTGTCGTGAACGCACCTTCCATGCGCACGTCGGGTTTGCGCATATGTCAATCATTACGCGATAGCAAAGATGGCCTGCCAATAATTCTGATATGTGACAAAGGTATGTCCCCTGCACCTGATGATGTGGCAGCCAATGCGGTGCTGTCATTGCCCTTTACAGTACGTAAACTGAATAATCGCATCAAAGCCCTGCTTCCAATGCAAAGCAAAAATAGCTTAAAAGCCGGTCCGATTTTGTTGGATCTCGAAGGGCATCTGGTGCGCTGTCAGGGACGTAAATCACATCTCACACCCCGGCTATCCCACTTGCTCCAAGTTCTGATGCGTCAACCAGGTGTTGTCGTTGAGCGGGATGATCTTTTCCGCGAGGTGTGGGATACGGATTTCATCGATGATACCCGCACCTTGGATGTACATATCAGTTGGCTTCGGAAAGTGCTGGAAAAAGATCCTCGAAGACCTAAGTTCTTGAAAACTCTGCGCGGGGTTGGGTATCGTTTAGACGTATAACCTCAATTGTTCCCCATTGATTTTCACCAACCGAATAGCAATCTTTTTCCCTATCGTGGGCAAAATTATCTCGTTGGGGATAATCCCTTTTCGCAGCGGTCGCGCGGCTTGGGCTGCGCTGTGGAAAACTTCTCCGTCCCAGGCGGGATCGACTTCCCAGTAATCCAACTCCTCGAGTAGCGCTTCGTCAATTCTTATAGAGGGGTGCTCTAAACGCGAGGACGTTTGGATGGTAATTAGATCCTTAAGGTCTGCCTCCTTAAAGTCGGCCTCCTTGAAGTCGGCATCCCCTCTGGGAGGTCGCGCCCGAGCTTCCTGCTCGAGGCTGGTCACAGACCCTGGGATTTGGATCAGCCGATTTCGTGTGGTTTGAATGGCGCGCCATTGGGCATCAGAGGCGATGAATTGCCGCCCCAAACGTGCTGCTACAGCGATGCTTGTCCCCGATCCACAGAAGAAATCTGCCACGATCTCTCCAGGGTTGGATGATGCCAGGATGATGCGCTCTAACAAGGCTTCTGGCTTTTGGGTGGGGTAGCCGGTACGTTCATTATGCAGGCGGGCAACCACTGGAAAGTACCACCAGTCCTCCGGGACTTTTCCACGCTCAAGATCGGGCACCTTGCCAAATCCAGCCTTAGGTGAAGATTGAAATGTTTTTACGGTTTTAGGATTATAGGGTTCACGCACGTCATCCACATTGAAGGTGTACTCTTCACTTTTGGTATAAGAAAGGATAGTATCGTGTTTACGGTTGAAGGCGCTGCGGATGGGAGAGGGACCGTGATAAGCCCAGATGATCTCATTGAGCAGGCGCTCAGGCCCGAAGATTTCATCCAGGAGTAAGCGGGCATAATGGTTGGCATGCCAGTCCAGGTGTAGATAGAGCATGCCGGTGGGGGTTAGCAGCTTGTGCATCAGATCCAACCGAGGATAGAGCATGTCTAGGTAAGCATCGATATCCGGCCAGTGATCGGTATATCCATCAACGGTTTCCCAGTCCTCAGGACGGCGCGAGTCTTCTCCACGCCCTACTCTTGCCTTCCAGCGTTTGTTTGTGAAAAACGGCGGGTCTGCATAAATCAAGTGGATTTTCCCCTCATAATTTTCCAGCAACGCAGACATAACCGCCAGATTGTCGCCGAAGATGAGGCGGTTGTCCGCTGCGGTGTGGGGATATCCTTGTCCCTGGGGGAAGAGGATGCTCTCAGTTTGCAATGATGCGGGAATAGGTGAGGGGGGAGTTTTACTTGGCCAGCTTAGGGTAGGCATTTGAGTAGGGGGAGCAGGGGGGCTGGGGAGAGAGGGAGATGGAAGTAAATTCTCCCAGGCTCCCTTGCACCCCAGCTCCCCTGCAAATTTATCGTACGAGTCTCCAAGCTGCGGGTAAAAGCAGCACAACTAGCGCTATTTTAACCGCATCTCCAACCAGAAAGGGATGGAAGCCGAGCACTAACGCTTGGGACATATTGCCAATGTAGATAGAAAGCCAGGTAAGGCCAAAGGCATAGATGACCATTTCGCCAACCAGAAAAGGCAGAAAGGCTGTGCGGATATCTCGATCGAGCCCTTTTTCAGCGAACCAGCCGACGACATAGGCCGCGGCGACGAATCCAATCAGGTAACCGCCGGTTGCGCCAGTCATGTAGGTCAGGCCTTGGGCACCGCCTGCAAAAACTGGTAGTCCAGCCAGGCCCAGCCCTAGATAGAGCAACATACTGATGCCAGCGCGATGCTTCCCTAATGCCGCTCCGACCAGCATAACGGCCAGGGTCTGCCCGGTGATGGGCACCGGCGTGAAGGGCAACACGACGCGGATTTGCGCGCAGACAGCTACAAATAGGCTTCCGCCAATGACTAAAAATAGATCTCGAACGAGACGGCTCGTTTTTGGAAATAAACGTTGCGTGATTGTGGGTGCGATGGTTGTCTGCATAATAATGAGTATAGTTGAAAGAAACTCGGTTTCTTCATTGATCAGTGTGTTCTCTTTGCTGAGCAAGATGATAGCTTTGAAAATCGAGCTGCTTTTTCAGAGCAGAAACCGGGTTTTTGGTCTTATATTTTAAATTTTTCTGTAAGAATATCCTTCAACGTAGGCTGACCGATCTCCTGAAGTTCGTAGCGTACTCGTTGGGTAGGCTTGTCTATTTTGAGCAGTCGACCCAGGTCAATGGGTGTGCCGATGATTACCAGGTCAGCGTCGGCGTTGTTGATGGTCTGCTCCAGTTCCTTCATCTGTTCGTCACCATAGCCCATCGCTGGAAGCACGTCACCAGTGGTGGGATATCTGGCATAAACTTCTTTGATACTGCCCACTGCAAAGGGTCGCGGATCGATGATCTCAGAAGCGCCGAAGCGCCGTGCCGCTACCCAGCCAGCGCCGTAGGCCATCTCGCCATGGGTTAGGGTGGGACCGTCTTCTACCACCAGGACGCGTTTCCCGCGTATTGCAGCAGGATCATCCACAAACAGAGGCGAAGCTCCCTCGATGATCACAGCCTCTGGCCGAAGCGTGCGCAAATTTTCCTGGACGGTCATTACCGCTTCAGCATTGGCTGTATCCACTTTGTTGATCACAATGACATCCGCCTGCCGAACAACTGCCTCCCCAGGATGATAGGATACTTCATGTCCAGGACGATGGGGATCGGCGACCACAATAGATAAATCAGGCTTGTAGAATGGCAGATCATTATTGCCACCATCCCATAGGATGATGTCGACTTCCTCTTCAGCTTGCCGGAGGATCGCTTCATAATCTACGCCAGCGTAGACAATCACACCGTTGACGATATGAGGCTCGTACTCTTCGCGTTCTTCGATGGTGCAATCATATTCGTCTAGATCGTCGAGGTCAGCGAAACGCTGCACTTTTTGAGCGATCAGATTCCCGTATGGCATGGGGTGCCGGATGGCAGCTACTTTGAAACCCATATCTCGCAAGATCAACGAAACCCGGCGGGTGGTCTGGCTTTTGCCTGAACCCGTACGCACAGCGCATATGGAAACCACCGGTTTATTCGATTTTACCTGGGTGAAGTTGGTGCCCATCAATCGGAAGTCCGCACCAGCAGCCAAAACTTCAGAGGCTTTGTGCATGACGTACTCATGAGGGATATCGCTATAAGCAAAGATGACTTGTTCGATCTCCTTCTCTTTGATCAGCTTGATCAAATCGCTTTCAGGGTAGATGGGAATTCCCTGCGGATACAGTGAGCCAGCTAACTCGGCTGGATATTGACGTCCCTCGATGTTTGGGATCTGGGTTGCAGTGAATGCCACGACTTCATATTCAGGATCATCCCGGAAACAAACATTGAAGTTGTGGAAATCGCGCCCGGCGGCGCCCATGATTAGGGTTTTTACAGGCATTTCCTTTGCTCCTATGAAGTTTTCTAATCGGTCTGCGTGGTCTATTTTCGGCAATTTCAACGGACTGTGTAATCCCATCTATTGTCGAATTCGGACTTCCAGACCCATAGACAAATTCGACGAAGAGAGATTTTAAAAATCAGGCGATAAGATTTCAAGATACTTGTTTCCTTATCGCCCGATAAACATCATCACATCACTTCTGGCGCTCGAATGGCTAACAATGTCAAGGCGTTAGCAATCGTTTGCCTGGCGGCGGCGACCAGACGCAAGCGCGCCGCGCGTATTGTGTCTGTCTCAGCTTTGAGCACCGGCACGACATGATAAAAACTGTGGAAAGCCGTCGCCAGATCAAAGGCATAGTTTGCCATCACCAGAGGGCGGTATTCCTTGGCGGCCTGTTGCACCACCGAAGGGAAACGGGATATCATTTCAACGAGTTCGATTTCATGCGATGCAAGCGGATAGTCAAAGGCTGCTTCTCCAGGGACTTCTCCTGCCTTGCGCAGAATACTGTTGGCACGCACGTGAGCATTTTGAATATAAGGGCCGGTATGCCCATCAAAGCTGAGCGCTTCGTCGATATCGAAAACGATATCTTTGTTATTGTCCACAGAGAGCATAGCATAGGCTAAAGCACCCAACCCGACCTGTTGAGCGACATCCTGGCGCACATCTTGGGGTAGATCGGGGTTCTTCTCGGCGATCTCGGCCAAGACGCGCTTTATCGCCTCGTCGGCGACATGCTTGAATAACACGACCGTCCCTCGCCGCGCCGACATGGCCCCCTCCGGTAGGCTGACAAAGCCATATCCCAGATGAAAGCATTTCTTAGCCTGCTCGAATCCCCATAATTCGAGGATCTTGAAAGCCTGCTGAAAGTGCAAACTTTGGCGCACGTCAACAACATAAAGGGATCGGTCAACACCGAATTTCTCGAATTTATCTTTGGCGAGCGCTATATCTTTGGTCAGGTACAGCGTCGTGCCATCGTTGCGCAAAATGACATTGGTGCGGTATTTTTCTTTCTTCAAACCCAGCTTCTCATCGATCTTGACGATCACCGGCCCGCCTTCAGGCCGCTCATCGTCGGCAATGCCCCTGGCAATCAACTCCTCGACGATCGCTTTGGAAGGCTCATCCACATCGCTCTCGAAGAACCACACATCGATTTCGACATCCATCATGCTCAGGATATCGTCCAATTCTTCCATGCTCCACTGGCGCGTCTCTAGCCAGAGTTCCCGCAGGTATGGGTCACCAGCGTCCCATTTGCGGTACATCTCCCTTCGTTCAGCATCATATCCCTCGCGTTGCGCTTTTTCTTCAGGGCTTTCATCATCCTTGGGCGTCAGCATGTTTGTAGCTTCAACATACAGCTTCAACAACCACTGCCCGCGTTCATGGATCTCTTTTGGCTCCTGACCTTTATAGAATTTCTCATAGATCCACAGCACAGTGATGACGCCCAATCCCAGGTCGCCGGGGTAAGATGCCCGGATGGTCTCGAAGCCTGCGAATTCAACCAACCGAGCCAGCACTTCTCCAAGGATGGCATTGCGATAATGCCCAATATGGAAAGAGTGATGGGTATTCGGTTGGGCGTACTCCACCATTACGCGTTCAGGTTTTGCTTCTCCCTGGCCAAAACTGTCCCTATCTGCCAGAACTTCGTCGATCACCCGCCGGCTGAAATCGCTCGAAGAAAAATATAGGTTGAGATATCCTTTGACAGCTTCCACCCGGCTGAATCCCTTGGGTGTGCCAATATGAGAGGCAACACCCGCAGCGATCTCCTGGGCACGCGTCGGCACGTTGACCTTCTTCCCTGAACGCGCTTCCTGAGCAGCGATCTGGAAGAAAGATGTCGAAATTCCCCAATCACCGCTGAAAGGGATTGGATTCCACTGGAATTCCTGGGGAACAGGGATGTCGTTCTCCGAACAGTATGTTTGGATTAATGTCCCAATAGAGTGTTGTTCAGCTTCAAACATAGTTCACCAAAGGTAAAGGAGCTGCAGGGCGAAGTTCAGGTTGGTCGCTGCGGGTGGAGATTATATCATGCCCTTGTGGTATACCATTCCTCAAGAGGATGCCATTTCTGATCCCGTAGGAGGGCCACATCCTTATCACCGGGAGCGGTCAGGAGACCGGCCCTAGCGTCTTTTGTTGGCTGCTCCGGCCGGTCTGACCGAAGGTCCGCTGTAAGCGCAGACCGTGCCACGCTATGCGGACCTTTGGTCAGGCAGTCATTCGGACTGCTCCCACTTCGAAGAAGGGCCTGGGGTTAGCGTGGCGCAGACTGTGCTAATCAGGTCTGAGGAACACAAAAAGCGGGAGCTCAAATGAAAGCTCCCGCTGGTTTACAACCTGGAGATCGGTCTATTTTGCAGGTTTACTTTTCGAGAGCAGCCAGCTTTTTCATCAGGCGCCCCTTGCGACGCGCGGCATTATTCTTGTGAATGATACCTTTTTGCGCGGCCTTATCTAACGCTTTGACAGCTTGCATTGTGGCCTCGCGAGAGGCTTCGACATCGCCACTTTCGATAGCATCAAGCGCTTTCCTGACATAGGTGCGGGCACTGCCGCGGTAAACTCGATTATGGACGCGACGTTTTTCGTTTTGTCGATTACGTTTAATTGCAGACTTAATATTTGCCAAGTCAAACCTCCGGAACTTGGGTGTAACTCTTGATTTTGACGAGGGGGTATTTTACATGAGTGAGGTCGTTTTGTCTACCCCAATGCATTACTTCATGGTAACATGAAAACCCCAGGCTGGCCGGGTGATCGCAGGGAGATTTGGGATTGATGATTGTAGATTGTTGATTGGGCCGCCGTTGGTGGCATCAATCATCAATCGAAAATCAAAAATCATCAATATTCCTGAGGAAAGTCCGCACTCCACAGAGCATGGTGCCGGATAACGTCCGGAGGGAAGAACACTTTGCTATGCAACTTCGGTTGCTACGCAGTGCCAATTTCCTGGATCGGGCCACAGAAACATACCGCCTGTGGATTGCTGATTATTGATTGCAGATTTTCGATTGTGCAGACTCAATCAAGAATCATAATTCGGCAATCAGCAATCCACCGGTAAGGGTGAAATGGTGGTGTAAGAGACCACCGGCGCGGCAGTAATGCACGCGGCCGGGTAACCCCCACCAGGAGCAAGGCCAAGCAGGGACAAAGGGATTGCGGATTGGAGATTTTTGGTTGCGGATTGGCTTGTCCAATCTGCAATCCTTAATCAAAAATCATCGATCTCGTGTGGCTGCTCGTCGCATTTGAGTCCCGGGTGGGCTGCATGAGGAGCGTTGAGAGGCGCGTCCCAGACAGATGATCACCTAGGCGGGATACCCCGCTGGACAGAATGCGGCTTATAGGC
>CAZUSV010000088.1:0-24633 GCA_964622645.1 uncultured Anaerolineales bacterium
TTACGAAAACCCTTGTCAACCTTTTCTCCCCCTAACTTCCGGGAATTGCTGATATGCTGGCAGCGCGCGCTGCCGCCATGATGTCCCTGCCATATAGCAATACCACTGATTTGCTGGTGATGCCTAGGCCTAGAAGGATTTCCAGGAGTTTTTCATCCGGATGCTTATTGCGGGAAACTGGATTTTCAATTGATGATAAATCTAAGTGGATAGCTCCAGGAATATGACCAGCCTTATATTCCTCGAACCCTCTCCAACTTGCTTCGATGAGCACAAATTTCTCAAAGGAATCATTCATTGGCGCATGGTCAGCAATCAGATCAGAAACCCAATCTACGTGAACTAATCGCTTATAGTTAGCCAAGTACTCCATGGGCAAGTTTGAAGTGTCTGCCCACTGTTGCAGACCAGCTGCATAAGTAAAGATTTTACTAATGCCAAAATCCAGAAACAAATTTACTATTTCAGAGCTATTGTCGCTTGCATACCCATAAACACACACAAAATTCTTTGAAGTAATCCCTTTTGACGTAAGCAGAGAAATCAACTTAGTTTTGGGGATATTTTTTATCCAGGGTAATGGAAAACTAAACGCTCCTCGAATATGCCCACCCCGCGCTTCACCCTCCAATTTCCAACCATTGTAGGCTGCTGAAGCCCTTATATCCACAACGGTAAATTCTGGATTGTCTAATTGTGCTGAAAGCCCTTGAGTAGAAATGTTTGCGATGACCATAATACTGAATGAATTCCCCCATTGTATTGAAAATCCATTTATTCGTAAAGGCTGCGGTTTTGGGAGTAGACTACAGACCGCGATTGCAGAATATTATGGCGAATTGGCATAATACCCTGAGGCCGCGCTCCAGAATAGAGTGCCAAAACGCTCGATCCGTTGTGCCCGACCGCTTTGTTCCAATTGTGATAGGGTCGCTGCAACTTCATCTGGCGACCAGCTTTCCAGCGCATGAACTAATTCTGTTTCAGGGATAGGGTGGCGAGTGATGATACCAATCACTGCCTCTGTTAAGGTTATGCTTCCACTGAGGTCGAAAATTCCACTGGCAGGGTAAACGATTTTTGCGACTTCCCCCAAAATCGCCGCTGCTCGCAATAAGCCTTCTTCGTCAGGTGGCTGAACCCAGCTCTCTGCGGGAGGGCGGGTAGGTTGGAGGAGGTGCACTTCGTCGGGTTGGATATCTTGCAGGGCAATTGAAAGCTCCCTAAGGGCGAACTCCTTATCATTCAAATCCCGCACCAGCATCACTTCGACCCAAAATTTGCCCTGATATTCGTTCCGGAATGCGATCAGTCCCTCCAGCAGACGGTCGTATTTAGCGCCTGGGTGGGGGCGGTTGATATGGCGATACAACTGGGGATTGCCTGCATCCAGAGAGGGTAGAACGGCATCAGCGGCTGAGAGTGCCTTTCGGACCTCTAGCAAATATAACAGTGATCCATTCGTGATCACTGCAATAGGCAATTTTGTCAGCGCCTTGGCATCTCGGATCAATTTTCCAATGCCAGAGTGCAAAGTTGTCTCACCTGAACCGACGAAGGTGATCCAGTCGATTTCACCGGGTTTGTGATCAGCCAGAGTCTGCTCTACCTCAGCCAGAATATCTTCGGGAGCATAATAGTGTTTGCGTTCGTTCACCATGGGCCTGGAGCGCCCTAACTGGCAGTAGACGCAATTCCAATTGCAGGTCTTGTGGGGGACGGGATCAATCCCCAGAGATTGGCCGAGACGTCGCGAGGGAACGGGCCCAAATACGTAATCCATTGCTCTTGCTCTACTTAGCACGCATAGATACCAGGCGCACACCAGCGCGGTGTACTTGCCTGAAATTACCCCCTTGCCTGATAGATTGCAGTACCGGGTCTATGGCTTCAACTACCGATCCGCACAGCAGGTCGATGCCGTAATCGAATAGAACTGGGCTGAGCGGGGTTGTCGGTCCTAACAAGATTACCAGGGCCTGGGGCGAGCAAAGTTTCAATAGTCCATCCAGGGTGCGGTTCATCAGCGTCATGGATGTGATGGCTACAACATCTGCTTGGGGCAGGTATTCACTCGCTGTGGAGGCAGGCAAATCTCCGGGTTTTGGATCCAGCTCTAAGACATGCAATTGCCCAACCTTGGCGCGCAGCCGGTCGATAAAAGGGAAATGACCGATCAAGGCAACTGTTTTTCCCCGGCCGTGATTGCTGATGACTTTTTCAGCGTTGATCTCTTGCCAGGTTTGAGAGTCGTGTGGTAGCAGAGCGTTCAAGGCTGCGGCTCCCACACTCACCAGCGTCGGCTGCTCGGAAAGAATCAGGGAGGCCAGTTCTCGACTGCCCATAGTTTCCAAGCGCCCTGCCTGGGGAACATCGGGAAAGCCATGCACATGACCACCTCTGAAAGTAGATGCCAGGCCGCATTGGCGCTGGCCGTCAACCTGCATGACTACTGCCGTCCAATGCAGCCCGATACATATATGGGCTGCCTCCCCATCATGGAGCGTGTCTAAGAGATCATCGATGAGCCTATTCATTCAAAACATATTTCATTGGCTAGAAGTTCAACTTCTCTTAACCCTGGTTTCATCCGCTCCGCGGTGGAACGGTGACGACGCAGAGCATCGTCACCAGAGGGGAAAAGTTGAACTTCTTTCAGAAATCTGTTCATCAATGATCATTGTGCTCATGACCATGGCCGTGCTCGACGCTCTCTTTGCATGGGGCTGCTCCACTGAGCTCGCCGCCCAAGAAACTTTCCAGGGTTTGGTGTACCGTTCCCCTTGCTCCCGTGGCGGTTTGGATGCCGAACTGCTGGAAGAATTGGATGGCCCTGCCGCCCATGCCACCACTGAGCATGACATCAGCGTTTTGCTCTTTGATGAAGCCGGGTACCTGGCCGGGTTGGTGTGCACTGAAGAAGGGGTTCTCAATGACTTCCACAGCTTTGACATCCGTTCCATCTACATCGATCAGGGCAAAGAACGGGCAGCGGCCAAAGTGATGGGCTACCAGACTGTCCAGTCCGTTGTTGGTTTCGGTGGAAATTGCAATGCGCATACTTATGTCTCCTTGTTGATTAGATTGCTTCTTTTTTGGCGACGAAATTTCCGTCCCTATGTTTTTTTAGAAGGATATCCAGAACCCTGGCCCAGATCTGCTTTAGAGCCTTGCTTGCTGGCGCTTGGGGATCAAAGGATGTGATGGTTTGCCCCTGGACCATCGCCTGTGTGACAGTCAGGTCGAAGGGGATCCGGCCCACGACCGGGGTATCCTGTTCCCGACAGAAGGCTTCGATTTCATGTAATCCCTGGGGGTATAGATCGGCCTTATTGATACAGACCAGCGATCGAACCCCAAAGTGGTAGGTGGTTTGCAGTACCCGCTTCATATCATGCACCCCAGCCGCAGTGGGCTCGGCCACGATCAGCGCCAGGTCTGCACCGGAAGCAGCTGAGATCACCGGGCAGCCAATCCCGGGCGGGCCATCGACCAGCACCAAATCGAGTCCCTCGTCCAGGGCTAACAATCGGGCGTTCTGCTTGACCAGGGTCACCAGCTTGCCCGAGTTCTCCTGCGCAGGGATCAAGGCGGCGTGGAATAATGGTCCATAAGGACTCTCGGAACGGAACCACTCCCCAGCGATCTGTGCCTGCATGCTGATGGCTTTTTCCGGGCACTGGTAAACGCAGGCTGCGCAGCCATCGCAGGCGATGGGATCGATCCAGTACCCTTCACCCAATACTCCCCTCTCCCATTGGGAGAGGGGTAGGGGGTGAGGGATGATTGCATCAAAACGGCAGACTTGTTCGCAAGTGCCGCACCCCTGGCAGAGGTCCGTGTCGATGACGGCTACCTTACCGCCCCAAAAATCGTTTCGTTCGATGATCTTCGGGGAGAGTACCAGCTCCAGGTTGGCAGCATCCACATCGGCGTCGGCCAGCACAACCCGCACTGGGGAATCTTCCAACGCTGCCAGATGGGCGAACGCGGCCGTTACGCTGGTCTTACCGGTGCCTCCTTTGCCGCTGAGAATCACAAGCTGCTTCGATGTATTCGTCATTTGACAGCCCTCGGGTTCGGATTACTTCTTTCTGCGTTGTATCTGCCGGATGATCCCCATGATGAAGTTCATCCTGGGGACGCGATCCATATACTGCTGGTAAGCTTGGCCGAATTTCTCGATTTCGTGTTGGTCTGCCTTTTGGATATCGAAATACATCAAGACCACGGCTGGAAGTCCTAGTAGCACAATGAGCCAATGTTGAGACATCATCATCAGCGCCAGATTGAGTAGGATTCCAGCCAGATACTGAGGGTGCCGAATGATGCCGTAGAGACCGCGATCGACCAGGATCGTGGTCTTGACGAAACTTTCTCCCTTCGGTACCCCGGCTTGCTTACGAAAGATAATGATGGGCAGCACGCCGAAAATCACAGAAATCCCCCAGATAATCCATCCAAGAATTCTAATCACCGGGTTTCCAGCGTCATTCTGGAAGAAGAAAAAACAAATTAGCTGGGCAATGGTGAAGCCACCGGCAATGGATGATGAGAGATAATCTTTCCAGGAATCCATACGCTACCTCCTGACTTTTTTCAGGCAGTTTGCACAATCCCGTTGAGAATTTGCGCGTACATCTGCTGGAAATTACCTTTGTACTCAGGCTGGATTTCAATCAACAATTTGCCTTGCGCGATCCCTTCACCGATCTCTCGCTCGAGGGGGATGCGCATGAGTATAGGGATGCCTGCCTCCTGGCAGAAGTCATCTACTTTGGCATCTCCGATGCCATCGCGGTTGACGATCACGCCGGACGGGATAGCCAACTCACGCGTTAATTGCACAGCTAACTTCAGGTCATGCAGCCCGAAAGGGGTCGGTTCAGTCACTAAGAGCACATAATCCGATCCGGAAATCGATTCAACGACAGGGCAAGAAGTGCCAGGTGGAGAATCGAGGATAATGATCTCTTGATCTTTTGCTACATGCCATTTTTTGAGCTGGCGGATGATGGGCACGGCCATGGGCTCGCCAACATTAAGCAGCCCGCGGGTAAAATCGATATTTGCTGGGGTCAAGCCTTTTTCCAGGACTCCCAGGTTTTTGGGAATTTTTGAGATCGCATTTTCGGGACACTCCAGAGCACAGCTTCCACAGCCATGACATAATTCGGGAAAGACCAAGGGTTTGCCTGCTAATACGACAATGGCGTGGAATTCGCAGACTTCGGCACATCGACCGCAGCCCGCGCACAGAGTATCGTCCACGGTAGGGATCAGTATATTCACATCCTGGTTTTGGTCGAAAACTGGGCGCAGAAACAGGTGTGCGTTGGGGGCTTCGACATCACAATCCAGGTAAGCGACCGATTTGCCGACGTTGGCCAGGCATGTGGTGAGGCTGGTGGCAATGGTGGTCTTTCCAGTGCCACCTTTCCCACTGGCAACTGCAATCTTCATCAATCGCGCTAGCCTCTGCCGTGCAGCTCTTTGCCGGTGGCTGCGGAAGTGGCTTCTAGTTCCCCGGCCAGGAATTTATCCAAAACTTCATTGACGGATCCATCTTCAGCGAGATAAGCCTTTAGGCCAGCAGCTTCCAGGGCTGAGAACGCACTGGGACCATAGCGTCCGCTGATGATGGCATTAGCGCCTTTATCAGCGATGAATTGAACTGCTTGGGGACCTGCGCCACCACGCGCGCTGGCCGCTGGGTTGGTGTAGGCTTTCCAGGCGCGCGTTTCGCTGTCTACGAATACAAAAAAATCGCAACGCCCAAAACGCGGGCTGAACTGTGCTTTGATAGTGTTCTGGTTTGCTGAAATGGCAACTTTCATATTTACCTTTGGGTGCCAGTTAATTCTCTGTTTTGTCGTTTGAGCGCTGGCTTAACCACGCTCTGCGGCGCATTCCCGCGTTGCGGAAGCGAAACCATCTCCTGCGTCCACCTCGTCTCAAGCCCAAACTGCGCCCAAAACCACGGTTGGGAGCATACCCTGTAAACCTGGGCTTGTCATTTTCTGCACAGTTACCCTCGCCACGGCCCGTCTTCGAGCCTTCACCCCTGGGTCCAGTTCCATCTCTAGCAGGCATTTTTGTTTCTCCTTTCGTGCTATTTACAAAATTCAATAATCGTTACTGCTCTCTAGGAATCGCTGGGCTAGCTCCCAGATTTGGGGGTATGGGGCGTGCTCTACACGCCCCATACCCCCAAATCTGGACATTACTACGGGAATTCCTGAGAACCATCGTGACTGCTCAGCTTAGCCATTTTTCAACTGCGTCTCCTTGTATGCCAATAAAAGAGTGTCGATCTCATCCCGGGTTCTCTTTAATTCGCTGATCCATTCGGACAGGCGCAGTTCGCCTTCAGGCAAGATTTGATAGACACGTCGCCTGGGGCCCTGGTTCTCATCATCCCATTGGGAGTACACCCAGCCGAAATCTTCCATATCTCGCAGGGCACGGTAGATCAGGCTGGCATCGAAGCGCTGGCGCTCGAATCCGAATTCGCCAATCCCATCGAGTAGGCTATAGCCGTGCGCAGAACCGCGTGTCAGTAAAAGCAGGAGACAGGGCTGTAAGAAACTCATCACCCGCTGTCGACGCCCTCTACCCCTGCCTCGCCCTCTTCCACCTGGCATACGAACACTCCTTGGTTAGGGAGGACAGTAGTTCGACCACATCACATTTGCGAGAACTTCCGGAAATAGGGGGTGGCACGCAAAGCGGCTCCGCAACCCTGCCCCCTATTTCCGGGCTTCTCGTCTGTAATGTGACATTTTTAGGTAGTCTTCCCTGACGAAACTTCGGTTGTCATATATACTTGATTATGTAATCTAAAACACTATAGACAAAATGTCAATAGTGACATTTGGCATATAAATATGCGCATCAGACGATTAATGTCACTAATATAGTTCATATGTTGAGAGATATAATCACTCTACCGGTTTTTGTTGATAAATGATTGCACTAATAAAAGCAACCGAGCGAGTCAGTCGCCTGAATATATTTGGGGTGGCCCCGCCACCACCCCAAATATATTCAGGCGGAATGTCTTCTCGTAACCTTTTTGCAGTAAAGTCAAAGGATTGAAATACAAAATAGCAGGTGAAATATGATTGAAATTGCACGGCTGGAAACTTTTCTGCAGGCAGCAGAGAATCTTAGTTTTACTGAGGCAGCTCGCAAATTACATCTAACCCAACCAACGGTGAGCCATCACATCAAAGCACTTGAAGGTGAGCTGGATGTGAAATTATTCGAAAGGGATGCACCCGGTCTGCGACTCACCGAAGCGGGACGCCTGCTATTGCCATGGGCCCGCAAAGTTGTGCGCGATTCGATTGAACTCCAGGGAATGATGGATGCCCTGCAAAAAGGGATTGCTGGCAATTTGCGTATTGCTTGCAGCACAACTGCTGGAAAATATGTCTTGCCGCAGCTAGCGGCGCGATTCTGTCAGCTCAATCCTGGGATCAATGTTCGCATTCTGCGTTGCACGCCTGAGCATGTAGTGCCACGCCTCTTGGATGGGGAAGCTAATCTTGGGGTTGTTAGTTATGAGATGCATGAGGAGGAGATGGAGTTGCAGGAATTCTTCGAAGATGCCATAACCCTGATTGTGCCCGCTCACCATCCCTGGGCGTCAAGATCCTCTATCCGTCCGGCGGAACTGATTGGCGAACCAATTATCATGCGTGAACCAAACTCGGGGACACGTCGCGTAATGCTTTCTGAACTGGCTAAATTTGATATCAGCCTGGATGATATCAATTTCTTCATGGAGCTGGGAAATGCGGAAGCGATAGTGCGCACAGTGGCTGCCGGGTATGGGGTCTCTTTTGTATCCACATTAGCATCAGCTTGTCCGTTGGAGGGGGGGAATATCGTTGATGTGCCTGTCGAGGGACTCGATTTGCGCCGAAAAATATATATGGTACGAAAACGCCTTGTTGCTTCCAATCGTCCTCAGGAGGCCTTTTGGAGTTTCGTACACGATCCTGCCAATCTGGATTTGATCCGTTTGGCAACATACCTGTGGAGGCAATAAGAACCATTGCGATTGAAATTTAGCTATCAAGAGAGAATCACAAGGCTCCCTTACACAGGGAGCCTTGTTTGTAATCCTCCAATCACCCCGATACTGAAGGCACAGTATTATGGAGGAGGATTATCTGGGGATAATTCGATATCTAAACTTGCAGATCAAAAATACTGCTATCACCCAAATCACGATTGCATTCGCCCAACGCCCATCCCAGCCTTTGCGGACGGTTATGAGGGGAATTAGAGATATCTTGTTCGAATTGGTAGTAGCTGTATATCTGAAACACTCATTATCCCCCATCGATATGGTTGCTTGCTTCAACGCCCAGTATTCTTGCTCTTCCTTTACGCTAGATAATTGCACTAATTCCCCATAAGCAATATGGCGTCCATCGTTGCGATTAAAATAGACCCTTTTCCAAATTTCTGATCCTAAAGTGGGATCAGCGATCATCCACTTGCCATAGGAATAGTATTCTACCCAAGCATGAGCCTGGCCAGGATTCTGCGGGGTGGTGTTATGGTATCTTTTAACGATGGGGTCCGGGTATAAAAATCCTATCACCATTTGTGCTGGGATGTCAGAAGCTCTGGACAAGGCAACCATGAGACGCGCATAACCTGCACACACGCAAGATCCAATCTTATAACTCATCAATGCGGATGAACTGGCACAATCCTCTTGGACTTGTGAATAGGTGAGATGATCGGATGTAAATGAATAGATCCTGTAGGGAAGGTCTTGAAAATCCCGGCGATCATTAAGTTCAGATGCTTTCTCACGTATGAGATAATGGTCAGATTCAATGCCATCCTGAGGGAGCCCTTGGAAGGCTTCCAAAGGGGCTTCCCAGGACACTCTACCTTGTCGCAGCTTGACATCATACTCGATCATCGCCACGCTATCCTCTCCAGCCTGCTTGTCGCCAGACAGCATGACGGCATCGACATCATCGTAACTGATATGATGTTGAATACCATCCCAAAAAACGTTTTCTTCCCCAACCCATTGATAAGGGCCGCTTTTTGGAATTAAAACGCTTAAATATACCCTTGCCTCCTGGCCGTCTCCTGTGAAAGTGAATTGTTCAGTGACATGATAGTGCAAGCTTGCTGGAATCAAAAAGAATGCCAACACAATAACGAGGAACATCAGCCCGAGGCAAAGAATGACCCGCAATCCACATAGGATTCGCCGGGTAAAGCTGTTCCAAGGACGAGCAGTTACCACTTATTTCTCCTAAGTTAGAGTGAATGGACGGCCGATCGATCGAGCCGTCCATTCAAATATCTTAGAAAGTGAATGTCATCTTGGCGCCTTCGATATCCATCAGATAAGGTGGTGCCTTCTTGATGAGGATACGCTCGTCGCGTAAATCCTTGGGATCGATATCTTTGTTTTCCAGCGCCAGTTCGCAGAGAACGATCTCGCCACCTAAATCCAGGATCGTATTGAATAACTCGACAGGGTTCGGCAAACCTTTGGGCGTGCCTAGTTTTTCCAACTCTCCCTTCAAGGCCCATTTAGCGCCGGCTGGACATAAGAAAACATGCACCTCATAATCCAGGCTCAGACCTGAGGTGGAGAATATCAAGGTTGGCATGATATTGGCTGCGGTGTCGCCATTGCAGACGACGGCCATTTTTTCACTCATGAATATCTCCTTAGCCCTACTATACGCTCTGCGGGCGAACAAAGATCAGATAGGCAGTCAGCCAGGCGCCCAAGACGATAGCAATGCTTGCTACCAGTGATCCTAGGGCTAGTTGGGGTAGGCCGCTCAAGATGTGGGTGACATTGCATCCGGCTGAGCAGACTGCGCCAAAACCCATCAAAAGACCGCCCAGGAAGGATTGCCCCAGCATGCCCCATCCCGGCCAGCGGAATTTGAATTCGCCAGCGATTAAGGCAGCAACCAGGGCGCCGATAATTATGCCAATTACCAACCAGGCAATCCAGTTGACAGAGGCATCTACAGCGGGAAGCCCCAATTTCACCCACGAGATCCAACCGGCGGTGATGCCCAGGGGGTAGCTGCGGCCAGCCAGTGTAGAAACATAAAAGGCTAACATACCGATCAAGCCGATCACGATCCCGGTGGGAAGCCATCCCCAACCCTGCTTGAAGATGCGTTCACCCAGGGATGCTGTGCTTTTGACATCGTCTTCGGCTTTGTTTTTACTGGCTACATAGATCCAAATCACGGCTACGATCACCGCAACGGCAAAAGCCACCACGAAATGGGGTAGCCCTAAGACATTGGCCAGCGTCGGATTGGCACCCTCACCGACAGTGATTTTGGTGCTGGTTTGAAGAACATCCTTGACGGGCTTGAGGAAGCCCATAGCAGTCAGCGTACCAGTCGTGGCCAGGCCAACGACTGCTGCCAGGGAACCAACCATGCCCTCCCCAACGCGATAGGTGATGCCGCTGGCGCAACCGCCTGCCAATACCATGCCGATGCCGAAGATAAAACTGCCTACCAGGTTAGCACCCCAGAACAAGGGTTTGGGGCTGATATTGATCAATCCCGCCATAGCCAGAATGGCAAATCCGACCATCTCGACCAGGATGGCTACTCCCACTGCCTTAAGCAAGGTGGTGTCTTTGAGCAGAACGGTGTCTCGAATTGCTGAATTCATACAGAAACGCCCGCGCTGCATGGCAAAGCCGAAAATGATACCTACGATCAAGCCAGTTAGTACGATGAAACTCATAGTGATCCTCCAGGATAAGATATTGATGCTTATTTCAAGCCGTGTGCTTTGATGAGCATACGATGGTTAGGGCCGTCGATTTGTTCTACAGCTAACAATTCGTGGCCTTGCTTTTTCAGGTTGCGCGGGATGCGCTCCACGGACAGAGGATAATCCAACAGAACTTCCAGGATTTCTCCTTTGGCCATCTTTTTCAGCGTGGTCATGGTGTTCATGTCGGGATAGGGGCAGATCTTGCCGCACACATCCAGAGTTTTGGTGACTGTGATTTCTTCACTCATGTAAATTCTCCTTGTTGAACATTTTGATTATGCTGAACCGTCAAACGGATTGCCCCGGAAAAAGGTGTGCGCACACCTTTTTCCGGGATTATTTCCGTTGGGCTTTTAATAACTAAATGTCATCTTGGTACCTTCAGCTTCGAACAAGAAGGAAGAAGCCATCATAACTTCGACGCCATCTACCAGATCTTCCTCCTGCATATTCCAGATAGGTAGGCCAAGCTCACACAGGATGACACGGCCATCGAGAACTTGGATAGCATCGAATAGTTCGATGGGATCCGGCTGGCCTTTCAGGTCTTGATATTTCTCCAACTCATCTTTTGCCAGGACTTTGGCTCCACCAGGTTGGACGAAAAATAACACTTGGTCACCTGTAGCTGCTACAGCAGCTGCCATGACGAGAGCCGACATCACGCTATGGGTATCGTCATGGTTAAGAGTGACAACGATCTTTTCTATGCTTTCTTCTGTCAAGGTTCACCTCCTAAAATGAAAAGAATTCTTAGTTAGTCCGCTGCTGAGGCGACTGCCTCGGCAGGTGCTTCTCTTTGTAATTGTGCTGCTTTGGCTTTTACTTCTTGGAAATAAACCGCAAAGGGCCGGTAAAGTAAGTGCGCCCATTTCCCCACGGGCCCGATGCAAATGTAAAGCATCATCATGACCACCAGATGACCAACATAGGTATAGTATGTCGCCAGTGGTAAGCCCAGGTAGCGGAAGGCGCTGATCATGAGACCAGAAATGGAAAGCAAAATGAGTAAAACGGGGAAAAGCCAATCGCTGAAATGCGAAAATTGGTGCATTTGGTGCTCTTTCTTGAACCTACCCCAAAGAGCCTCTCCTGCTCCATAGATGATCGCCAGGGCAGCCAGATAACCAATCCAGCGTTGGGGGTGGTATAGTGGGTAGAGATTGTCGGTTTGGAACCACGTCAGGAAAACCACGATCAGCACAAACATCGTTCCGTAGCCGAAAACCAGGATCAAATGGCTGATCCAGCGGCGTTTGCCTTCACATTTAGAGAATCTCTCTTGGGTCAGGGTGTGGTATATCAACTTCCAACCCTCGCTGACAAACACCGCTAAGGGTGGAATCTTCAGCTTATCCCCCTCACGGAATATCAGGATGAACATGCGGAACAAGTTAGAAAGTAAGAAGAAAGCCAGCACTGCGGCCAGGATCAAGTCGGCAATATGGATCATCTCAACAGGGGCAAAGGTGTTCAGTTCTACCTGTTTGGTGACCATAGGCCCATGCAGCATGATAGCTAACAGGACTACTAAAATGGCTCCAACCAACAGTGCGCCAATGGACCAGGCCTTGGAGGTATATAGCTTGTGTGATAAACCTGTCCAGTCATATTGGGCAGTCAGCCAGCGACGCATAGCCATCATGGTTTCGCCGGGTTCAGCTAGCTTGGGGCAAGTTTCCGAGCAATCACCGCAGTAGTAGCACAGCCAGGGGTCCAGGCTGCTCTGCATACGCTCTTTTAAACCCACCTGTGTCATGCGGATCATATTGCGTGGGAAGGGGTACTCGTCGCTGGTCAGAGGGCAGATGGCTGTACAGTTGCCGCAGTTGAAGCATTTTTCGATGCCTACGGCACCATACTCCTTGAGTTCGTACATCAGCGTGGGATCGATTCTGGTGCTCATCGTTATGCCTCCACCTGCTTGTACAACACATAATCACCACACATGCCATCTTCAGCGACAATGTCATATTTTTTCAATGCCGTCAGATGCCAGAGCACTTCTGGCGTGGGTGTGCCGATGGCCTCGGAGATTTCTGGGACAGTTTTGGCGTTCTCGCGGATCACTTGACAAATTTGGCGGTGGATTTGCTTATGCTCTTTGAGGCGCGCCTGAGTGCGTTTTACGGTCTCTTGGTGTTCGGCGCGCAGTTGTTTGAGTAACTCAGCGCGTTTCTTGGCTGCTTGTTTGTCTGTGGTCATGCAGGTACCTCCACTAATTCTGCTGTGTCAAGTGCAAAAGCATCTACCATGGCTTCGTACTGGGATAAAGTCCAGCCCTGGACGTCGATGGCCCGGTTAGGGCAGGCGCTGACACAATTTCCACAACCCGTGCAGTTCGCCGGAGTCACCACGGCGCGCTGGATCTGTTTTCCATTAAGTGAAATGGTCTGAACGGCAATGGCATCTTCATAGCAGCAAACCTCGACGCAAGCACCGGTGCCATCACATTTCTCTGAGTCAACCTGGGCGACAAAGGGCTCCAGTTCGACCCTCCCCTGGCCGAGCAGGGCACAGACTTTTGCTGCTGCCGCAGACGCTGCTGCGCAGCTCTCCTGGACGTTCATCGGTCCCTGGGCTGTTCCGGCTAGGACGACACCCGGGACGGCGGTCTCCACGGGTTGCAGCTTGGGATGGACTTCTAATAGAAAGCGATCGGTACCAGGCGAGATCTTCAGCATCTGGATCAAGTCGTTCACGTCGCGAGGCACGATTCCAACAGCCAGCACCACCAGGTCTACAGGCACTTCGATCTCCTCGCCCCAGGTCAGGTAATCCTTGACCCGGACGATGGCCGGGTGGCTATCGCCGGGTTCGGCAGCGACCACTTCTGGCCTTTCGTCGCCATGGAAGCGCAGGAAACGAACCATGTTGTCCAGCGCATGGCGATAATAATCTTCATGGCCTCGTCCGTACGTGCGAATATCTTCATAGAGATCGTAGATATTCATTTCCGGGAAGCGTTCCCTGAGCTGGTTGGCCATGTGTAGCGTGGCCGTGCAGCAAACTCGCGAGCAGTAATCGTTGACCTGGCCATCTTCATGGGGTTCGTGGACTCCATCGATTTCGCGGCTGCCCACACAGTGGATCAGCGCAACATCCCTCACGGGATGGTCATTCCAGGTCAGGGTTTCACGATCCCCCTGCAAGGCCAGGTGACGGATCAGCTTTGGCAGGGTGACCACTTCGGGAATCTCCCCATAGCCATATTCACCTTGACGGGGC
Organism: uncultured Anaerolineales bacterium; assembly: GCA_964622645.1. Lineage (GTDB taxonomy): Bacteria > Chloroflexota > Anaerolineae > Anaerolineales > UBA11858 > NIOZ-UU35. Next base: position 14,032 of record CAZUSV010000088.1, read on the forward strand.
TCATAGGGGTTGAAGCCCGTGGCGACAACCACGGCACCCACTTTGAGTTCGATAGTTTTAGGGTTGTTATAGAGCACAGTGGGCTGACCCTTGATCACAATTGGTTCACCGTCATAATTCTCCCAGTCAACGGCTGGTGAGGTTGGATAACAGTCAGGACAAGCCTTATAGATTACCTTGCGCGTGGTCAGGCCATAATTGAATTCATCGGGGATTTCACCCCTGCAGGCTGCTATGGCGGCTTCTGCAAGGTCATTCTTAATCCCTCGGGATTGTTCTCGAATCTGCACCTGGTAATCTCCAACATAGCCAGAGATGCTTACGACCTCAGACTGGGTCAGGACAGTCACGTTCGGATGGACAATCACCTTCCAGATGAGTTCATGCAGTAACTCGCGGGCATTTTCTTCTGTGGGGAAGAGGGTCTCTAACTGGGCCATGTGCCCCCCCAGAAAGGGGGTCTTTTCGATCAGAGTCACATGCAACCCACTTCGGGCAATGTCCAAAGCAGCGCGTAAACCCGCCACACCACCACCGATCACCAGGGCATGACGTTCAGCATCTAATTGAATGGGTTGCAAAGGTTCGAGTAAGCGAGCCTTGGCAATCCCTGCAGCCATCAAGCGAATGGCCTTCTCAGTTGCGCCTTCAGGATTGTCCCCGTGGACCCAACTGTCCTGCTCGCGCAAACCAACATGGTGGTACAAATAGGGGTTGAGACCGGCGCGAGTGACAGTGCCACGGAAAGTCTGCTCGTGCAATGATGGCGCACAGGCCCCGACGATCACACGGTTGATGCCCTGCTCGCGGATATCTGCCTCGATCATGGATTGCCCGGCGTCAGAGCACATCGACATGTCCGTGCGCGAGACGACAACATTGGGGAATTGGCTGATGGCTTTGGCGACTCGCTCACACTCCACTACATCGCTGATATTGCCTCCGCAGTAGCAGGTGTAGACACCGATGCGGATTTCTTTGTCTTTGTTCTCAGGCATGGACGGCCTCCATGGTCTCTTCAACTGGCTTTGTGTAGCCGTTGTTGATCTCTTCGATGTAGGCTGCGGCATCTGCCGCAGCAGCTCCAGCCATCACAACGCTATCGACGATATCCATTGGGGAGAGGGCTGTGCCGGTGGCGAAGATCCCCTGGCGATTGGTCGCTGTTGGAGAGATGTTGGGATCGGGGATGAATACGAAGCCATCCTGGCCCACTGGGATGTTATAGACCGGCCTGGGGTCGTAGGCCGGTAGCATGCCCACCGAGAGCACTACCAGATCATGAGTGCGTTCGACGATCTGTGAGCTTTCGTCGACCAGTTCCAGCTTCAGGACGGGGTTCTGGTTTTCGTCCTGGGAGATCGAGGCCACTTTGCCTCGCTCGAACATCACACCCATGGCTTTGGCGTTCTGGTAGAACTGTTCGTAGCCTTTGCCAAAGGTGCGGATATCCATGTAGTAGATGGTGATGTCCGCCAGCGGCAGCGCGCCAGAGATGAGCATGGCCTGTTTGATAGCGTACATGCAGCACACCCGCGAGCAGTATTCCACGCCCAGGGTGTCATCGCGCGAGCCTGCGCATTGCACGTAAGCAATCGTTTCGGGTTCTTTGCCGTCGCCAGGACGCAGCACGCGCCCGTAAGGACCTGTGGGCGCCAGCAAACGTTCCATCATCAAGCCATCGATCACGTTGGGGATATCTTCGGCGTGATATTCTTTCTTGGCGTTTCGAGGGGTGGTTTCGAAACCGGTTGCCAGCACTACGGAGGTGGCTTCGATTTCGAAGCTCTCCGGCTGCTGGTTGAAATCGATACAACCCACTGGACATTCCTTTTCACACTTGCCGCACAAGATACATTGATCGATATCTAAGACAGCGACCTGCGGTACAGCAGTGGAGAAGGGAACCCGCACGGCTTTTGTAGCCCCCATATCGAGATCGAAGCTGTTGTTTACGTAGATAGGGCAGGCATATTCGCACTGCCGACAGCCCGTGCAGGCATCTGCGTCGACATAACGAGGTTTTTGGAGCACCTCGACGTGGTAGCATGCGCCATTCTCTTGTACGTTTTGCACTTCGCAGTAGGTGAGTAGTTGGATATTTTCATGATGGGCAACGGCGGACATCTTTGGGGTAGTGATGCAACTGCAGCAGTCCAGTGTGGGGAAGACTTTGCTCAAGGCGATCATCTTGCCGCCGATACTGGCATCTCGCTCGACCAGGGCTACCTGGTAGCCCTGATCGGCGATGTCCAGAGCAGCTTGCATTCCCGCAATGCCACCGCCCACCACCAGTGCGTCAACTTGAAGGTTTTTCAACGGTATGCTCCTCGTTTGTGTGTCCAGACTGGTTCAAATAATTCAGGTATGAAAGTTAGTGCACAGTTACCTGGGCTGCTATTTCATCCTTGACATACCCAATTCCTTGAAGCAATTGATCCATCTGGGTGACTTCCTTTAAGAAAGGCTTGGTGCAAACCGTGCAGATGGCTGCCAGCTTGAGGCGGCGAGTGTCGATGCCGCGTTCTTTCATCATTGGGTAGGTCTGGTTGATGAGTTGGGCTGTGCGCTCCGGGCCACCCTTGTAGGGGCTGTCGGTGCCGCTGTACATCACCAGGATGCCATCGATGCCTTTTTCGAACGCATTCAGATAGAATTTCTCTGGGAACATGGAAGGGCAAATCACGGGTAAGACGTAGGTGTTGGTGGGATAATGCGCGTGTAATTGACCTACAGAGTCTGCCCCAGCATAGCCGCCAGAGAGGGTTGCCAGGATTAGGATTTTTGGTTTCTTAGCTTCTGGAGTCGTTGGCATAATGCGCCACCTGGTAGGTTACTATTTGGAACGTCGGATGAACATCCGCTCATAGCCGTCTGCATCTAGCTCGCCAAGATACTCATGGCCAACTTTCTGGCACCAACGCGGCATGTCATCTTTGGTATTGGGGTCACCAGACCAGATTTCTAACACTTCGCCAACCTTGACACCGCCAATGCTTTTCTTGGCCTCCAGCAGGGGACCAGGGCAGGCCATGGCTCGGGCATCGACAACCTTTGCAGCTTCGAGTGTGGATAGATCAGTCATTTTTTTGCTCCTTTTTGTTCTTTGAATATTTGATTTATGTATTGCTGTGCATTCAGCAAAATTGGACAAGATTCTAAGATTTTGTTTTCTGCGATCCTGTAGTAGATGGTTTGCCCATCACGGCGAGACGACAATATGCCTTTGTCCTTCATCAACCTGAGGTGTTGGGAAGCGTTTTGTAGCGAAATATCCAACGCCGCAGCAATATCGCTAACAGACACCTCCTCTTCTCCCAAAGTCCAAACGATCAGAATGCGCTGAGTACTCCCAAAAATTGAGCACAGCGAAGCTTTCTCACGTGCCAAAGCTTTGATCTTCGAATCCATGGGAGAATGAACCTGTGGATAAGTCTAAATAGTAAACTGATTGCTTTATTGCGAAACTGCTATATATATATCCCCCGTGCTGAAAATCTATAAGTACTTTACGTCACAAATACTATAAGGTTATTCGATTGACCCTCATAGATAAATTCTATATACCCCTAAAGTGATAGATTCCGAATGCCACCCTTCCCTATTTCTAGAGGAAAATACGGCTCAATCGTGTTACTTGCTCAGAATCTTAGTCTGAAGGAATGAAATTTTCAAGGAATGCTGGCGTTACCGATTGATTTCTGTGCACTTATAAGTTAGTGATGCATTGTTATTATGGTTGAGTAAGGATCAGCCAGGACAACTTATCAATATAGTGTATTCATAAATGCCTTTTATACTGGAGAAAGTAATGAGTGACTGGAATCAAACAATAATTTAAGAATTTCGTGCCAATGAAGGCAAAGTTGGTGGGAATTTTGAGAATATGACGCTGCTGTTACTGCATACAATACACAGGTTTTGAAGAATACCGCCAAAAGACATCGCGCATTATTCCGGTAATCACTCTGAAGCGCAAAGAATAGACCCTGAAGTAGGATGAGATGACAGATAAACTGAAACTAGGGCTGGTCGGTGCCGATGCTGCTGGCAAGGGTTGGGGGCCTGCGGCCCACATACCTGCGTTGCGCGGAATTGAGCAGATTGAGCTAGCAGCGCTCTGCACAAGTCGCCCCAAATCGGCTGCAGCCGCTGCAAAGGCCTTTGGCATTGACAGAGCTTACTACGACATCAATGAACTGGTAGCTCAGCCAGATATCGACATCATTTCTACAGTAGTAAGGATACCAAACCACTATGAGGTTGTGATGGCTGCGCTAAACGCAGGCAAGCACGTTTACTGCGAGTGGCCATTGGGTGCCAGCCTAGCGGAAACTGAGCAGATGGCCGCAGCCGCACGGAATAAGGGCATCGTGACGGCGATTGGGCTTCAAGGACGGCATGATCCAACCCTTACCTACATCAAAGAGCTTCATGACTTAGGCTGGTTGGGGGAACTCCATTCGGTCCATATGACGATGCGAACAACCGCTTCGCCAGAGCGATCCTCTAAACGGGATTATGAACGGGAATTCAACAAGGGTGCCCACCTGTACAACATCATTGGAGGGCACACGCTCGATCACATCGCCTACTGCTTTGGCTCGCTGACCGAAATTTCGGCCAACGTCACGACGCGAGTCAAGCAGCTACGCATGGCTGACACTGGCGAGATGGTTGATGCCGAAGCGGCCGATCATATCCTGCTAAATGGTGTTTTTTCAAATGGTGCGCTTCTCTCATATCAAATAACGGCCGTTCCCTATCATGCAGATGGTTGGCGCATGGCCGTCTACGGCAGCAAGGGGACGATCATCGCCACGACACAGGGGCTTCCCCAAATCACACCTGTCACGATTGTTGGTGCTCAGGGGAACGAGCCGCTTAGCGAATTGCCAGTGCCCGAACGCTTGCGCTTTGTGCCAAATGCAGTACCATTTGGCCCACCACAGAACGTCGGGCAGGCCTATGTGCGCATGGCAGAAGCGATTCAAGATGGTACGCGCTTCGCCCCCAGCTTCGATGATGCGTTGGATGTGCACAAACTGCTGGAAGCGATCCAGCGCTCTTCCGACGAAGGTCTCACTGCCAAGCTAGACTAAACGGTCGCGAGATGAGAGGAAATCAAAATAGGTTATTTTTATTCGAACTCGGTCGTATTTGATATAACAGTTTGGACAAGCGGTTTTGCCAGGAAAGCATCCCGAAGATCATCTTGCCCGGCGTGGGCCGCAATGAAGTCGACAGCGCTGCGTGCCTGCTCATAATACTTTTCCGCTTCAGTATGGTTGCCATCATCAACCTCCCTGGCAGCCAATCGGGCACAAATTTGCCACAAGAACATGCGTGTGTTTTGCTCATGTGAAAACGCATAAGCTTCCCGAAGCGCCTCATAACCCGCTTCCTTTTCTCCGGTTGTGATCAGTATTTCACTTTTGAGCATCAGTTTTTCAGGAAGGAAGCTGAGCATGCCCTTCTCGCGGGCTTTTCCAATATAGTCTTCAACGATACGCAACGCGCCCTGCCGATCTCCATCAATGAGGGCCAATTCTGCCTTGACCTGTGGCAAATGGGCCGACATGGGGCTCAGGTAGTTTTCCGCATCTATGTCGCCCCCAATTCTTGCCAGCAGCTTCTTTCCCATCTCATAATCATTCATACCCACATAGGTCCGGACCAAAACCACGAGGAAGGAATCAGACCAGATCAATGTTCTTGTACGGTTAAATTCAATCACAGCATCCGCCATTTCCAGGACCCTATCATATGCCCCCATATAAAAATAGATAACAAGCGGAAAAAACTTTGCAACCTCTTCAGGGACCTGCCTACCTGCCCCAAGGATAGGTTTCAGTTGTTCAAGTATGTCTAAAAAGCGCTGTATATTTCCGGTTTGAGGATAAACATCCATCAGACCCAGCGAACTGCCGATCAAACCCCCGCTATTTCCAATCGAAATGTCAATTTCTGTGGCTTGTTGATAAACTTTCTCTGACTCCTGAAATCTGCCAACCGCCTTATATGCCATCCCCAGTCGTTGCGCAGCCGTTGTGACCATAGGGAGATTCCCAATCTGTTCGAACAGCTCTTTCGCTTCAAGGGTCTTGCGAATGGATTCCTCAACCCGGCCTAATCCAACCAGGGGAACTGAAAGGTCCAGCAGTAAAAGGGCCAGAATCTCTAGTTCCTCATTCGTTACGGCTGGAGCCTCTACCAATTCACGAGCGATCAACAATCCTTCTTCGCCATATGCTAGAGCCTCTTCCTTAGCCGACCAGGCATTTGCCAACAGCAGGCTCCATAGACTGCGTGCTTCCGTGCTGCGGTCACCCAGCCGACGGGCTAAATCGAGTGCAGCCTCTGAGTGCATTTGGGAAGCCTCAGGGTCGGTCCGGGAGACTGAATACAAAATTGCCTGTTCGGTGATCCCTGCCAATCTCAAAGAGTCGTCATCGCGGGCCTTGCCTAACCTTTCGAGGGACTGATAGGTTTCAAGAGCTTCATCCATACGCAGCAAAAGTTCAAGTGTTCGGCCACGCCGACGATAAAGATGGATCAACTGCTCGCTGGGAGCCTCGCTTTTTTCAGACCATTCCATTGCTTCGTCGAAATTATTTAGGGCTTCATCGAGGGCAAATAATCGAAAGGCATTATCCCCTGCAAGTAAAAAATTCTCATAGGCTTTGTCGGCCTGTTTACCCTCTGCATAATGAAAGGCCAGTCTGGGTGCTAGTTCTACCAATTGATCCGGGAAAAGCATTTTAAGCGCCTCGCCCACTCGGCGATGGAACTCCTGGCGCCTTTTGAGAAGAATGGACTGATACGCAACTTCCTGCGTCAACGGATTGCGGAATTTGTACTCGATGTCAGGCACACGGGTGGCTTCCTGGATCATCTCCAATCGAACTAGCCGACCGATTTGTTCGTCCACTGTTTCAACATTCAGTTCGTCCGACTGACCAATTTCCGTCAGCACTCGATGGTAAAACGATCGGCCAATGACGGATGCAAGCTGCATAACCTGGCGCGTCCCCTCTTCCAGGCGGTCGATTCGGGATATCAGGAGCCCCTGCAGATTGTCCGGGATATCGATGTCTTCACTCGCTGAGGTCGGCCGCCAATAGCGGCGTATCCTTCCGTTCTCGGATCGGTCTTCTGCGACTACGGCACCCTTATCAATTAATGTACGCACCACCTCTTCAACAAAAAATGGATTCCCAGCAGCACGTTCTTGGATCCGTTTGCGCAGACTGTCTGGAAGTTCAGAAACTGCAAGCAAGCGGTTGATCAATTCATCGCTTTGATCTGATGAGAGCGGACGCAGGTTAATTTCAGTATAGCGATGATGGAAATCTGTATCGGCGATCTGCTTTATCTGATAAGATGGAGCTTCACGGTCTGGGCGGAAAGCACAAATTAACACGAGAGGGTTATTATCGATCATGGGCAGCAAGTGCAAGAGCAAGTCGATGGATGCTGGGTCTGCCCAATGTAAATCGTCGAGAACCAACACGGTTGCTTGCGAGGAGAATTGTACTGGTAAAATTTTCCGCATAGCCGCATACAATTCGCGCTTAAAATGCTCACCTTCGAGCAGCGTTTGGCCGGAGGGATCGACCATACCGAATAGGCTGGCAATGACCCTGGTGTGGTGTGTCGCCGCTTTGGCGGAGAGCTTGTTTGTCAGGGCTTGGATTTTCTCCCAGAACTGCTTAGTATCATCTCCTATTTTGATACCGATCAACCGCCGGATCAACCGCTGGAATAGTGCGTAAGGTAAAGTGGTCTCGTAGGAAAGTGAAGCTATGTCATACCATTCTATGGCTGAATCCGTAGCGATACCCCCTTTTAACTCCTGGATCAATCTGGTTTTTCCTAAACCCGCACCGCCTAACAAGCATAGAATTCCTCCAATACCGCGTTCCAAGTCAGATATTACAGATTGAAGACGGGTCATTTCCTGGGATCGTCCCACCAAGTCCGCCTCTAAACCTTCGATTCCGCGCAGGCGAGATGGAGATGCATTACGCCCCAGCACCTGGTAAGCAGGCACTGGTTCCTCTTTTCCCTTGATGGCAACGCTTTCCAATTTTTTGAATTCGAAGGATGGCGCTACCAGTTTGTATGTGTCATGTGTAATTTGGACGGTTCCAGGTGCTGCAGTTTGTTCCATGCGCGCGGCTAGATTGATCGCATTCCCCATAGCTGTGTATTCCATGCGCAGGTCTGAGCCTACCGCGCCGACAACAACCAGCCCTGTATTGATGCCAACTCTCACGTTGAGATCAACGTTCCACTTTTCCAGGATCTTCTTTCTGTAAGGTGATAAACCTGAAACGATTTCCAGCCCCGTCAGAACAGCCCGATTAGGATCGTCTTCATGAGCAATCGGGGCGCCGAAAAATGCCAAAATACCGTCACCCATCAATCGGGCAACAGTGCCCTCATATTTGTAAACCGGTTTGATCATGTACTCGAAGGCGCCGTTGATGATCTCTGTCCACTCCTCCGGGTCAAACCGTTCGGCTGCTGCAGTGGAGCCTTTAACGTCGCAAAAAAGCATTGTGACAATACGTCTTTCTCCTTGCATCCCACCTCCGGCGTGTGCGGTTTCAAGTTTGGACAAGAGTTCCTTAGGAATATATTGATCAAGGAGTGGTTGAGAAGAAGAAGCTGCGGGGAGTGAACCATTAGGCTTGACTTTGGAAGGTTGGGCACTATCACCAGTATTTGCTTGGCTGGTTTTTGATTGTGCTGGGAGAGGCCCTCCAGTCAGTTCCCAACTATCATTCCACACGAAATTTGCACTTGGACTTAGACCAAGACCACAGTTTCCGCAAAAATTGGATTCTTCCGAGATATCAAAGTTGCACCGTGGACAGTTACGAACAAGTAAAATGCCGCAATGAGCGCAAAAATTGTATTTTTCTGGATTTTGGATTTGACATTTAGGGCAATTCATATGTTAAAGATATATTTTGTTAGATTTTTGATTAAGCGTAATTATACTTCGATTGTGCTTATATTTAGGGTTATCTTTCCAAAAAATTATGGACTTCAGGTGGGGTTTGAAATGTGACCTAGGTCAGGAGTACAGTTTTCGGGGGTCTAGTCAAGGGGTCATATCAACCAGTTTTTGGCTAGAGTTTAACCGAATCATGGACAAGTTATTGTCGTCATCTCCCTTACTCCCTTTCATAGCTGCTTGAGTAAAACTGTGCTTGACATTGTTTTTATGTGAATTGTGAAATATTTCTTGATTCTAGGATATACTAAATTATTATACGGCATCTCAACCCCAGCTCACGGAAAGCAGTCCACGTTTTAGTTTAATGAAGGAGGAAATCATAAACACCCAATCCACTTCTAACCAGGCGCAAAACCGTTCGCAAAGAACTGCTCAGATTATCATATTTTTTCTGCTCTTTGCAGGCATCGGGCTACTTATTTTAGCCATCCTATCTACCATAGAATTGGTGCAGCTGCGCTTATTCGGCCATGAAACAGATGGAATTGTCATTCGTCAGGATATTGACCAGGAAAGTGTCGAACGATATGATGATGGTAATGAGTACACTGAAGATATCGAAAGCTATCATGCTATTGTCTCTTATAATACCTCCCGGGGCACTTTCACCATCCGTTCATATGATGATGGTACGAATGAGCCCTTGTATCCAACAAATTCACGGGTGACAGTGGTTTACCTACCCAGACAGCCTGAAAATGCTCGCATTCTACAAGAAATCAGCGGATTTCGCGGAATCTTTGGCCCATTAATGCTCTTGGTTTTTGGATTAGTTCTCATCGGTACTTCCAGGATAATTTCTTACTTCTGATAATGCTAGCTTAGAAATTATTCTTTATGGCTCTTTGGATGCATTCACATGGACCTCAACATTCTGAATTAGGTGTCGATCTCTAACTTCTTCTAGCAGACCGATAATCAAGTTGTTTCAATAAAGATCCTTAGTAAGGAGAAACTATGTCCGTGAGAATTAGATTTTTTCTAATTTTGGCTTTGTGCGCTTCTCTATGTTTATCCTGTCAGCAAAGCTCTATCTTATCCTCGGCGACTGCTACCCCCTCGATAGACCCTGAGGTGGAGGAATATGTTGTCTATAATGCGCTGCTTGAGGAAAGATTCGCTGGTGGCAATATCAGCCAGGTATTAATTGTTGATCACACCAGAGTAAACAGAGATAACGATCCAAAGCTAAATGAGCAGGATCTGGTTGAATTCCAGGATAATTTTCCCGTGGCACCAGGCCTTATCACCAATTTCATGGAACGTAACCAACAACCTTACCCGTTAGAACCAACTCTGAATTTTGGAGTGGATTACCAATTGCTTACACAGGAAGATGTCGACGAATTGCGCCCTCAGGATGAGGCTAGCGGATGGGAATTGTTCCAGGAGTTATATCCAGATTCGGTAGGTTTTATATATCTCTCACGGGTCGGCTTCAGTTCCGATTTCAGTCAAGCATTAGTATACATGGAGCAATATCACTACGATCAACCTATCCAAGGCGGTTACTATTTATTTACTTGAGTTTTGCGATTTTTAGCTAAAAATGAGGTACGGTGGTCAAAAACCCG
>CAZUSV010000089.1:0-7475 GCA_964622645.1 uncultured Anaerolineales bacterium
TACCACAAGCCCCACCCTCTTGCCACGCTATATGGCCTGGACTATAATCCTACGTCGGATAGGCACTGAAAGCACTCACATCCGCTAGATACCAATAAAACGAGGCAGAAATATGATTGACGTAAACGAACTCCGCAAAGGCGTTACTTTCGAGCTCGATAGCAAGCTCTATAAAGTATTGGAATATACGCATCACAAGCCGGGGCGAGGCAAAGCGACGATTCGTGTCAAAATACGCGATTTGCGCAGCGGTAAAATTGTCGATATGACCTTCAACTCTGGAGATCGGGTGCAGGATATCCGTCTGGACCACCACGATGTGGAATACCTATATGGTGATGATGAATTCTATTATTTCATGGATTTGGAAACCTACGAGCAGCCAGCCATTCGCAAAGAAATTCTCGAAGAAGTCGTTCCCTACTTACTAGAAAACATGCATGTAAAATTGACCTTCTTCGAGGGAGAACCCATCGATATCGACCTTCCCACAACCGTGGATCTCGAGGTTACGAAAGCGGATCCGGCTGTACGTGGAGATACCGCTACCGGACTGACAAAAAAGGTCACGGTGCAAACTGGAATCGAGGTTGAAGTTCCAGCATTCATCGAAACTGGCAACGTCATCCGAGTCGATACCCGCAATGGTTCATATGTCACTCGGGTATGAATGGTCAATTTACTATCTGCAATCAAAAAGGCCACCGCACGCGGTGGTCTTTTTAGATCACCAGTTTTCCTAAGGGGATATCGCCATCACTTTCTGCTTCATCAGCTATTTTGCGCGCCAATTTCTCATAATAGCCCATCTCGCTCATTACTTCTGGATCAATGGCTAAATCTGGTATGTATGAAGGGTATGAATGGTATTTGGATTGCAGATAATCCATAGTCTGCTCATAGTGTGGTTCTATATTGCCGCCAGATGTAATGGTTACATAAGTCATGAAGGTCTCCTTCGAAATGATCGGCGTCTGAAAACAGAATTCTGGGGATTGATTAATTTCCAACCTGATTCGCCATCCACAGATTAGGTAGTGACGCGGCTGGAGCCACAGTCTAGGCACGGCACGCGTCTTAGCGACCATTATAGAACATGCGTTCTATTTAAGTCAAGACTTATCCAAATTCTTACACGGCTTTCTTAAAGTCGGAAATCCAGCCCATTTTTGTCATTGCGAGGAGCCGCTCTTTGGCGACGAAGCAATCTCCTCATGGCAGAAATCGCTGCAAAGCAGGAGATTGCTTCGGGCTTCACCCTCGCAATGACACTAAAAGTGCGACTTTAAGAAAGCCCTGAAATTCTTAAGAAAACTCTTGATCTCTTTTTTCGGGTCCTTTCCGCCCTCAAACTTTGTAAAGCAAAAAATAAATCATCTGAATTTTCCCGGAAACTGTAATGAGTAAATTGATGTTGAACACTTCGCCTTGTCATTCTGAGGAGCGCAGCGACGAAGAATCCCTGCAGGGTGGAGCTATTTTTACCTGCATTGGCTCAAATGTATTGAACGTATCAGGGATTCTTCGCTCCGCTCACGCCGAAGGCGGGTAAAGCCATGACATAAGTGTGCAAAGTGTTATCACCCATTACAGAATTTTCCCGGAAACTGGAGAAATGAATACTCTGGACAAAGTCTCAAAGAGATTCCGGGAAAATTTTCAATAACGTTCTTTACAGTTTACTTAGTGGTACTCTCGCTACATCCATTTACTCCCGAAATATCGACCTGTACTGACGATCGGGATTCTGAAATCTCTTGATTTCGTCAACGAGAGCTTATGCATGAGTTTCTTGATCTCCTGACGTCAGGAGACGTCGGACTCCAGACCAAGAAGCTTTCAGAGAAACCTTGGCGAGAATCCCACTAAATGGTACTGTCGCTGAGTTTGTTAATAACCTGCGGGAGGTTTTAGCGGAAAACCTCCCGCAGGTTTACGTTATTTTGCGAGAATACCACTTGAAAGGTGCTTTGGGAACTCCTGTAGTATTGCTCAAAGGGGATTGGCAAACTTATCGAAATTATGCAACTGGCAGACAAGACTAACGTATAATATGCTGAAAGAAAACATTAGGTGATTATTCTATAAGGAGAATAGTAAATGAACAAAAATACATCAATTATCCGCTGGCTGGTACCTCTAGCACTCGTGCTCGTAATCAGCTTTGGGTTTGTGAGTTCTGCACAGGCCTTTGAGTTCATCGAGAATGACGATCTGCCTGCTGGTGAGGTGGTGGATGACGACCTGTTCATCGTCGGCGATACCATTGTCATCAACGGCACGGTCAATGGTGATCTGATTGCTTTTGGTGAAACAGTTGTTCTCAACGGAGTTGTAAATGGCAGCTTTGTCTCAGGCGGGCAATTCGTCGAAATCAATGGTGAAGTTGCTGGCAGTGTTTACACAGGTTGCACCGCCGCTACCGTGGGGTCCGAAGCCTCCGTTGGACGCAATTTATACTTTGGCGGATTCTCACTAGAGATAGAGGATGGCGCTCAAGTTGGCCGTGATCTTGCCATGGGTGGATATCAGGCTATCCTGGATGGCCAGGTTGGTCGGGATATCTACGTTGGGTCAGGAGCCCTGGAGATCAACGGAAGCGTCGCAGGTGATGTCAACGCTGAAGTTGGAGATCCTGACGATAACATGCAGACAATGCCATTCTTCTCATTCATGCCCCCAGGAACTCCTGCGATGATATCCCCTGGTCTGCGCATTTCTGATGGCGCTGAGATTGGCGGAAAAGTCAATTTCACTAGCTATACAGACCAGTCTGCAGAAATCGAGACTACACCAGGCGGCGGGATTGTACACAGCACACCGGTGCCTGATGTCGATGTCACTACGGATCAACCCCCGACGATCACACCTGCGTTGAACATTGGGCGCTGGTTACTGCAGCGAGCTCGCGAATTTGTTACTCTGTTGGCCCTGGGTGCTCTGGTTCTATGGCTGATCCCGGATTTACTAAATAAAGTGATCGACAAAGCTGTCAGCGAACCGTTGCCCTCATCGGGTTGGGGTTTGGTAACCGTGATCGGCGGATATGTTGGCGCTGTCATTCTGGGAGGCCTTGTGCTGGCTCTGGCAATCTTCTTTGGGGTGCTGACTCTGGGTGGACTGGGTCGCACGATCACAGGAGTTGGCTTTTCGAGCATCGGCCTGGCGATGGCTGTCTTCGTGCTGCTGGTATCTTATGGCTCGAAGCTGGTGATCGCCTTCTGGGGCGGCAAGTGGGCCCTAGAGAAAACTTTCCCGCAATATGCCGAGTCCAAAGTTTGGCCGTTGTTGCTGGGGGTAGTGATCTATGTGCTTCTGCGGGCAATCCCGGTCTTAGGTTGGATCATTGGCGTGGTGGTCACCCTGATTGGCATGGGCGCCATGTGGCTGGTCTTCCAGGATTGGCGCAAACCCGCTGCTGTCGAAGCAGAGGTTGCGTAGCGCAGGACACGGAACAGGAGGTCAATGATGACAGCTAGAAGAGGTGCTTTACGCCGCTCGCGACGAGATCGCGTTGTGGCCGGTGTTTGCGGAGGATTAGCAGAATTCTTTGGGATCAGCGCTTTTTGGTTCCGCCTGGCCTTCCTGATCGCACTGATCCCTGGTGGCATCCCTGGATTGGTGCCTTACATCGTCCTGTGGGTTGTGATCCCAAATGGATAAACGATTTTATGAAAAATGAAATCAGCCGCAGCGGTCGCTGCGGCTGATTTCATTTTCCCATCTCTCTCGCCATGGTGATGCGCTTGCTTAGAGAGGGATGTGAATGTAATAGCCATTCCACCCAGGGTTCGGGATCGACATCGGCAAGATTCTGATTAGCCAGTCGGGTAAAGGCCGTGGCGAAAGCAGCGCTGTTTTCGGTCGCCTGCAGTGCATATCGGTCAGCTTTGCGCTCGCGGCTGCGCGACCAGGCATTGCCTAGTGGCATTGTCACAAGGCTGAAGGCACCTAATACCAGGCCGAAGAGCGGTAATGCGGCAATATCGGCGGCGCTCTCGAAACCGAAGATATTCACCCCCCAATTCAGCCCTAGAGATGCCAGGTAGAGTCCCACCAACGTGGTAACGCTGCTAATGAGCATGCCTAAGGGGATATCTTTATGAACATGATGGGCTAGCTCATGCGCAAGGATGGTTTCGATCTCATCAGCAGTGAACTCGTCGATTAGTGTATCGCCGAGGATGATTCGCCGGCTGTTGCCGATACCTGTCAAAGCCGCGTTGGCCGCTTTTGTGCGGCGGGACATGTCGAATTTGAAGACACCATTGACTCTGGTATTCGCTCGTTTGGCCAAAGCCATCAGGCTTTCGACCAGGTCGGCATGCTCCTCCTCCAGGGGGACAAATTTGTAAAAGATGGGAAAGAGCAAGATCGGTGCCAGGTTCGTGAGCAGCACATTGAAGATCAATAGGAAACCGGCCGCCCAAAGCCACCAAGTTGTGGGATAAGTGCGCAGGATGGCATAAACCCCTTCTAAAAGCAACAAGCCGATGGGCCCAGAAACAAGCAGGCCTTTGATCTGATCGACGATCCAACCCTTGAGGGTCTGGTTGGAAAGTTCGAAGCGATGGGGCAGGATAAAACCGGTGTAATAGGAGAGAGGCAGGTTCACTAGCGAGATAATCGCCGCGAATACAAAGCCAAAACCCGCCACCAAGAGCCACTCATTGGATGTCCATTGGAGCAAGTAATGCTTGAGGTCCAAAGACCAACCAAAACGTAGCCATGCTAACAGGTATATCGTCCCGATAATCAAATCGACCAGCATGAACCTCCGCCGGATGCGGGCATATTCTCTGGCTCGTTCTTGTCGTTTGGGATCCAGGGTTACATCATCCATGAGTCACCTTTCTGCATACTTATAAGTTATATTACGCTGTAAAGAAAGTTTATTTCAATATTTGCTTAGGCCGGTCTCCTGACCAAGCCGGGGCGGCTCGGTCAGGAGACCGGCCTAAGCTGCAAATGCTTACTATATGAGGAATCCAGGAACACAGGAAATAATTCCTCAATCAGGGATTCTTGGCAGATTTCCTTGCATGAAAAGAAAATCTTCGCTATTGGGCTGCATTCTGGTCAGCGCTCTCGTATAATGGCAGGATCACAAAGAAGGAGCTGCCTGGATTGCGGTTCTCATCATAACCAGGACTCTCAGCCCATACCCGTCCGCTGTGAGCCTGAACGATACCACGCACGATCGCAAGACCCAAACCAGGGCCACCACCCTTGAATTTCGTTTTTCCAGAGCTATGTAAGGCAATATCGCCCGTCTGATAGAACTTGGTGAAAATCAATTCTATGTAGCGGGGATCAATGCCAATACCGGTATCCTTGATCTGAATCTCTACCCCGCCCTTAGGGTACTTAACGAAGCCCTTTTGAAGGTGGCGACCGGATATCGTTACCATGCCTTCATCGGGGGTAAATTTTATGGCATTGTTGATCAGATGGTGAAAGACTTTCTTCAAAGCATCCGGGTCTCCCAGCGCGGGGGGAAGCTCACTGACATTCTTATCGATGAGCAATTTCAATTTGCGCTCGCGAAATGTCGTGGCGTATTTGCGACAGGCCTGGGAGATCACCGTTTCGAGTTTGACAGATGCAGCTTGCAAGGCCAGTTCCTGTGTATCGATCTTGGCGACCTCGAGCATGCTATCGACAATTTCGTGAAGCCGTTGCGCGCCATCCACTACACCTTCCAGAGCACCGGCATAATCTGGATTAGCCTTCAGTTCAGGGGCCTCCAAGAGTATTTGACTGTAACCACTCAGTACAGTCAGAGGGGTGCGCAACTCATGGGATGCGATACTGATAAAATCTGACTTGGTGCGCTCAATACGCCGTAATTTGGTGTGGGCATCCTCCATAGCCGTATAAGCACGGCGAAACTCGGTATTGACGCGCATCAGGCTCTCCACCAAACGTGTATTCTGCAATGCAACAGCGGTTTGATCGGCCATCGTGCGCAGCAATTCGATATCTTTCGTAGTATAGGATGCGCCGGAGGCCTTCGGTCCAAGTGCCAGCAAACCCACCCAATCGTCCTGTGCATGAATGGGTACATAGATATCCATGCCTACGCGCCTAAGCCATTTACGAGTATCCGCCTGAATGGATTGGTAGCGCGGCAGCATATCGATTTCAGCTTGTGTCAAGGCCTGGCGTTCTTTATTCCAGGCTTGAGCCAGCGCAGACTCTGCTGGCACCAAGCCAGTTAGGGTAGCGTCCTTGCGTTTTTGGCCTTGTTGAATGTGGTACTGCTTTTCCCCGGTTGTGCCCACTTCTAACTCGACCAAAAAGAGCAGACCGCGGTCAACTCCCAGTAGATCCCGCACCATATCCACGGCAACAGCTGACAACAATTCCATATCCAAGATATTGCTGATATTCTGGCTGTATTCTCTCAAGATTCCTGGGAGATCTTGTTGCTCTCCAAAGAACAAACGCTCAATCCACCTTTGTAGACGCCTCAGCAATGGATTGACAAGGATAATGATCAGCAATGCCAGGGCAAGAACGATGAGAAAATCGTTGACTCTAAACCAGGTTGTCAGCAGATATTGAGCCAGCAGGAAACTCAACCCGTATGCAAGGAACTCCACAACCAGGCAGATTACTCTACTGATCAACCTGTGCAGGGCAACACCCAGATGGGGCAAGCGCGGCGTAAGGACAACATAGGTGACGACCAACATCCCTGGGGTGCTGATCATCGTTCCAATATGTTCCTGGGAAATGAAACTAAAAACATTCCCAAGCAAAAGCGCCCCAAACCCTAAACCTAGAATGAACAGGCGGTTACGAATTGTAGGAAAATTTGCAGATTGATAACGCCCAGCCAGTAATCGGATCGCCAATACTGAAAAGATCAGCCATCCCAGGATCAGCCAGGATAAGATGATGAACCCAAACTCTATCTCCCAACTCCCTAGCCGTATCGAGATGTCTTCCACGTTTGGGATGAATTGTATGCCCACAGCCAAGAGAAACCAAACGATACCCAACAGATCACCACGCCTAGGATTGAAGGTTCCGCGAGTGACAAGGGCGCTGACATGCCTCATCAGGATCGATCCTAATAGAATTCCATAGCCAGACCAGTAAACCACAACCAGATCAGGCAGGTAATCCACCAGGTAATATCCACCAAAGTTGAGCGCTAAACCCACTTCCATGATGACATAGATCAATAGAAAGATGTTCAGATGGCGCGCCATCTCATTGGTCAAGCCGCGCTGCTGGATCACAATAATTAGCTGGGATAAGTAGAAGAGTGCGCTAACGACATGTATCAGCGTGTAGACATCAAATACCATAAGGAGGATTATAGCTTACTTTTAAAGGATTCCTGCACTGAGCGACAGGCTCTCAGGAATCGCCGGGGGAACTCCCAGATTTTGGGGGGTGGGGGGGTGGAAAGCCGTGGCCCCCCCCCCAAAAAAGGGGGAGTACGGGGGGTTGTGGGTGGAATT
>CAZUSV010000089.1:7485-14560 GCA_964622645.1 uncultured Anaerolineales bacterium
CCCCCCCCCCCCCCCGGCCCCCCCCCCCCCGCCGGCGCGGGGGGCGCGCGCGCCCCCCCCCCCCACCCCCCAAAATCTGGACATTACGACGAGTTGTCGATCGAATATCCCTATCATAAATACCGAAGCAGGATATTCGCTGGGCGAAACAGTTTGAACTTCCCGTACAAAAAACACAAGGGATAGAGAGCCACTAAACCTAGCAGCCAGTATGTGTACATCGTAGGGATAGTGGTTCCCTGGGGAGTCAGCCATGCACCGAGGGCAAGATAGACATATAAGTGAGTGATATAAAAAAACAGGGGCACACGCCCAAACGTCACCAGCGGATACATCCACCCGAACGCTCGGTCTGGAATTTTGCAGAATCCTGCCAAGAGCATCAGATTCACCCCAGTGGTCATCAAACTAAAGGCCATACTCGGGGGGTACTTGACCACATTGAGCCAATCAATCCACCCGTCCCCTGCTCGCTGGCGGATGTTTCCGAAACCATCCAGATAGCGGATGACGATAAACCCTAACAAGAAGATGACCCCTAACCAGGCAATACGTTTTACGGCCTCTTGGAAGTCAGCTTTCAGCCAACTTCCAACAGCCAAGCCAAGGAAAACCAGTTCAAGCCAGGGCAAGATCGGATAATTGGACCATAATTCCCAGCTACCGCCGCTGTAGAGGGTCAGCAAGCCCCAGGGATTGCTCAACCCCCATTGACTGGGGTCAGGGTGCAGAAGTTCCGTACCCAGGAAGAGGGCACCAGCCAGGATCAGCCAGTATAGTGGCCTTAACTTCAAAGTCAGACTGGCAATGATCAGCGTGCCTCCCAAGGCAAACAACACCCCGACATACATTCGAGGAAATGCTTCCGGACCTAACTTCCAGGCCTGGTTGACAACTGTAAACTGGAGCAGGATTAAGACAATCCCACGAATGAAGAAATGTAGCATGATCTGCCTTTCGCTCCAGCCATCCTTACGCCGGGAATTCGCAAAGAAATACATACCCACCCCCATCAAGAAGAAAAATCCCGGCGCCGAGAGATGGGTCACCAGGCGGGTGATAAAGGAAAGTGCATCCTGATAGACAGGGAAATACCCACCCCAATGCTCGCCGGGTGGGTGCTTATGCGCCACAAAATAGTTAGCATGATCCAGGGCCATCAAGAGCATGATCAAGCCGCGCAGCGCGTCAACCGATTTCAGGCGTGAGGTTGGTGATGAGTTCATTTCAGCAAATAATCTCAGGCTATTTGCCAAGGTATCACTTAGTTTACGCATAAGCACAACAACAGGTTCGATCGGCAATAGCAAGCTCTCCAGGAATGTACCGCAAAAATGTCGGCAAGGTATAGAAAAAACCGCTCTGAGCACTTCTCCACAGCATTGTTGTCATTCCGCGGGAGCGTCTCTTTGCGACCAAGGAATCCCCCAGGCGTAACTTATCAGGGATTCCTCTTCACCCTGCAAAGAACGCAGGGCTCATCGGAATGACAAACCTCGGAAGGTATTTGCTAAGGCCACCGACACTTTTACGCTATACTCCCGAGAGCTCCGACGAGTCCTACGACTCCCAGTTGTGTTAAAATTGAATAATCACAATGTAGGGGAATATCGCAAAGCAGATCTGAAGCAAGACGAATCCAATAACAGGAGGCATAGCGATGAAAATCACGTTGATCAATCCCAAAGCCGGTTCCCAATTGGAAGGCGTAATGCCCATGTTCCCCTATGGCCTACAAATCGTGGCAGCGCTAACGCCCGACCAACACCAGATCGAGATCATCGATGAAACCATCGGCCAAGAGATCGATTTCGACAAGCCAGTCGATCTGGTCGGCATCAGCGCCGTGACGGTACAAGCCCCCCGAGCCTACGCCATCGCCCAGGAATTCCAAAATAGAGGCGTCAAGGTCGTATTAGGCGGGATTCACCCATCCTTCCTGCCGGAGGAAGCCAGCCAACAATGCGACGCGGTCTGCATCGGCGAAGCCGAGAATGTCTGGGCAGATATCCTTCGAGATGCAGAAAATGGAAACCTGAAAAAAATCTATCAATCTGACCAGTTAGCAGATCTATCAAAATCACCCGTTCCCAGAAGAAATCTATCGCCAATGAAGGAGTACAAGTTCACCAGCTTTATACTCACTTCCCGGGGGTGTCCTTTCGATTGTAGCTTCTGCTCGGTGAATAAGCTTTTCGGCAACAGCTACCGATTCAGACCAGTCGAAGACGTAGTTGCCGAAGTGCAGCAACTCAAAGCCAGCCGGGGATTCGTCCCTTTCGATTTCGTCTTTTTCGCGGACGATAATATAGTGGGGAACCATAACCGGGCCAAAGAACTCTTCCGGGCATTGATCCCCTTGAAGATCAAATGGGTCAGCCAGGCATCGATCACACTGGCAGAGGACGATGAGCTGCTCTCGCTAGCCAAGCAGAGCGGTTGCATCGGTATTACAATCGGGTTCGAATCGATCAGCGACGAATCCCTGCGCAAGGACGCCAACAAAAGGACGGGTTCGATAGAGAAATACAAGAAAGCCATCCAAAAGATCCATGCACACAAGATTTGGATCGCTGGGTCTTTCGTGCTTGGGTTTGACCATGATAGTAAAGACGTAATAGAAAATACCTTGAAGCTTGCTGAGGAAAACTTCATCGAGCTGACCGAGTTCAACGTGCTGACTCCCTGTCCAGGCACCCAGATCGCCCAGACACTCGATGCAGAGCAGCGTATCTTGAGCAAAGATTGGAGCTTGTACGACCTGGAACATGTCGTCTTCCAACCCAAAAATATGTCTGCCCAGGAGTTGCAAGCAGGCCTTGGCAGGGCATTCGAGCACGTGTACAGCTTACGCTCAATTTTGAAAAGGGTAATCGGGGCTCGCACAGGCGTGATTGTGCCGCTATTCCTGAATGTTATGCTGGGCCAAAGCCACAAACAGACCCCTTCCGAAATTGACTACTTATAAATTTTTTGGTGCGAGAAATCTATTTGAGTGATTACTGGAAAATATCTAAAAATCGTGTCACTGCGAGCGGAAGCCGTAGGCGGGAGCGTGGCAGTCTCCCACATAGGAGGGGATTGCTTCACCCCGCTGGAAGCGTCCGTTCGCAATGACAAAATTAAATAACTTTTCGGAGTCTACCTAATTGGTTTTCTCGCTAAATAACATAAACCTGCGGGAGGTTTCTGGAATTCAGTTTCAAAAGAAGATCATCCGCAAAAACCTCCCGCAGGTTATTAACAAACCTAGCGAGAGCACCACTTAATGGGGGTTAGGCCCTTTGTATTTTGAAGAATGGATACTGAATTTCATACCGAATCTAGAAACAAAGAAAGTCACATTTTTATTAGCTACTCGCGTAAAGATGTATTAGGCAACAGCAGTTTGAACACAGAATAATTATAAGGAAGCCAGGAATCCAAGAATTGTTATGCTTTTATTCCTGTGTTCCTGGTTTCCTTATAATAAAGCCTGCAATGGAAATTGTTCAAGATGCTTCTGACCAGCACACTACTCGCGTAAAGATCTAAAAAATGTGGACTGGATTGCTAGGCAACTTGCTGCAGGTGGATTCGAAATTTGGATTGACCGACGTGATATCCCTGGTGGGGTAGATTGGTCAGATACCATTGAGACCGCAATCAAGGAAGCAGAAGCTTTTGTGTTGATGATCTCTCCGAACTCAATAACGTCAAGCGAAGTATATCGAGAATTAGAAATTGCCCACTCAAGAGATGTGCGAATAATTCCAGTTATATTACGTCCAGTGGAAGAATTACCTGAATCGTTTTCGCAAATTGTTCATGAAATTCAAAACATTGTATTTTGGCATAGACGACAGGCATTTGTGATAGATTTGATAAACGCGCTTGGCGGATTACGCGGCGTTGCATCCGTAATGCCTAGTGAAAGCACAGTAACAATTCTCGAAAACGCACGCCTCATTGCTGAATTATTGCGGATTGCGCAAGAGGTCACCTTTGAAAATGCTGTTTATGTTTTCCTTGGTGGTGAAATACCAGAATATTACATTCAGTTCAATTTGATGAGAGATTCCTCAGAGATTTATGCAGAGGCGGTTGGGAACAAGAATCTTAGTCAAGAGGCCCAGCTTAGTGATGAGCAAATGACGATGTTAAAGGAAATGGGCTGGCAAGAACCTAGAAAGGATAGTGCGGGAAACTATTGGCGCACTTGGCAGGCGTTTTCGAACAGAGATAGAGCAGCTGTTGCGGCCATAGTCATGAATACATTTCTAGATGTTTATGGGCATCTTTGGGGAGAACATCTCCAAATAAAATTGATTAAATTGTATTGATCAGGCTTGCTGCATGCGAGCGACTGGGGGTACTCGGAGCGAAAATCGGAATTTCTCAACGCTAAGTTGGGTCTTTTATATTAGAGGTTGATCAGATAACTCGATAACACATCCTCGATATTTTGCAGACAGTTTTCAACATCATCCCCAAAGGTGACACGAAAAAGCTCATCATAGATGACGAACTGTAATTCTCCCTGACCATTGCGAAAATCAGTTCTAGAGAATTCATGATCACCCAAAAGGATAGTCTCGGTCTCAAGCTCCCAATCCATTGGCACTCCGCCGCCAAAATTGAGCGAAAGATGGCAGCCTTCAAGTTCACGATGCACTAGCACCGCTCCCCCTTCATAAAAGAGCGGGATGAATTCGGAGAATTGCGTTGATTCCCACACATCAGCATCGAACTGAATTTGAATCTCCCCTCGGGGATGTTCGATGAACCAGGTGCCAGCTGAGACGGTTACAGGGAAAGGAATGGTCATTGTTGGCTACACGAAAAGTTGGGTTTCAGTTGCCGTTGGGGGGACAATGGGAGTCGCTGATGGATTCAAGGTCGCGGTTTGAGGAAGATCAACTTCTATGTCAGGCTCTACGCTTTTACATCCAAAGGTAATTACTCCCCAACTAAGAAACATAATACTCAACAAGAATATTCTTTTCATCAGCGTTCATCCACATCGCCACAGGCACACCATTAGCGATCAGCATCCCCATTTGTTCGACAATGGCACATTCGAGAGAACTTTTCAGAAAATCGGGGGGGGTACGGAGCACCCCCGTAACCCCCGATTTTCGAGCTACTCGTCTGATAGGTGACACTGTCAAGTTAGTGATATCACAGATGATGGATGGGCAGGTTGGCAAACTCATCCCCATTGATGCACTTCCATCCGTGTCCCCCATAGATCATCTCCAACCCCAAGGATTGAACTCGACGATAACTCTCTTTCACCAGCGACCAATCCTGGGCATAGTAGCGCTGCACGTGAGGGCCAAAGTTGGTCGATGCCAGATCTCCAACAAATGCCAAGCGATCTTCGACGATTAGACTACTTGACCCCAGTGTATGTCCAGGCGTATGCAATACGTATGCGTTCAGTCCAAATTCTGACAGGTCATCGCCATCATTGATGAAAATATCTGCCATGACGCCTCTGGGCTGCATCAGGCGATCTGCCAGGGGGAGCAAGGCCTGATTCAATACTCGAAAACCCCTGACCGTGCCCAACTCTGTTTTACCCAGGCGGAGACATTTCGCATCCAAATGATGGATAGCGATTGGTGCACCGGTGGCCTGGCGTAGGGCTGCTGCGCTGCCAAAATGATCTAGATGGGCATGGGTCAAGAAGATCAGGTTGAGATTATCACATCCAAGAGTGCTTATACGCCGCAGGATGTGCCGCTCATGGACGGGCATGCCTGTATCGACCAACACCCAATTGCTTCCAGATTGGATCAAATATACATTGGAAAATCCTGCAGGGATGCGGTGAACCTCAATATCGTTGCACATCAAAATGACCTACCATTCCAGGCGGTGATTGACCCCGGTATACTTCAAGCGGAATCCTACGCGTTTGTACAACCCACGTGCATCCACGTTCTCATCGCTGACCGTCAGGCCAACCTTAGGCATCTTTCGCTCATTGAAGAACCAGGTCAGAGCAGTTGTCAGCAACACACCGCCCATGCCTCGCCCGCGGGCATCTTCCCTGACACCGAGAAACTCAACATAGCCCTCAGCAGCCCAAGATTCGATGACGGTGTAAATATATCCTAATACAGCTCCATCCGAGAGACATATCCAGACACGGTGATTCTCATCTAATTGCTCGATGATCTGCCGCCCATTGTAGTAAGTATTCGGGAAGATCATATCATGAAGTGCGGCGAAACCAGCATGAGTGCTTTCGGTCAAACCCACACAATGCAGGTCATCTACAGCTGATACGCTCAGTGACTGGGCAGGCCGCGCGGCCACATAGACGTGGGACTGCCCTTTGCGCTCAAAGCCCTGCTGTTCATAGAACGCCTGCCCAATCCTGTTTTCGAGGTTTAGAAAAGAATCCAGGCGGCAGATCCCTGATGGCAGTGCACCCCGCAGTCGGTCATACATGCTCGAAAATACCCCCTCCGCTGAACTCTCTGAAAATGGGCCTCTGAGCCAGCCACGCCGGCCATCACTCTCATACTCACAGCCCATAGTACCGATTAAACGATCCCCCTCCAGCGCCTTGACGTAGACGATCTCACCAGATTGATGCCATTTCTCCATCTCAGCGAGCATGCTGGCGACGCTTTCACCTGTACCACTGTGGATGCATTGGGTTTGGGAATTGCGGTTGGATTTTTCGATCAATGCGGCAATAGCAAGAAAATCCTTAAGCGTGGCGATACGAGTATCAATAATCATTTTTTATGAACTTATGAACCCATTTCATCGACATCTATCTGGACGAGGTCACCCTCTGATTGCCGAGTCGTAGAACAACCAGCATACCAGCAATAGCCAACAGAAGGAGTGAGTACTTAATCGAAAACATGGTAACTTTCCTCATCACCTGAAACCAATATAAGAAACGTAATTTTCTCTACAATTGGTACAAAATTCCTATAGACTCTATTAAGGATATAATCAAAACTTAATCCAGGCTCTCCAGGAATTGCCAGGGTTGCTCCCAGATTTGGGGGGATGGGGGGGGGGGGGGGGCCGGGCCCCCCCCCCCCCACCCCCAGGCGCCCAGCGCCGA
>CAZUSV010000089.1:14570-24494 GCA_964622645.1 uncultured Anaerolineales bacterium
GTAATTGCACGGGTTCCCCCCTTTTTGGGGGGGGGGGGGCCCCCCCCCCCCCCCCCATCCCCCCAAATCTGGACATTACCATAGGAATTCCTAGAGACCCAATTTCTATCGTCGTTCCGTATTTTGACACAGTGTATCATCAATTCCCTCGGAGGATTACTATGGGCATCCAGAAAAATACATGCAAAGCTTTGCAATTCTTATTCATTGCCATGTTTCTGATGGGGAATTTTGGGACAACGAGAATAGTAGAGGCTTGCTCACTTGCGAGCGAAACGGGGCATACTCCGAATTCCGCTGATTGTATTCCCTATTCCTTAGATCAAGAACCCGCTGGAGAAAACGAGCCTGAGGATCTATTTGGTTCCGCCCTGGCGGTGGGTGACTTCAACGGTGATGGCATCGACGATCTGGCGGTAGGTGCACCAGGTGAAGATTACAATGATTCAGGTCCAGATGCGGGGGTGGTATTCACCTTCAGCGGTAACGCAGACGGTTTAGCCGATCCCGTTTTCATCCACCAGGAACCAG
This sequence comes from uncultured Anaerolineales bacterium, assembly GCA_964622645.1. Taxonomy (GTDB): domain Bacteria; phylum Chloroflexota; class Anaerolineae; order Anaerolineales; family UBA11858; genus NIOZ-UU35. The sequence continues at coordinate 15,102 of CAZUSV010000089.1, forward strand.
TAGGAGACAATGAAACCGGCGACCGTTTCGGATCATCCCTGGTTGCAGGCGACTTCAACGGCGACGGTATTGACGATCTGGCGGTGGGTGTGCCCGGGGAAGATTATCAAGACTCCGGCCCTGATGCAGGCGTGGTTTTTGTGTTTAGTGGATCATTGGATGGATTGGGTGACCCCTATATCATCGATCAGAATCCCCACGGGGCTAACGAATCAGGCGATTTGTTCGGCACAGCCCTGGCTGCGGGAGATTTCAACGGTGATGGCATCGATGATCTGGCCGCAGGTATTCCGGGGGAAGACTATCAGGATTCTGGACCTGATGCCGGTGTAGTGTTTGTTTTTAGTGGCTCTCCTGACGGATTAGGCGATGCGTATTTTGTTCATCAGGAACCGGTCGGAGGCAACGAAACTGGAGATCGTTTTGGCTCATCCCTGATAGCGGCTGACTTCAACGCTGATGGAATTGATGATCTGGCTGTAGGCGTTCCTGGAGAAGATTATCAGGATTCTGGGCCCAATGCGGGAGTTGTCTTTGTCTTCAGTGGTTCTACAGGCGGCCTGGGAGAGACGTTTATCATCAACCAAGACCCACATGGTGCCAATGAATCAAATGACTTCTTCGGCACCGCCCTGGCTGCAGGGGATTTCAACGGAGACGGAGTCGACGACCTTGCGATTAGCGCTTTGGAAGAAGCCTATGAAGATTTTGGCGCCAATGTGGGCTGGATTTATATTGCTAACGGCTCGTTGGAAGGCCTGGGGGAATCCTATTGGATTGACCAAACACCCGCGGGTGATAACGAAGCCGAAGACCAGTTCGGGGCTTCCCTGACAGTTGGCGACTTCAATGGAGACGGCATCGCTGACCTAGCTGTGGGCGCACCCGGCGAGGATTACGACGGCTCGGGCCCAGGAGCTGGGGTGGCCTTCATATTTCCAGGATCACCCGAAGGTGCAGGCGATCCGCATTTCATTCACCAGGAACCTTTTGGTAACAACGAGTCCGGAGATCACTTCGCCTCTGCTCTAACCGCCGGGGATTTTAATGGCGATGGGTTTGACGAATTAGCTATCGGTATCCCAAACGAAACCTACGAGGATATTGGAGCCAATGTTGGTTGGGTTTTGGTCAATTGCGATAATGAGCAAGAAGAATCTACCTCGGTGGTTGAGGGTAGACAATCACTAGATACCATCCGCAGCCTTTACGAAGAGGACTTTGAAGTAGAGCATCCCGGTTGGGAAGTTTGGACTTTGGATAGTTTCGGTGGAGTTTCAAGATCTATCGGGCCAAAAATTACTGTGTACATCAACAACTCATTCCACTCGCTTTCAAGGTTCTTGTTATAATCATCCCCGCTATGACAGAAAACGTGCTCAACAAATGGGTAAACGGTCTGGCGCGTACTCGCAAGACGACCTTTGGGCGGATCTCCAATTTCCTGGGGACCAGTCAGATCGACGCCGATACCTGGGATGAACTCGAAGCCCTGTTCATCCAGGCAGACATGGGCCTGGATACCAGCGACGAAATCAGCGCGGCTTTGAAGCTACGCGTCAAGGAAGAGGGTCTGACCCAGGCCAACGAGCTGGTCGAAGCGATCAAAGACGAAATGTTGAGGCGACTGAACGCCCCACCTGAGTTGGCTTTCCCAGATCAACCCAGCGTGATCTTGATCGTTGGGGTGAATGGATCTGGTAAGACAACCAATATGGCCAAATTAGGAGCTCGCTTCCAGGATCGGGGCAAAGGCGTACTCTTTGGGGCGGCAGATACCTTCCGGGCGGCGGCCATCGATCAGCTGCAGATTTGGGGGGATCGTTTGAATATCAGCGTGATCGCCGGACAGCCCGAGGGTGATCCCGGAGCTGTGGCCTATGATACAGTCCAGGCCGCCATCGCCCGCAAGATGGACATCGTGATGATCGATACGGCGGGCAGGCTGCACACGCGCTTTAACCTGATGGAGGAACTCAAGAAAGTGCACCGGGTGGTGGGCAAAGCGCTCCCTGGCGCGCCTCACGCCGTTTGGCTGGTGATGGATGCCACCACCGGTCAGAACGCCCTGCACCAGGCCCGGGCATTCAAAGATGCCGTCCAGGTGACCGGGGTGATCCTGGCCAAATTGGATTCTTCGGCACGCGGTGGAATGGCTTTCGCTATCCAACGTGAGCTTGATTTGCCGATCATGTTTGCGGGACTGGGTGAAGGCCCAGAGGATCTTGAACCTTTTGATCCTGAGGCCTTCATCGAGGGCGTATTGGCGGATTTCAGCTAAAAAGCCAAAAGCTAAACTTTTGGTAAAAGTTTAGCTTTTTTATCACCATGAACCTAAAACTCAAGCGTTACAAAAAAGATTTCGAGCATTCCTACACCTTGGGGGTTTTCCCAACCCTGGAAATGCTGGCTCACAAAACTGAGCATGCCCAAGGAGTAATCGTGCATCCCAAGGGCATCGATAATCAGGGGATTGCTAAAATCCAAGATATCTGCCAGGGGGGCAGCATCCCACTCGAAATCCAGGAGCGGATATTCCCTCGCCTGGGTGCGCGCGAGAATGACTATGCAATTGGGGTCTTCCAAAAATTTTCCACCCAACTTGATCCGCAATCTAATCACGTTGTCCTGGTCAATCCTGGCAGTATGGGAAACCTGGGGACGATCATACGAACAATGCTAGGATTTGACATCTCTGATCTGGCTATCATCAAGCCCGCAGCTGACCACTTCGAGCCAAGGGTGATACGCGCCTCTATGGGGGCGATCTTCAAACTCAGGATCGCGACCTTCTCAAATTTTGAATCATATCAACGAGAATATTCACACCCGTACTACCCACTGATGACCAGTGGAGAACATCCCCTTCATGATGTGGAATTTCGTTCTCCGTTCAGCCTGGTCTTCGGCAACGAGAGCAGTGGCCTGGGGGATGAGTTCCGATCAGTTGGCTCGAGCATCAGCATCCCGCAATCAGAGGCGATAGATTCCTTCAATCTGGCTGTCGCAGTGGGGATCACCCTGTACCAAGTAAAACTGGCACAAGAACCTTGATCTGCATATAATTGAATAGATCGAGAAAGGAACACAAAGGAACGCGGTTCCTTGAAGGAACCGCGTTCCTACACAAGATGAATAAGGAACAACTTATGGACGAACTGATCGCACGCCTGCGCGCAAGTGAGGCGAAAATCCAAAATCTACTGGTGCGTCTTTGACGTCTCTGGCAGAGAAGAAAAACGCAAAGAATTACAGAAAGAATCCGAAGCCCCCAACTTCTGGGATAACCCCCAGTACGCTCAAAAAGTAATGAAGAGTCTCTCACATTTGAATGAGAGCATCGAGAGCTGGCGCAAATTACAGAATCGTCTCAATGATGCGCTGGAGCTAGCTGATCTGGGCGATGACTCGCTATTGGGAGAATTAGAGGCCGAAACGAAAGCCATCGAAGCCGAGGTGGAGCAGCGCGAGTTCCGGGCGATGTTATCGGGAGAATTCGATCGGGGGGATGCAATCCTGGCCATCCATGCTGGAGCAGGCGGCACAGACTCCCAAGATTGGGCAGAGATGCTGCAGCGCATGTATTTGCGCTGGATGGAAAAAAACGACTATGAAACAGAAATCATCGACACGACCGCTGGGGAAGAGGCTGGGGTCAAAAGTGTGACAATTTCTGTCGGCGGGCGTTATGCTTATGGATATTTGCGCGCCGAAAAGGGAGTGCACCGCCTGGTACGCATCTCCCCCTTCGATGCCAACAGCCGCAGGCATACCTCTTTTGCCATGGTGGAAGTGCTTCCCCAAGTCGATAACGATACCGATATCGAGATCAACCCCAACGATCTAAAGATCGACACATTCAAAGCCGGTGGTGCCGGTGGCCAGAGTGTGCAGAAGAACGACACCGCCGTGCGCATCACCCACCTTCCCACCGGAATCGTAGCCAGTTGCCAGAATGAACGTTCGCAAACCCAAAACCGGGATATGGCTATGAAAGTGCTGCGCGCTCGCTTGTTGGAAATCAAAGAGCGAGAAAAAGCTGAGAAGATCGATGAACTGCGCGGCGAGTACACCAAAGCCGAGTGGGGCAGCCAGATCCGCTCGTATGTACTGCACCCTTACAAAATGGTCAAAGATCATCGCACCAACCACGAGGTTGGCAATGCTGAAGGTGTGCTGGATGGTGATCTGGACGGTTTTATCGAGGCATATTTACGGGCAAATGTGGGCGGGGAAAATTCCTCTTGACAGCCCTCCACCCTATCGTATAATCCATCCGCCTATCAATCTGAGTTATTGATATTTGAACAGCATCAAACAAATGTAAGGTTTGAAGGAAGAAGTAACAGGAGTAAGATCATGGCTGTCCCCAAACAAAGAACTGCCAAGTCACGACGTGACCGCCGCCGCTCCCACCATGCGCTCAAGGCCAAAAACCTGGTACAGTGCAGCAATTGTGGTGAAATGCGGTTACCGCATCGCGTTTGCCCCAACTGCGGGCATTACAAGGGCCGCGAAGTCGTCGTTGTAGAAGAATAAATTTTTAGATGATTCAAATGGGCCGTGACCATTACGGCTCATTGGCGTTAATATAGGTGATACTAATTTGCCGGGCATTTGCCCGGCTTTGTTATGCATATTGGAAGGATTTGCTCAAGCTCTAGCCCAATATACAAATATTCCGGAAAATAGGGGTGCGGGGGGAAGTGCACCCCCGCACCCCTATTTTCCGGTACTTCTGTATTGAAAAACCTAGTTCATGAAAGGAATTATTTGATGGAATCTATTCGGACTGCTTTTCTATTTCCCGGCCAGGGTTCGCAGGAACTCGGCATGGGGCAAACGTTGGCCCAAGAATACCCAACTGCAAGCGGAATATTCCAGCAAGCTGATCAGAGCTTGGGGTTCCAGATCTCACAACTGGCCTGGAATGGGCCTGAAGACGATCTCAATGACACTCTCAACACACAGCCAGCCTTGTTAGTGCACTCGGTGGCGGCGCTGCGAGTAATCCAGGAAACGATGCCCGATTTCCAGCCAGCCTATGTCGCGGGTCACTCCATGGGGGAGTTCAGCGCGCTGGTCGCCGCCGGTGCGCTATCTTTTCAGGAGGCCCTATCTTTGGTTCGTCGCCGTGGTGAATTGATGAAGGCCGCAGGCCAATCGTCTCCAGGGGGTATGGCTGCTATCCTGGGCCTGGATATCCCCACCCTGGATGAGATTTGTGCCCAGGCCAGCACTGGCGATCAAATTGTACAGGTTGCCAATGACAACTGTCCTGGGCAGGTGGTGATCTCCGGAGAAAGGTCTGCCCTGGAGCGCGCCATGGCAGCCTGCAGTGAAGCTGGGGCGCGGAAAGTGGTCCCGCTGGCAGTTAGCATTGCCGCGCACTCGCCCCTGATGTTACATGCCCAGGAAGATTTCAACCAGGCTGTGGCGGCTGCTCCCATCACTACACCAAAGATACCCGTCATCGGAAATGTGAACGCCAAACCGCTGAGGACACCTGAAGAAATCCGTGCTGATCTGCAGGCCCAACTGACAGAACGCGTGCGCTGGACGGAAACCATCCAATTTTTGCTAGAACAAGGTGTTGATACTTTCGTCGATGTCGGCACTGGTAGTGTGCTCACCGGGCTTGTGAAACGGATCAATCGCAAGACGAGGCGATTGTCGCTGGGAACGCCTGAGGATTTCGAGAGCTTATTGGCATAGGGAGTAAGTAGTAGGGAGTAGGGAAATGAGCTTCAATCCCATACACCCCAGCACCCTCGCTCCTTTGCACCCCACCCAGCACACCGCACCATGCACATCATTGCGGTATAATTAGCCAGCCATAAGGAGAAATTGATGTCAACCTTTTCAAACCAATCTTTCGAAGGTCGTTCAGCCATAGTCACCGGAGGCTCGCGGGGAATTGGGAGAGCTATCGTTACGATGCTAGCTGAGTTGGGCGCACAGGTTGCCCTGGCGGATAGTTGCTCTGAAACCTCTCAGGCAACCGCAGATGAGATTTCACAGGCAACCGGTCAGAGAGTGATCTGTTCGATGATCGATGTATCCGACTTCTCGCAAGCCCAAGAAATGGTCAAGCATGTTTTGAATGAATTCGGGAAAGTCGATATTTTGGTCAACAACGCAGGCATCACGCGCGATGACCTGATCATGCGTATGCCCGAAGAGGATTGGGACGATGTCATCAATGTCAATCTCAAAGGGGCCTGGAACTGCTCGAAAGCCATCATCCGCCCGATGATGAAAAAACGCTATGGCCGTATTGTCAATATCTCCTCAGTTTCTGGGCAAGTTGGTCAGGCGGGACAAACAAATTATTCGGCTTCCAAAGCTGGGTTGATCGGTTTCACCAAGGCATTGGCTAAAGAAGTCGCCTCGCGCGGCGTGACGGCAAATGCAGTTGCTCCTGGGTTCGTGCCCACCGCTCTCACGAACGACCTGCCCGAGGAACTCGTTGAACATATGTTGGGTCTCACCCCGATGGGCCGCATGGGAACCCCTGAAGAGATTGCTCACGCTGTGGCATTCCTGGCCTCGGAAGGTTCGTCATATATTACCGGCCAGGTTTTGGGAGTTGACGGCGGAATGGTCATGATGTAACGAGATGTCAACTCAACCAAAGAGAATCCCTGCTTTAGTATCATGACAATGTCAACTTTCAGACGAGAAGCCCGAAAATAGGGGGTTACGGGGGTGCTCCGCACCCCCGTAACCCCCTATTTTCGGAAGTTCTCGCTAAGTTGACATTGTCGAAGTATTTATGTGACATAATTCATCTGCTCAACCTGAACCCTTCGCATTACAATATCGATCCTCATCATCGAGGACCAGAAAGATAATGATTATGAGTGAAACAACTCGCCCTCCTGGAAAAACAACCGTAGCGACCAATGTTTTATTGACCATCGCCCGCCTGACCAGCCTGCAAATCGAAGGGGTCAGCCGAATGCACAACCTCCCCAGTGGCGTAAGCCGAATTTTTCATAAAGGGGATTATGGCGAAGGTGTGCATATCAAAATCGAGGATGATCGCATTTTTGCAGATGTTCATGTAATCTTAGAAAATGACGTCAATATTCGAGAAGTCAGTCGCAATATCCAAAATGAAGTCAGGCGCGCTTTCTCGGAGATGGTTGGCATGGAAGTAGGACGCATTAACGTGCATATCGAGAATATCGATTACCCATCTGATCAAGTCGAGACTACCCCAGAGCCGGATAGCGAATGAAACCCCGTACCAGGGCACGAGGCACAGCACTGCAAATCTTATATGAAATCGACCTGGTCGACCATCCCCTCGGCACGGCACTCAAATATCGACTAGATGAAGCTGATTTAGAGGATCGTCTGGTCGATTTTGCTATTCAGCTTGTGCGTGGCATCTGGCCAATCAGGATGCAACTCGATGAGGTTATCGCTGAACACGCACCCGAATGGCCCTTAGATCAAGTAGCTATCATAGACCGCAATATTCTGCGCATTGCGCTTTGGGAATTTGCCGTCAAGGGAGATACGCCCGTAAAAGTAGCTATCAATGAGGCTGTAGAATTAGCAAAGACATATGGGTCTGAAAGTAGTCCCAGATTTGTCAATGGCGTTTTAGGAAGTCTGGCATCTCGACATAACGAGCTCCTCCAGGCATTTGTCGAATTATCGTCAAGCTCTACTGAAAGTTGATATGGATTTTCTTGGTATCGGACCTTTAGAATTAATCTTTGTACTACTCATTGCCTTGATCATCTTTGGACCCAGAGATATCGCCAAGGCAGGTCGTACGGTAGGCCGCTTCCTGCGCACAGTAGTCACATCAGACGGGTGGAAAGCCTTTCAGCAAGCCTCCAAAGGGATGCGCAATCTGCCCAACACATTGATGCGTGAAGCCGGTTTAGAGGAGGAAGAACTCAAGAAAATGACTGGGATGAGCGCTCTCGAAGAAACCACCAAAGATCTGGATAAAAACATCTCCCCCTGGACAACCCCACCCTCAAAACCGGATACCCAACCCCAAACTAAAGAAAGAAAATCCCCTGCAAATATTGCAGAAGCCTCCCCAGAAGATAAAACCGAAGATCCAGACGCAGCAACTCCCCCATCCGCCGAAAATAACTGATCTATGCGCACATTTTTCCACACTCTCTGGCGTATCATCACAGCCCCCTTTCGCTTCATTTATTGGATCTTCAAACGGATTTTCATTTGGATCAGAAATGTATTCAAAGATATCGGGGGGCTCTTTTCTGCGGAACCTGATGATAAACCGATCACAGATACCGTTGCTGTTGCCTTAGATGAACCCAAAGAATTCTGGTGGGCTGTTGTAGAACACCTGAATGCTCTGCGCAAACATCTCTTTCGGGCATTGATCGCTCTGATTTTGGCTGTTTCTGTGTCAGCATTCTTTGTAAGAGACTTGCTTGACTGGGTGTCACAACCCATTGGTGGCATCGACTCGCTTCAGGCCATCGAAGTCACGGAACCATTGGGTGTAGTTATGAGGGTTGTGATGCTGGCCGGTTTTGCGCTGGCGCTACCCTATATCACATTTGAAATCTATCTGTTCATTGCACCAGGATTGAAAGTGAGCGCCAGGATCTGGGGTCTGCTCTCTTTGCCAGTGGCCTTCCTATTTTTCGTTGGAGGCATGGCCTTTGCCTACTTCATCATGATGCCCACTGCCCTGCCATTTTTATTGAATTTCATGGACATCCCCACTGCAGTACGCCCGGCTTCCTACATCAAGTTTGTAACCGGGTTGATGTTCTGGATCGGGATTGCCTTCGAATTCCCCTTGGTAATCTTTGCGATGGCCGGAATGGGAATTGTACGGGCCAAAAATCTGGCCCAACACTGGCGTATTGCCGTCCTGATAATTGCAGTACTTTCAGCCGCCATCACTCCGACGATCGATCCAATCAATATGGGTCTGGTGATGGGCCCAATGATCTTGCTATATTTCCTGAGCATCGGCCTGGCTTATCTTGCTCAGGGCCGACGCGAGCAGGAGATCGAGTGAGTTTATAGCGACCCAGCAAATTGCTGGGTCGTTTTTTGCCCCATAGGTAATGATGTACACTAGAACCCTGGTTCCTCACATCCACCAGCATAAATAGCCTGGATTTGTAGGATATTTGGAGATCTATTCTTGGTCAAGAGTGGCTTGAACAAAATGGCCAAACGGATAAAAATCACGAATATGAACGAATGTCTCGAATTGCACGAATATTGAGGGGGGTTTTCAAAAAACATTCGTGACTCTACTGAAAAAACTACGTGAGCAGGATACCGTGCGGCATATATGGGGGTGTGTGCGCGGCACACACCCCCATATATGCCGCACGGACCTCTCTTCTTTGGCTTTTTTCAGTGGACCCATTCGTG
>CAZUSV010000090.1:0-7728 GCA_964622645.1 uncultured Anaerolineales bacterium
CCCCCCCCCCCCCCCCCCCCCTATTTTCGGAAGTTCTCGCGAAGTTGACATTGTCGAAGTAGGATCTTCAAAGATTGAACCGCAAAGACGCGAAGTGCGCAAGGATTCTGATAATATTCTTAGCGTCCTTCGCGTCTTCGCGATGAAAAGTGATAAATATGCAATTGACTGTAGAAGAACAAGCTATGCTTGATGGCGCGCAGGGGCGCGCTACCCAGAAAGCTATGGAAATCCTGACCGCACTGGGTACGATCTATGGCGCCGAACGGTTGATCCCGGTGACCTCGGTGCAGATTTCGGGGGTCAGCTATGCCAACCTGGGGGAGGCGGGGTTATCCTTTCTCTCTGAGATGGCTGCCGGTAGTGGTCGTGCACGGGTTTTGACTACTCTCAACCCTGCGGGGATGGATATCGAGAACTGGCAAAACTTAGGCATCAGCGCTGAGTTTGCCGAGAAGCAGCAGCGTGTGTTGGATGCCTTTGCGCGCATGAATATCATCACCACAGCCACCTGCACGCCATACTTGATTGGCAACACGCCTCATTACGGTGAGCATATCGCCTGGGCTGAGTCCAGCGCAGTGTGTTATGCCAATTCGGTGCTGGGGGCGCGCACCAACCGCGAAGGCGGTCCCAGTGCCCTGGCGGCCTCATTGACGGGCTTGACGCCAGAATACGGTTATCATCTGGATAAATATCGACAGCCTACGACAACCGTGCATGTTCGAAGCTCGATTGGAGAGAATTCTGACTTTGGAGCACTGGGAAAAGCGATTGGGGAACGGTTGGAAGGAATGGGTGGGAGGCACGTGCCTTTTATCCAAGGCATTGAGTCTGCCTCGGTTGAGAACCTTAAGTCTTTCTGTGCCAGTCTGGCGACCTATGGGGGCGTGGCCCTCTTCCATATGGCAGGCATCACCCCTGAGGTAAGTCAGATGATCCCTGCTGGGGAAGAGATCCTCATTCAGGCAAGAGATATCCTCGAGGCCAGAGAATCCATGATCGACGCCAGTTCTGAGGAAATCGATTTCGTCAGCCTGGGTTGCCCGCACTTATCGATTAAGGAGATCGCTCGCATTGCAGAGTTGTTGGAAGGAAAGCAGGTCACCAAGGAATTCTGGATTACCACCGCCCGCCCCACCAAAGAGATCGCCGACCGCATGGGCTACACGGCGCGCATCGAAGCCGCAGGCGCAAAATTTGCCGCCGATACCTGTTGCGTGGTTGCGCCGATCCAGGGTCGCTTCGCCGCCCTGGCTACCGATAGCGCCAAAGCCTGCTATTATGCTTATGCCAAGAACAAGTTTAAGACAAAATTGCTGCCCTTCGACGAAGTGGTACAGGAGGCGTTGATTTGAAAAATCTGAGCAATATCCCTTATCAAATCCGATAGGTGGCTTGTCCCACCTTTGAAAAACGACTACAATAGGTGGATAGATTTTCAGGAGCGTTAGCTATGAATGTCCCTTACGGACCCATCCTTGTTGTTGAAGATGTCCCCCATATATTAGAACTTCTGGCGGTAACCTTGCGTTTCAAGGGGTATCCAGTAGTCACAGCGACCAATGGTGAAGAAGCCCTGGAGCAGATTGCCAAAGAAAAACCAGCCATGGTGATCACGGATATCTTGATGCCGCGCATGGATGGGTTTGCTTTGATGCAAAGTTTACGCAGAAACCCCAAAACCAGCAGCATCCCGGTGGTCTTTTTGTCAGCGACCTACATCACTCCTGAAGATAAGGAGTTTGCCTTAAAACTTGGCGCAGCGCGATTTTTAGAGAAACCTGTCGACACGCCAGATTTTCTGCTAACCGTGGCCGAAATCCTCACCCAAGGCCCTCCAACTATCCCGCCTCCTATGAAACAGGGTGATTTCTATCGCGGTTATTTGGATCGCCTGGAGAATAAACTTCGGCACAAAAGCCAGCAGATCACTCGTACGGAACGTTTGTTAGAAACGCTGCCTGAGGAGCAGAAACCGGCTTTTGAATCGATCCTAAAAGAAGCGCGTGCCCACCGTGTAGAGATCCAGGAGGAACTTGACGAGCTGCATCGAATCCTTGCCCAAGAAAAAGATGTCTTGTAAGTAGTTCGACAATGCCAAGGTGGTTATTACGTTTGGGTCTATAAGTTGCTGAGTTAGCCCCTACAGAGAAGAGGTGACCTCCCGTTCCAGTTGAGGATTACGGGAGGTTTTTTATGAGAACAACTATGCAACCTGAAATTTCTAATCTGATCGACATGGCTCGCGGCGCTGGTGAAATCCTTAGGGATGGCTTTGGCGGGCAATTCCTGGTAGAGACGAAAGGTCAAATTGACCTGGTCACGGAGATGGATCGCCGCTCGGAGGCTTTCTTGCTGGATGAGCTTGGACGACGATTTCCAGGTCACCGGGTAGAGACTGAGGAGAGTGGCAGCCTGGAAGGCGATGATGGCGATGTCTGGTATATCGATCCTCTGGATGGCACAGTCAACTATGCCCATGGCATTCCCATTTTCTCGGTATCTATCGCATATGCGCAGGAGAATGAGCTGGTTTTGGGTGTGGTTTATGATCCCATGCGGGATGAGTGCTTTCATGCACAACGCGGCCGAGGAGCCTGGCTGGACGGACGACCTTTAGGCGTGTCCTCTACCCCCGAACTTGAATCTAGTCTCCTGGTGACCGGCTTCTTCTACGATACCTGGACCAATCCAGACAATAACCTGGATCACTTCAAGAACTTCATGTTGAGAACACAAGGCGTGCGCCGGTTTGGGTCGGCAGCCATCGATTTGTGTTATGTGGCCGCAGGCCGTTTCGACGGTTATTGGGAATTGCGCTTGAATCATTATGATATGGCCGCGGGCGCGTTGATCGTGCAGGAAGCCGGTGGCATTGTGACAGATCTCCAGGGCGATGTGGATTATTTCCGCAAGCCCTATTCAGTCGTGGCTGCAAACCCAGTCTTGCATCCCAAAATGATTGCACTCTTAAATGTGGGGGATCACAAATGAGTTCGTGGAAAGAAGGTAATTAATCAGCCATGGAACGGATTATCCCGAAAAAAGGGTGTGCGTAGGGGGCGCAGCCCCCTACGCACACCCTTTTTTCGGGTGACTCTCCGTATGGCTGAGTAGTTCGAAAGAAGCTTTTGTAGAAATCGGTCAGAACGAATCTCATCCTTGGGTGGTGAAATTGCCCCTAACCCGGGTGCTGAACAGCCTATAGCGACCATCAGTCAGGGCACACTGGCACTTCCCCCGTATTCTCATTTGCATTTACCACCAATCCCAAATAGGGAGATGGATCCAGCGTGTTCTGGATTTTCAGTTCGTTGCGAAAGCGACCCTGCCCATCGTCCAGCACAATCGAAAAGTGCAGGTGCACGCCAGTGGGGTTGTTGGGATCCCCGGAGTAGTCCCCCTGGTAGCCGAGCAGTGTTCCCGCTTCAACGAATACTTCAGTTGTGCCGGGTGGAAAGGCAGGATCGATAAATGAGGTACCATCCTGGTCAGCCAGATGAGTATAGTAGGTCCAGATTTGGCGCGCGGGATTCAGGGGATCGCTGGGCACGCGGATGATCAACGAGGATTTCCATTCTGGTAGGCGAGTCAGATAGCCATCGTAGGCTACATAGACCGGAGTGACACCTGACTCATAGCCCCCAAATATGTCAACTCCTTGGTGGCGGTGTCCTGGACGAAAGGAGTCATCCCAAAGGAAGCCGACGTATCCCGAGGTGGGCATCTGGAAGGGTGCCTCTCCACAGCGCTCGCCAGCGCTGACGGCCCAATCGGAATGCCCTTCTGGGTCTCTTATCCAGCTAAAAAAGCGCGTGGTACGTTCTCCACTGCGTTGATACCATCTGTAAGCGAAGTAACCAAACACGATCGCCAGTACAAAGAATACTGATAATAATATCCGTAAAAACGGACGAGTTGTTTTTGATTTCATAGGGTTCTAGATCGATAAGGAAACCAGGAATGCATGAAATATCTTCTAGCATACCTGGATTCACTATGATATCCAATTCGAGTACAAGTAATTTTTCATCGCTAGATTTACCTTAAAAACGTCACGTGACAGATGAGAAGCCCGAAAATAGGGGGTGGCAGGGGTGCTGAGCACCCCTGCCACCCCCTATTTTCGGAAGTTCTCGCATCTGTGACATAGTCAAGTTTATTTATGAAGGCCTGCTATGCAAGTCGACGATCTCTGCCTGGGTGATTTTCAAGATATCCTGAGGGTTGAGGCGCGTCAGGGCGTTATGCGCACCGCCCCCGGCATAGCATTGATCGTGTTCGAGCACGCGCGGGTCCATCAATGTGCGGATGGGTTGTGGGTGTCCGAAGGGCGGTACAGTGCCCACGGGGTAGCCGGTGGTTTCTAAGACGATCTCGGCATTGGCCAGCTTGACCTGTTTGCGGCCCACACCATAGAGCGCAGCAATGGCCCGGCGTTCGATCAGCTGAGTCCCACAGGCCATGGCGATCACTCTGTCATCGCGGACAGTAAAGAGCACCGATTTGACAATTTGATCAGGGTGCGTGCCGACGACTTTGGCGGCCACCTCTACTGTCGGTGTTGGCTCATCGAGGAAAACAATCTCTCCATCGATTTTGTTTTGCTCCATGAAGTCTTGTAGGTCACTGGGTTTCAACATCAGATTTTGCCTGCCTGTATTTGCGAAGGTTTTCGATATCATCTTCCTTGTGTTCGGCTGTCAGTAGCGTCACTTCTCCGCCGGTAATTCTTTGCAGATGAGAGCCCGCCAGCCTTCCTGGGGGAGCAGCCAGCGCCTTTTCAAGATCGTCCTGGGTTTCGAAGAATAATTCATGGATCATGCGAATATCCTGATCGCCATACAGACTGGCCTGCACACGAATGGTTGCCTCACGCAAGAGACCAGGCATCTCCTCGGCATGGTGGAGAAATTCCGGCCAGCCCTCGCTAAACGCTAGGGTGTCTGCTACTGGACCGATGAGAATGATCAATTTATGCATATTTGGATTCCTCCAAGATCTGGATAATTATACCGTTTTCAGCGTGATTATCGAGAAAAGATGTGGCGGCTCTCTAAAGATCTCCTGGGCAGCTCCCTTAGACCCGCTTTAGCAGTTGGGCAGGGCAATCGCATTTAGAATGGGCAACTACGGAGAGAAGACCCCAAACAACTATACGGGTAGCGAGCCAACCGCGTTGGCGGCCGATTCGGGTAATAGACATCATGCCAGGCCTGCCCAACGCGGTTGGGCTTCTGACCCAGAAGAATTGTTTCAGAAAGAATATCCATTTGCGATTGCCTAGGGCAGGCGTGAGGCCCCTCACAGCCCTTTTTTCACTAGTGTGATACCATTGGGCAGATATTGCACCCTTGGAGTCCTCAATGACTGTATTTGAATCATCCCTAATCAATTCTTTCCTGAATAAGCCTGTTATCTCTCGGATTCGCCGCAATCACGGTCTAGAGCATGCGACCTTGCATGTCCTGGCAGAGAGGGATTCCAGGCGCAGCATGGGTGGCCATTCCAACCCGACTGGCTTTTGGCTGGTAGGAGACATCCCTACCCAGGAAGTCCAGGAAGCTGTCCACCAGGCCTTGCAGCGCTTGCGGAATGGTGAAGGCCATTTGGCAGTCCATCCTGGGTGCGGAACCAATTTCGCTACCGCAGGCACTATGGCCGGTCTGGCTGGCGTGCTGGGGATGTGGGGAGTTGGCGCCCGCAAACGCGATAAATTGGAGAGGTTACCTCTGGTAGCCACCCTGGCGACCCTGGCTTTGATCTTCGCGCAACCTTTTGGAATGTTTCTTCAAAAACACATTACCACTTCCGGAGATCCTGGGGAGTTGGAAATCGTCGAGATTACCCTCACTCAACGAGGACGGGTGAAGGCCCATCGAGTTGTCACCCGGGGGTGATCATGGCTGAAAAACCGGTCATCTACATTTTGCACGGCGACGATGAATACGCCATTGCCCAATTCGTCTCCAATATGGAAGCAAAATTGGGTGACCCTTCGACTGCGGGGTTGAATATCACCCATTTCGAGAAGGGATCCTTACCGCTTGAGGAGATTGCCGCTGTGGTGCAATCGATGCCCTTCCTGGCTGAGCGTCGCCTGGTTGTGCTGCATGATCCGCTGAGTGGTATGCAGAGCTCCAAGGTGCGCGAGCAGTTTAAGGGGTTATTAGCAAAAGTTCCCCCTACCACTGCCTTGGTGCTGGTTATCAGTAGGCCCTTGATCCCTCACCGCGAGAGACGCAGTGGCAAACAACACTGGCTACAAAAATGGGCTCGAGAACATAAAGGCCGAGTATACGAGAAGGAACTCTTTCTAGCCCGAGGTCCTGAGATGGTACGTTGGATCCAGAACCAAGCCAAGAAAGCGGATGGGGAGATCACATCTGAAGCTGCGGCTCTTTTGGCTAATCTGGTAGACGAAGACCCTCGTATCGCTGTGCAGGAGATCGATAAGCTGTTGGCCTATGTCAACTACAGCCGGGCGGTTGAACCTGATGATGTGGAACATCTGGTAGCTTACGTTGGCGGTGGGGATGTCTTCGCCATGGTCGATGCCCTGGGTGAGGGGGATGGAAAAATAGCATTGCGCATGTTGCACCAGCTATTGGAAGGTGATGACCCCCTGCGTCTTTTTGGGATGATTGTGCGCCAATTTCGTCTGTTACTATTGACCCGTGAATTATTGGATTTGGGTTGTCGGGAAGATGAGATCGCCCGTGTGCTGAAGACCTACCCTTTTGTAGTGCGTAAACTCATTCCCCAAACGCGCAACTTTTCGATTGAATCTCTGGAAGAAATCTTCCGCCGTTTATTGGATATAGATGAAGCGATCAAGACTGGAAAAATCGAGGGAGATGTTGCCCTGGATACATTAGTCACTGCGCTTACTACTTGACAATCATCAAAGGGATGGCCAGCCAACCGAGTTGGCTGGGTGGAGATTGGGAACTGGCTTGCGCCCAACGCGCCTGTCCTGACACTGGAGGTGGTTGAAGGGGTTGGGCTACTACCCTGAAGTTGACACTGTCGAGCTACTCAGCTTGGCTATAGTATAAAGCGTAAGACCCCAAGGTGCGTTCTAGAAACTCCAGATGGAGTGAGGAGGAAACCTTGGGGCCTTACTAAGGAGAAGTGGAAATATCACCGGCTGGGCTGGCCTATTGGTGATTGATCCCTAACCAGAAGTGATTTGGTAATAACGATTTAGATGTGCGCAACTCGACCCCGGCTGTTTTAGGGGGTTTGCCGTTTTTCGCTTTTGACTTGCCTGCTGGCTTCTTACCATTTGTAGATAACATCGACGGATGTACGAAACACAGGTTGGGGGATTGGCCGTATTTCTTTTGATAGTAACTGGCCGCCCGCTTGACCTTGGCATTCAGATCGGCGGACTTATCGTTATCGAACCAAAGCATACCTACATCCATGACGAACCTCCTGAATTAAGACCTGAGGGTTTATTGCGACCGTCATGAGATTGATGTGTTTTTCGTATGTTGAAGCCAATACGATGAGAAGAAAAATTGGGCAAAAACCCTCAAGGTCATTAGAACTTATGTTCTAAATAATAACATAAGAACGGATGTTCTGCAAGGGTTTGGGGAAAATTTTAAGATAAAAAAGTGAAGGGAATCCACCGAAAAAAGGGTGTGCGCAGGGGGGGCGTCACCCTCGCCACCCCGTTTTAGGGGGAAAATTTTGGGTGGGTTGGTGTTGCGGTTT
>CAZUSV010000090.1:7738-24185 GCA_964622645.1 uncultured Anaerolineales bacterium
TGGGGAAAATTTTAATATAAAAATGTGATGGTATTCAACCTAAAAATGGGTGGGCGCTGGGGCGAAGCCCCTGCGCACACCCTTTTTTCGGCTAAATCTGTACTGTGGTTACGTTTAGCTTTACCTTATCGCCGGGATCATGTCCTCTCCCAAAAGCTGATGCTCTCGATGTGGTAGGTTTGTGGGAAGAGATCGAAAGGTGTGATCTGCTGCAAGATGTATCCCCCGTTGGTCAGGCGCTGGGCATCTCGTGCCAGGGTAGCGGGATCGCAAGAAATGTAGACCAGAGTTTGGGGCGCTAAAGACAGGATCCCGTCCAGGGCAGCACGCGCCAGCCCTGAGCGAGGAGGATCAACCAGGATCACATCAGGGCTCGCCTTGAGCGAATTCGAAGGGTGCGGTTCTAACGCTGGGAGCACATCCTCCACCGGGGCCTCGTAGATCTCCACATGCTCGAATTCATCCAGGTTGATGCTGAAATCTTCGCTAGCGCTAGGAGATGCTTCGATGCCGATCAAGCGACCGACATGCGGTGCCAAAAATGCGCTGAACAATCCCACGCCGCAGTAAGCATCGATCAGGGTGGTGGCTTCTGTGAGGGTCAGGTTTTCGAGTATGTGCGTGACCATCTTCTCTACCATGAGGGTATTTACCTGGAAGAAGGATGCCCCTGAAACGCGGAAAAGGCGCTCTCGCACCGCGATGACAAGGTGATCGTCTCCAGCCATCACTAGGGAGCCTCCCGGGCCCAAGTGCATTACCGAGAGGGGCATATCGACATCCAGGCTGACCGGCTGCGGGTCGCTGCTTTGTAGAATGACCATCAGATCATCATTGACGCCCAGGCGGACACCAACGCGGTCAAGGCCGGGAATGGACTCAATGTCGAGTTGTGGCCAGAGCTGGTTGATGGCAGCCTCAGGGAGATGACACTCCTGAATGGGGATTATCGCCTCGGCGCGCGGCGCTTGAAACCCCAAGCGGCCAGCGGGAGTGACGTGAAACTGAACATGATTGCGATAATTCCAGGGCTGAGGGGAAGGCACACTTGGATGCACAGGAGGGTTCTCATGTTTACCAATGCGTTCTAATTGGTCGTGCAGGATTTCGGCTTTGACGGCCAATTGCTCTTCATAGGGGTAGTGCTGGTAATGGCAGCCGCCACATACTTCCCTAGTAGACCCATTTTCGGAATTGATTTGGGGCCTGAAGAAATGAGGGCATCTGGGTTCGATCCGTTGGGGGGATGCCTCTAGTACCTCTATCACTTCGGCGCGAGCAAAGCGTTTCTTCTCTTCCACGAGGCGAATGCGTACCCTTTCACCTGGCAGGGCGAAAGGCACAAAAACAGCGCGACCATCAGCCAGCCTACCCAAGGAGTCTCCGCCGTATGTATATTTTTCCAGAGTTATTGTTTCGGATGCCATTGAATCTATGAAAATGAACGTTTGGTGAGAATACAAAGTGCTTGGCGATTGTACCAGGGGGCTACTTGTCGGCAAAGGTATAATTGCCCCATGCGTCGAACCCTCTTGCCTCTCATTTTATTGTTATTAGTTTCGCTGGCATGCCAGGTTTTGGTGCCCGTTGCGCCCACACCTACACCCACACTCACATCCCCCCCGCCCACAGCGACTGCCACGGCAACTCAAATATCTACTCCCACAACGCTGCCAACCCGAACCTTGTCCCCAGAGGAACTTCCTGATCCGGCTGACATCGAGGTTCGTTTTCACCCGGATGGGGTTCTCTATGTTGGCGATCATATCAGCATGGAAGTGATTGCACCGCTGGATACTGATCTTGGAGGGGATTTCTCAGTTCAAGTTTCGGTGGCTGGTGGGGAATTACTTGGGGAATCTGGCTTTGCTCCTTTTGGGATTGGAGGTCGCCAGCAGGCCACCTTGGAGTGGGTGTGGGACACCGCGGGGGTCGAGGCTGGCGCGCATGATTTGAACATTTCCATACTCCCTGGCGATGTCACCTGGACTGAAACGATCGTGCTCCTACCGCGCGAACTGCTGGGGTATCCTGAATCCGAGGCAAGATGGGCTGTTGAAGAAAGTGATTGCTGTCTCTTGTACTACCTTACGGATACTGCGGCTGAGCGGGATATCCAATCTTTGCTTGAAAGTGCCGATGAACAAGCGCAGGATGTCGTCGAGCAATTTGGTATTGATTTCACAGAGCCCATCGAAATTACCTTGATGTCACGCGTTATTGGCCACGGCGGCTTCGCCGCTGAGGAGATCTATATTTCCTATCTGGATCGCAATTACACTGGCAGCGATTTCGACCTGGTACTCCATCATGAAATGGTGCATATCCTGGATGCCCGCCTGGGAGGCGAGTTGCGCCCTGCGATCTTGGCGGAAGGTTTGGCGGTCTATCTGACGGGAGGGCATTTCAAATCCGAGCCGTTGATGCCGCGCGCCGCAGCTCTGTTAGATTTGATCGACCCGCAATCTAGCTCAGATTGGTATCTTCCCCTTGAGATGCTAGCAGACGATTTCTACAAATCTCAACACGAGATTGGATACTTGCAAGCTGGTGCCCTGGTAGAGTTCATGGTCGAAACCTGGGGATGGCAGGCTTTTTCTTCCTTCTATCGCGATATCCATCATCCGCATGGCGGCAAACACTCCACGGCCATCGAGGATGCGCTGCAGATTCACTTTGACATAAGTCTTGCTGAGTTGGAGACTCAATTCAAGGAGGCCTTAGACGCAATCGAAGTCCCCAAGGAGTACCGTGATGATGTCCGCCTGACAGTTTTATTCTATAACACAGCCCGGCAGTACCAAAACGCCATGGATACTTCGGCCTATTTCCTCACCGCCTGGCTGCCTGATGGGCCGGCTATGCGCCAATATGATATCGTAGCTGACTTACTCCGTCATCCTTCAAGCCCAGAGCATATAACTTTGGAAGCCTTGCTGCTTTCGGCTGATGGATATTTGCAAACTGGCCGCTACAGAGAAGCTGAGTGGACCCTTCGAGCGGTCGATTGGGTATTGGGTGCAATGGAAGAGGGTGCTGCCGAGCCTTTTAGCGCCCACCCCATAGCAGCATCGTACTACCAGATCACGAGGTTAATCATCGAGCAGGGTTACATCTTGCAGCAAGTTCAAGATCAAGGCGAAAATGTGTTGGTTCTGGTGAATGAGTCTGGGCCAGAATTAATTTCAATTCAACTCGACTGGGTAGAGGGGCAATGGCAGATTGAATTCGGGCAGTAGATCCTGAAAAAAGGAGCGCCTGGCGATTTGTGCCAGGCGCTCCTTTTTTCGAAAGTTGGAATTCAACTAGGGGCAGGTGTACAAGAAACTGAATAAGGAATTGAACGGCGGGGTGCAGTATAAATCAAGGGCATCAAAAGCTACTGCTCCGACAATTACCAGGCAGATCATAACCCCGATACAACCTAAGCCAGCCCACAACCAGGGGCGACCCTCCCTCTCTTCCACTTGTGGCGCCACTCTGGCCGGAGGACCTTGAGGAACCTGGCCCGAATATGCAGGTTGGGCGGGAGGAGGTTGCACTGCTCTTGGCCGGGGAGCTGCTGCGGGTGGAGCTGCTACCGGTTGAGCCCCTGCTACCGTGGCGACACCGCTCGAAGGTGTCACAACAGTTGCATCCATATCAAATGCCGCCACCTGATACACCAGCGTGACTGCTTCGCCAAGTTGGATTTTCTCTCCTTGGCGTAGAATGTGCGGCCCGGTCAGTCGCTGACCGTTGACAAAGGTCCCATTGGTGGAACCCAGGTCTTCGATCACATATCCACTGGGTTCTAAGCGCATACGGGTATGTCGGCGAGATACCTCAGCGATGTTGATCACAATATCGGCGTTGGCATCGCGACCGATAATGACTTCTTGTTTGGAAAGAGTGAATCTCTTCTCTGGTGTGGGGCCAGAGGTCATAACCAGCTCAAAAGATTGGGTTGCCATAATTATTCTCCTTACGATTTCTCTGTCCCATATGCTAGTTCATGATAAGAGTTTACACAGATTTGAGCGTAGAGTCAAATAAAATTGGTATTACTTTGGTGCTAAATTCTTCTGAAAGGTTTTAGATGTCTTGATCATCTGATATCCCAGCCGTTCGTAGAAGCGGTGGGCATCCAACCGGATGATATTCGAGCGTACGAAAATCGTTTGGATCCCTATCTCGCGCGCCCATCCCTCGATGGCCACGAGCAATTTCTCTCCAATACCGTGTCCACGATACGCTTTATCGACAACCAGGCCTCCGAGTTCGATATGTGCATCGGCGATGAGAAGCTTGCGTACGAGACCATGGATCCAAGCGATTACTTCAGCCTGTTGGTTTAGGGCAACGAGCAGTCTGTGTTCAGGCTGATCCATCAAATCACGCAAGCGTTGAGCGATGATATTCTCAGAAGCTGGATAGCCAAGTTGCACACATAAGTCAGCCAGCGCGTGCAGGTCATTATCTTGTGCTGTCCGGATTGTGATCGGAGTAATCTTAGGTTCCATCATGCCTTTCTCAGGCGCCAATCCAGGGCAGTGAAGCGTGTGGCGACTGTGTTGTTATGAACGGCAATACCGATGGCCCGGCGGTTGCCCACCAGCACGCATAATTGTTGTGCCCTGGTGATAGCGGTATAGAGCAAATTGCGCTGCAGCATGACGTAGTGCTGGGTCACTACAGGCACGACCACCACAGGGAATTCCGATCCCTGGGCCTTGTGCACAGAGACAGCATATGCCAGGTTGAGTTGATCGGCCTCACTCCAGTCGTAGCTCACCAGGCGGCCATCAAAATCAATGCTAAGTGTGTGTTCGACCATATCAAGAGCCTGCACAGAGCCGATATCCCCATTGTAGACACCTTTATCGTAATCATTTTGGGTTTGCATGACCTTATCTCCTGGGCGGAAGATCTGCCCGAAGAGCAATTTTTCAGGTTTTTTAGGCGAGGGTGGGTTGAGATTCTCTTGCAACCTTTGGTTGAGCGCGATAACCCCGGCAGGACCGCGATACATGGGCGCCAGCACCTGGATTTGGTCTACTGAATCGAAGCCGAATTTCTGGGGAATGCGATTGCAAACCACATCTTCGATCCAATCAGCAGCAGCCTGAGCATCCTCTGCTGGGAAGAGGAAGAAATCTCCTATGTTGTTATCTTCATCAGATTGAGGAAATAAGGGCATCTCGCCGCGGTTGATGCGATGGGCGTTGGTGATGATATGCGATCCCGCGGCTTGGCGGAAGATGGTGTTCAAACGTGTCAGCGGAGCGGCGCCGCTGTCAATCACATCGCGTAATACATCTCCAGCGCCGACGGAGGGGAGTTGATCTACATCCCCCACCAGCAGTAGATGTGTCCCTGGCCGCAAAGCCTTGAGTAAGTTGTTAGCCAGGATTAAATCTAGCATCGAGGTTTCATCCAGGACCAGGAATTCGACCGGCAGGGGGTTCTGGTTGTGGTATTTGAAACCTTCGGCGGGGGAGAAGCCCAACATGCGGTGGATTGTGCTGGCCGGACGGTCGCATGCTTCGGAGAGACGTTTAGCGGCGCGGCCTGTGGGGGAAGCCAGGGCGTAGGGGATCGATAATGATTCAAGATAGAAAATCAGAGATTTCAGGCAAGTGGTCTTGCCTGTGCCTGGGCCCCCTGTAAGCACGCTGAGGGGATGCATCAAGGCGTTGTTGATAGCCTGCTGTTGTTCTGTGGATAGGTCTGGGTTGGGGATGGGAAGATGCTTGTAACGGCTTTCCTGGGGTGTCGTATCTGCGATAATTCGCAGCCGTTCAGCAACACCAACCTCGCTGATGTAGAAAGGGGTCAGATAGATGGCTGGGGCACGAACGTGGTAATCTGCCTGGGTTTCGGCAACCCCGCGCGAGGTAGGTTCGCTCATCCGGCTCTCTTCAATGGGGATCATATCGGGCCGGATGCGATCCTCTTGAGCTAATCTCTCCAAGGCTGGGGGAATCAGGTCTGCATCCGTTTCGAGCAGTTGGATGGCACGCTCAATCAAAGTCGCCTGAGGTGCGTATACATGCCCATCGTTGCTCATTTCATTGAGGGCGAAAATCAACCCAGCCTCGATGCGTGAAGGGTGATCGGGTGGCAAACCCAAATCCTGGGCAATGCGGTCGGCGGTTTTGAAACCCACACCGTAGATGTCCCGGGCCAATTGGTAGGGATTGTCCTGCACGGTTTCCAGGGCGGCATCGCCATAGGTCTTGTAGATCTTGATGGCCAGGTTTGTGCTGACTCCATGGCTGTGCAGGAAGAGCATGATCTCCTTGACTTGTTTCTGCTCCTGCCAGGCTGAGGCGATTTGACGGGTTCGCTTGGGCCCGATGTCTGGCACTTCGAGCAGACTTTGGGGTTGGTGCTCGATGATTTCGAGGGTGCTGTCCCCAAAGTGATCCACGATACGATCAGCCAGGCGAGAACCGATCCCCTTGATCAGTCCCGAACCAAGATAACGCCGAATGCCTGCGATCGTGGCGGGTACAGTCTGTTCACATGTTTCGACACTGAATTGGTTTCCGTGTTTGGGGTGTTTTGTCCAGCGACCACTGAGTTTCAGGTGCTCGCCAGGAGAGATTTCAGGGAGAACCCCTACGATTGTTACCAGTCCCTCACGGTTCGTTGCCAGATTGCTCCTTCTCGAGGGTCGCAGGCGGACGACGCTGTATCCGTTTTCTGGGTTGTAATAGGTAATGCGTTCAACGGAGCCGGAGAGGGATTCCATAAGTGTAAGTATAACCCCTAAAAGTGCATAATATTCTCTGTAGTTGCTCAGCCTGGGAACAGATATCCGAAAAAAGGGTGTGCGCTGGGGGCGAAGCCCCAGCGCACACCCTTTTTTCGGAAGATCTCAAGGTAAGGGATTATTGTATGCCCAGTCATTCCCCAAGGTCAGCAGCAGATCTACCGGGGTATCTGGATCGAAGCGGTTGTAGATTTTTATTTCAGGGAGGGCCAATATCTGCGTCAGCTTGGTGATAAGATCGGCGTTGCCGGTGTAATCCACGATGGTGGTGATTTCGTAGAGATCGTCAGCGTTGCCTGTCTCGGTCACGCGAATCCCCATCACTTTGAGATATTCAGCCGTTTCGCCAGCCAGGCCGTTGATGCGGGTGCCATTGTGCACAGCGACGCTGGGTCCCTCTTGCGGGGGCGGGGAGGTGGCATGTGGTTCGTCAGTAGACAAAATATCTTCGACGATAGAGGGCTCCGAAGTGTCCGTTGATGGGGGCTGCGTCGTAATGGGAGTCGATGTAGGACGGGGTGTGGGGTTGGTGACTTCTGGAACCGCTTCGAAGAGATCAGATTTGAGTGCTTCGATCTCTTCTGGAATGGGAGAAAGGATATACATGCCATTATAGGAAAAACCTTCCACGACATGGGTATGTCCAATGGTCAGATTTTGGATATTTTCTTTCGGGATACCGTACGCCAATTGGGCTAGTTTGGCAATTTGCGCCAGGGTTAGATTTGTGTTGACTCCTCCAGAAATATTCCGATACAGGCTGGGTGCTTTATTGATCAGCGATGGCAGGAGATCGAAGTCGGTCAGGCGCTCGAAAATGCCCAACAAAACTTGTTGCTGCCGCTCGGCGCGGTCGAAATCGCCACCCGAGGTATTGCGCGCCCTGACATATGCCAAAGCGATATCCCCTGGCAGGGTTTGCACACCGGGTTCTAACGTTTTGACGTTGCCTTGCCTGAGATCGACCATAATGTTGTCGGGCACATCTACTTTAACCCCACCGATTTCATCGATGAGTTGGATGAAGGTTTGAAAATTTATCTGCACATAATAGGGGATCTGCACATCGAGGAAATCTTCGACGGTTTCCATGGCCAGGCCAGCGCCCCCTCCACGCAGGGCACTCGACTCGCCATAGAAATAGGCCTGGTTGATTTTGTTTTCCCCAAACCCGGGTACTTCTACCCAGAGATCGCGTGGCAATGAAAGCATCCCCGCGGTATTTTTTTCTGGGTTCATGGTAGCCACGATGATTGTATCGGTGCGGGAAGGTCCCCCCGCTGATTCGTAGAGGCGATCATCCACACCCAAGACTAATACGTTGATCTGGCTTTTGCCATCCCAGGGGTGTGCCGCTGGACCATTCCTGCGTTGTAGGGGCGTACTCAGCTCTTCGAAGACACTCTGATCGATTTGAAAACCTTGCTCCTCCTCGGCGGAGTAAACCATAATTTCTTCCGAGGTTGGGATATAGAAAGTATCTTGTACTGTGGAATAGATCAGGTAAATCGTCAAGCCTAATGCAATCAGCAGAGCACCGGCCAAGAGCCAAAACAGCCAGTGTTTGGGGAAGGGAAGATTATTTTGTGAAGGCGCGGGGGCGTTGCGCATGGTGAGGGGAGATCCTTGGAAACGAGACGATCTTGTTCCCAAGGAAACTCATTTCATGGCATAGGGTTGTTATTAGCCCAATTGGCACCCAAGATAATGGTAACATCGACATCGCTGGGATTATCGTAGTTACCATGGATGTTGAATTGATTGATGCCAAAAAGCTCTGATAAGTAGATCAGTGTATAAGGATTACCAGTATAGTCGTAAATGCTGGTGCCGGAATAGCCAGATCCGTCGGCATCTCCGACGGCTACCACATTGGCTCCCATACTCTGTAGATACTCACCAGTACGACCGGACAGACCTGGCAAAGTGGAGCCATTCAACAATTTTAGGCTGGCTCCTTCCTCGATAAATAGATCAAACGCTCCCTTTCCTTCATATGCTAAGGGGCCTGATGCTTGCGCAGGGGCAAAGATCGCATCACGCAAGATTCGAATTTGATCGGGGATGGGCTTGAGGATCTCTAAGCCGTCTGGGGATTTCCCTAGGGTAACTTGACTTGGGGGAGCAATGATGCCACTCTTGATATCTGCAAGCTCTACATCCATCGCCAACCAGGCCAGTTTGATAACCTGATCTAAGGTCAAGTTGGTGTTGATACTACTGGAGATGTTTTGATAAATGTCGGGGGCTTTCTGAATGAGACTGGACAGTTCATCGAACTCCAGGATGCGCTGGCGAATGCCCATAATGATCTGTTGTTGGCGGGCTGAGCGGTCGAAATCTCCACCTTGAGAATTGCGGGCACGTGCATACGCCAGAGCATATTCCCCATTCAGGGTTTGTACACCCGGTCGGATATGTTTTTTGGGTTGGTTATCGCCATAAATATCGATGTAGATATCATTGGGGACGTCGATCTTGACACCTTCAAGTTGATCCACGAAATATACGAAAGCTTCAAAATCGACCTGGGCATAATATTGGATTGGAATGCCGAGGAAACGCTCCACGGTTGCCAGAGCCAGCCCAGGCCCTCCATCAGGAAGCTTGTAAGCTTCACCGAGTTGATAGGCGGTGTTGATCTTGCCATGCTCGAAACCAGGGATGCTAACCCACAGGTCGCGTGGTACAGATAGCATTCCGGCGGTTTTCGTGAGTGGATCGATGGTCAAAACGATCATCGTGTCTGAAAGGGGGGGGCCAGTATCGCCGCGCCATTCGTTGTAATCTAGTCCAATGATGAGCACATTTACCCGGCTGGCGCCATCCCAGTACTCCGCTTGCGGGCCAGTTTGCCCTGTAGAGATAGATGGTTGGGATTCTCCCGCGGCAATTTCGGTTTCGCCTGATTGCTCTTCTACAAAAGCCGGGGTTGGTTCGATGATAGCCACACCTGGCAAAGATGTAAGGCTCCAGGATGTTACAAAATTGCTCACCTGATTGTAAGTGATCCAGGCGATGCTTATTCCCACTACTGCCAGGATAGCCCAAATCACTATTGTGAACACTTGGTTCCGTTTTTGGGGTTGAATTTGATCGGTCATAGATGATATTGTTATGCTGTTTACCAGCTATTCTTTTAAGTGTTTAGCCGTGCGATTATATCATGAGGCGCATCTTTGCAGGAGTAGGGGTTCTCGCGTTCTCGCGTCTCTAGGATTCCCGTGGTAATGTCCATATTTTGGGGTATGGGGCGTGCGAAGCACGCCCCATACCCCAAAATATGGTAGCTACTACTGCGATTCCTAGAGGGCTACGTCTTACACTCTTGCAATAGGGTAAAATTGGTCCGCCAGATCGCTCTGTAGAGTGATGCCATCAAAAGATGCAATCATCATGCCAGAAATCCCATGACCTTCGTCATGATCTTATTACGGATTGCCCGCTCGAAAATCGGTACGTATTTGGTGCCCTGGTTCTTTACCCATTTGAGTTTCCTTTTGCCTGTAAAAAGGGAATTTGAGAGCAAAGAGTTATTAGTTTTCCATCATCCTTGGCCCAGTTATCCCGTTCATATACTGTTGGTACCCAAGAAGCCAATCGCCGGGATCGATGCATTGATTACCAAGGATAATGAACTATTGCTTGAAGTCATGAAAACTGCGCAGAGTTTAGTCAATGAGTTTGAACCAGTGGAATCTGGTTACCGTCTTATACTTAACGCTGGGGCATATCAGGAAGTTCCCCAACTGCATTTTCATTTAATTACAGAGCAATCCACGAAGTTCACTAAGGAGCACCAATTATCTACCTGATTATTGTTTAGGCTGGTCGGCCCGCCCTTGGCGAGCCAAACCGGTTCAAGAGAATTTTCGAAAGTAAATTCGTGATCTTCGTGTTCTTCGTGGATGCATTTTTATAACCATGTCTCTTGTCACCACCTACAACCTTGCCAAATCCTTCGACCCCGTTGATATCTTCACCGGTCTGACGTTGAGCATTCCGCATGGGGCGCGCGTCGCCCTGGTGGGGCCGAACGGTATTGGCAAAACTACGCTGTTGCGCATCATCGCTGATCGCGAGCCACCTTCATCGGGAGAAGTTCACCGGGCGCGGGGCTTGACCATGGGCTATCTGCCTCAAGAGTCTGTGCTGGAGTCTGATCGCACACTCTGGGAGGAATGCCTGCTGCCCTTCGCTGCCTTACAATCCCAGGAGGCTGAACTGGCGCGTCTGGAAGCGTTGATGGGGGACTCCGACCAACATGATATTCTCGAGCGCTATGGCGCATTACAGGAAAAATTCGATCTCGCCGGTGGTTATCTCTACGATACCCGCATCCGGCAGGTTTTGACTGGATTGGGATTCGCTGATGAAGAATTCCAAATGCCTCTTGAGCATCTCTCGGGGGGGCAGCGCACACGCGCATTATTGGCGCGCTTGCTGCTCGAAGCACCTACACTCCTGGTGCTCGACGAGCCTACCAATCACCTCGATATCCAGGCCGTGGAATGGCTGGAGAGTTACCTCAAGGATTGGGATGGTGCCGCGCTGATCGTCTCTCACGATCGTTATTTCTTGGATAAAGTCTGCAATCACATCTGGGAGATGAGCCCGGCTGGGTTTGAAACTTACCGCGGTAACTACACCCACTATCTGCAGCAGCGCCAGGATCGCTGGGAACGTCGATCGAAGACCTTCGAAGCGGAGAGATTACGGTTAGAAAAGGAGCTCGACTATATCAAGCGCAATATCGCCGGGCAGAATGTTTCCAGTGCCAAAGGGCGCCTGAAGCGTCTCAGCCGCCAGCTTCAAGCTATCGAGCAGATCGGCCTGGATGCTATGCATGGCAAAACCTGGAGCGAGATCTCTGAAAATGTGGTCACCACCAAAAGTATCATGAGTGTTGACCAGGCGCACGCTTCGATCAAGGCCTTGCGTAATCCCCTGCGCCGACCTGAGCAACTAAAACTCGACCTGCGTGCACGCCAGCGCAGCGGAGAATTGGTTCTGCGAACCTATGATTTGGTAGTCGGCTATCCTGGAAATCATCTCTTCTCAGCACCAGATATTATCTTGCGTCGCCAGGAGTGCGCTGCGCTGATCGGCCCTAATGGGGCTGGGAAAACCACTTTTCTCAAGATTATCCTGGCTCAAATCCCGCCGCTCAACGGTGAGGTCGATCAGGGCGCCAGCCTGGATATTGGCTACTTTGCCCAGGCACATGAAGATCTCAATCCTGAAAACTCCCTTGTGCAGGAGATAGAGTCTGTTGCGCCAAATATGTTCGTGGCAGAAATTCGCAGCTATTTGGCGCGTTATCTCTTCACACGCGATGACGTCTTCAAGAAGGTGGCCATGCTCTCTGGCGGTGAACGCGGCCGTTTGGCGTTGGCCAAGCTGGCCTTCAGTAAGGCCAATTTCCTGCTGCTCGATGAGCCTACCAATCATCTCGATATTCCCGCACAAGAAGTGCTCCAGGCTGTGCTTGATGAATTCAAGGGCACGACGATTTTGGTATCGCATGACCGCTACCTCATCAATGCCTTGGCGACACAGATTTGGGAGATCGACAAAGATGGCACCAGCCTGAATGTTTTCCATGGAACCTACAGCGAGTACCGCCTCCATAAAGAAAAAGGGGATGCCCCAGACTCCCTCGAATTTGATTTGGCCCCAACCAATGGGGATGCTTACCGAGAGGCGCGTTCTGCCAAGAACCGCCAACAGGCAGAGCAGCGTCGACGTCAGAGACGCATCGAAGAGATCGAACGGCGTGTGGAAGCGTTAGAGTTGCAAATGGCAGATATCAGCCAGCAATTAGAGAAACCCCCTGAAGACTCCGCTGACGTGCAGCGTCTGGGTGACGACTATGTCGAGATCCAAAACGAAATGCACGCCCTGATCGCTGAATGGGAGCAATTACAGTCCTAACAAAGCCCCTTAGGGTCTCACGTGATCAGCCAACCGCGTTGGCTGATAATAAACTCGCCCATCGCGGATGGGCTGCTACCCCTTTAGGGTGGAAAATCTGTGAATAACGCAATCCTAAACGGTGAGTAATGATGACCACTAAACTTCCCTGGTGGCAAACCACCACTATCTACCAGATCTATCCGCGTTCCTTTATGGATTCCAATGCTGATGGCATCGGTGATCTACGGGGGATCATCTCCAAACTGGACTATATCCAAGACCTGGGCTTCGAAACGATCTGGATCTCCCCATTCTTCAGCAGCCCGCAAGAGGATTGGGGATACGATATCAGTGACTACTATGATGTTGCTCCAGAGTATGGCGATCTCAATGATGTCCAGGATCTGATTGCAGGGGTTCACGCCAGGGGCATGTGCATCCTCTTTGACTTGGTGATGAACCACACGTCCACCGAGCACCCCTGGTTCCAGGAATCTCGCAGCAGCCGTGATAATCCCAAAAGAGATTGGTACATCTGGCGCGCTGGCAGAGGCCATCGTCCGCCCAATAATTGGAAGGCGCTGCCCGGCGGTTCTTGCTGGCACTATGATGAAAGAACTGGGCAGTATTATTACGCCAGTTTCTTGCCCTTCCAGCCCGATCTCAATTATCGCAATCCTGAAGTGAGAGAGACCATGTTGGGCGTGGCTAAGTATTGGCTGGACAAAGGAGTAGATGGTTACCGCCTGGATATCTTCCACTCGGTTTATAAAGATGAGCAGTTGCGGGATAACCCATTCTCGATTCACTATATCCCATACCGGGATGAAGCCAGTTTCTTTCAGAAGTGGGTGTACCATCTGCATCAGCCGGAAACCTTCGAGTTGGCGAAATCTTTGCGGGCTTTGGTAAGCGGCTATTCGCCGGAGAAAATGCTGATCGGGGAAGTCTTCGGGAGCAATGAGACCCTGAGACGATATTTGGGCGCGGACCAAGAAGGTTTGAATCTGGTATTCCTGTGGGAATTGCTCGAAACCAAACCCAGCGCGCGTTTCTTCCGCAAGGTGATCCAGCATCACGAAGAGAATTACCCGCCACCCGATACGCCGGTTTATGTGTTTGGCAATCACGATCAGAAACGGATCGTCTCCAAGGTGGGCGAGAACCCCAGGGTTGCAAAACTATTAGCGCTGCTGCAATTCACCGTGCGCGGCGTGCCGGTGACGTATTATGGGGAAGAGATTGGTATGAGCGAAGTGGATATCCCGGCTAGGGAGGCTAAGGATCCCATCGGGCAGCGTTATAAGTGGCTGCCGAAGTTCCTGGTGGATGTGTTAGGTCTATATGTCAACCGCGATGGCTGCCGCACACCCATGCAGTGGGCTGACGGCCCCAACGCCGGTTTTTGCAGTGAAAGCGCCGCTCCCTGGTTGCCCGTCCATGAGAATTATCTATCAGTCAATGTTGAAGGACAATTGATTGACGAGAATTCGCTCCTACAGGTTTATCGGAAGCTGTTGCATCTCCGCCGTGATAGTGAAGCCCTGCGCGTGGGATCACTGCAACTGGTTGATATTTCAAATGATGAGAATAGCTTGCTAGTTTATCGCCGAGATAGCGATCGTGAAACCGTCCTGGTAGCGATCAATTTTGGGGATGGTGATGCGCTATTCATCAATCATACCGGCTGCAAACGAATTCTGTTCGAGATTGGTTTAGATCAAACTGGCGAATTTGAAGGGAATACACTGCCGCCCCTTTCTGGTGTAATTCTGGGAAAGTAGTTCCTATCAAACACTTAATACAGTGTAAAGAAAGAAACTTATAGTAGCATTTGCAGCTTAGGCCGGTCTCTTGACCGAGCCGGGCCGGCTCGGTCAAGAGACCGGCCTAAGCGAATATTGAAATTAACTTTCTTTACACTCAGGAGTTACGCAGTTGCCCCCTAGCCCCCCAACCTTGGGGGGAATCTTTAGAAAACTCCCCCCAGAATTGGGGGGTTGGGGGGGCGTCCTTCGAGAAATAGCTTTCCATCTGCGTAACTCCTGACACTATACATAAAGGTGTTCGTATGGAGATCGAAAAATCAGTAATCCGAATATTTTCCCGGAAACTTTCTGAAAATTTATCGAAATGAAATGTTGAGTAAGTTTCCGGGAAAATTTTACTTTAATGGTTTTCTCGTAAAAAAACATAAACCTGCGGGAGGTTTATGGAATTCAGTTTCAAGAGAGAATTAGCCGCTAAAACATCCCGCAGGTTAGAACAAAAGTGAAAGTACAATTAAGTGGTTCGAATGAAGATTTCAAAGCGACTCTAGCGGGCGTGCGACGTGACAGTCCCCTTGGCAGAGATCCGCACATCAAAGATGCCCCTCTGGTTAGAAGGAGATTGCTTCGGGCATCGCCCTCGCAATGACGCTTGGCAAGTGCAGTACTTGCTCCTGTCGGTTAAACTACAGCGACTTTAGTCGCTACTACAAACCTGGTGAAGGATGTCTGATCTTCATTCTGTGAAAGCAAAATTGCCAGGCTATATCGCTACTGGTGTTCTGACCCTGGCCAGTGTGCTGTGGACCTTTTGGGGCACGGTAGAGATGTACTACGAAGGTTGGGGGAATCCCTTTCCCGCGCCACTGATGTATTTGATCCCAGTTGGCGTTTGCTTGGCACTCTCCCTGATTGTGTTTACCTGGCCGCGCATGGGGGGCTGGCTGATCATGATCCTGGCATCTGCATTTACTGCCTGGTGGTGGCGATTGGCGCAGGCGCGTGACTGGCTTAGCATAAGGTGGATATTGAGTACGTTTCCAGTGAGTGGTGCTCTAATTTTTGTAGGGGTTTTGTTCCTGATTGAGGGACATCGCCAAAGACGACTCCGAGAAGCTGGATGGAAATCAACTCAACGCTGGTGGCAGCGAAACGTGCGCTACTTGATTGGCATTGGGGCTCCACTGTTGGTGATGATTGGGACAACGCTGTATTATCTGCCCATCCTCAGTGCACGTGAAGATGATGGCGATCGCAGCGCAAGGCTCATCAAAGGGAAAGCTGGTACTTTGGTGTGGGCACCTTCGGGTCCGGGATGGAATTGGAAACAACCCCGGGGTGGGTATCCATCTTGGAATAGTCTGGCCCGCTATGGAGTTTCTCCTATAGGAATTGATAATGATGAGCGGTTGCCTGAGGGAGTGCATATGTCTTCCAAAGAGATGGTATCCACCGGCTTATGTGCTTTTCTTGATGAAGATGGCCTGATCTTGATGGATACTCCCCAAAATATCTGGCGGATGCCAACGGTGGAGGATATCGTGGGTTCCTTGATGCTGCACAATCAAAATGCAGGTTGTGAATGGACAGGAGATATTGGAAGATTAGCATGCGAGCGCCAGCCAGATAAGGAAACTCCCCTTTGGGCTCCCGACCAGTCGCCGATCTATTATTGGGCTGCTGACGAGTACAATCATGAAATGGCTTATTTTGTGGGATATAACGGCAGTGTCAACTACCAGAATAAAGGTTGGGGCAACCCCCGGCATGGCTATCGCTGCGTGCGTGAGCCTTAGTCGTTCTCATCCCCTTGATAGGTCCTTAATTGTGGCCAGCGTCTGGCAATCCAGCCTACCGCCAGAACACAACCTATTCCTCCTGTGATCACGGCAAATGGCGCACCCAAGAACTGTGCCACCAACCCGGCCTCGACCTCACCAAGCTGTGGTCCACCCATAAAGAAAATCTGATTGATGCTGGTCATGCGACCACGAATATAGTCTGG
>CAZUSV010000091.1:0-7017 GCA_964622645.1 uncultured Anaerolineales bacterium
TCAAGGTTGAAGCGGCTTGCCAGTACAAAATGGTCAGTGTGCCGCCCCCGTGTGACGATTGTGGTTGGAAAGCAACCATCGAGAACGCAATCAAGATCACCAGGGCAGTAAGCAATACATTTCTTTTCTTCATATGTTCCTCCACGTATTAAAGCGAATAGGTAGTAAAGATATTTGTTTCATGGGCTGATAGGAAATTATATGTGATGGGGCACCTCCTTTCGAACCATGTGATAGCCCAATAAGCTAAAACTATTCAGCTTTATGGTCTATCAACAAGGTATTCACAATTATCGCATTTAGAGGAAGGAAATGTCTATCTAAATATACCATATTGTGTTCTTATTTAATAGAAATCACTCTGCTAGGTGACAGGCAACCCAATGGCCATCACGCAACTCACGCCAGGCAGGGATCTCCTGGCTACATTGCTCTACAGCGATGGGGCAACGTGTGTGAAATGAACAACCCGGGGGGGGATCAGCTGGGCTGGGAACATCTCCGGAAAGTATTACTCGCTCCCGGGTTTCCTCTCGTACAGGATCGGGAGACGGTACTGCAGAAAGCAGGGCCTGAGTATAAGGATGCCTTGGGTTTTCATATATAGATTTATGATCCGCCAACTCCATGATACGGCCTAAATACATCACCGCCACTCGTTGAGCTATATGCCGGATCATGCTCAAGTCATGAGAGATAAATAGGTAAGTGAGGCCAAACTCTTTCTGAAGGTCCTCCAACAAATTTACTACCTGCGCTTGGATAGAGACATCCAGAGCCGCAATCGGCTCATCACAAATTATGAACTTTGGGTTAAGCGCTAAGGCGCGAGCAATGCCGATACGCTGTCGCTGTCCGCCAGAAAACTCGTGCGGGTAGCGGTTAGCATGGGTTGAATCTAATCCAACCAATTCTAATAATTCTTCCACGCGTTGGAGACGTTCTCTTCCCTTGGCCATACTATGTTCGAGCAGCGGCTCACTGATAATACTACCAACGGTCATTCGCGGGTTCAAGCAAGCATGTGGATCCTGGAAGATCATTTGCATACTCGGACGCATCTTCCGCAAGGATTCGCCTCGGAGTTCCGTCAGGTTTTGACCTTCGAAAACGATCTTGCCCTCGGTCACTGGATATAGTTGAAGAATAACACGACCGGTGGTAGATTTCCCGCAACCGCTTTCTCCAACCAGTCCCAATGTCTCACCTTTATAAATGTTGAACGACACATCATCAACGGCCTTCACATCCCCTACTTTCCGCCGAATTACGCCCTGCAGAATTGGGAAATACTTCTTAAGATTCTCAACTTTCAGTAGAACTTCTTTTTCAGCGGCCATTACGAGGTGCTCCGTTGTCAATATCCCACCAACAAGCAAGCTCATGGGAATCATTGATGGGGATGATGGGGGGATTTTCTTCAAGACAGCGATCGAATACATAAGGACAGCGGGGGGCAAATGGACAGGCTGCCGGTTCTCTAAACAGATTTGGTGGTTGCCCCTCAATGTTAGTCAAACGATCCACAGACCGTTCTTCGATTCTAGGCAAAGACCCTAATAAACCCTGGGTGTATGGATGCTTCGGTTGACTATAAAGGGTTTTTACCGGAGCACGTTCTATGATATACCCCGCATACATGACCATCACTCTGTCTGCAATTCCCGCCACAACCCCCAGATCATGGGTAATCCATATAATAGACATTCCAATTTCTTCACGCAATTGTTTAACAAGATCGATAATCTGTGCCTGAATGGTAACGTCCAGGGCAGTTGTGGGTTCATCTGCAATCAAGATTTTTGGCGAACAAGACAACGCAATCGCGATCATCACTCGCTGGCGCATACCACCTGAAAATTGGTATGGATAGTCATTGAGCCGAGTCTCAGCTTTTGAGATCCCTATTAATTCAAGCAGTTTAACCGCTTTCTCTTCAGCCTCTTTCTTTGATATCCCCAGATGGGTGCGCAGCGGCTCTATAATCTGTCGACCAATCGTCAATACTGGGTTGAGTGAAGTCATTGGATCTTGGAAAATAAATCCAATTTTGTAACCCCGTACTTGGCGAATATCATCGGGGCCCATTGCGATTAGATCGCGATCTTGGAAAAAAGCACTCCCATCTGCAATATCCCCAGGCGGCATGGGAATAAGCTTCAAGAGAGACATCACTGTAACGCTTTTTCCACATCCACTTTCGCCAACGATACCCAATAGTTCGCCCTCTTTCAATTTGAAACTGACACCGTTCACAGCATGTATCGTTCCATCTTGGGTATGAAAACGTGTTTTCAGGTTGTGAACTTCAAGGACATTCGAATTGTCCGTCGAAGCAATCGCTGCCATACGTTTCCTCCAGTAATATGAGTGAATTTTTATAATCTGTCATTTTGATGGCATGAATTATACGCTACTCTTTCGTTGTGTCAAATCAATTGCAGGTTGGGGATTCGAAGCAAAAGGAAGGTATCTGTTTTTCTGGCTCATTTGGCCCGCCCAGACCCGTTTTTCTACCCTTCTCGCTTCGTTTTTCCTGCTCCCTGCTGCTCTTTTCGTCCCATCAACCCCACGTATGCTCTTTTTTCCCCCTTTCCCTGCTCCTCTCGCTTCGAAATCCCCACCAAAAAAGGGTACGCTGGGTGCAGATGCAGCCATCATATCCTTTTTTCGTGGAAAAAAATAACAAACTATTCCAGGAATTGTTCTGCGTAATGACAGGCAACGGTATGATCTGGGCGCAGCTCGCGTAGTACTGGTTCATCAACAGCGCAATCTTCTTGCGCAAAGGGACAGCGCGGGTGAAAACGGCAGCCTGAGGGTGGATTGAGCGGGCTGGGCACATCGCCTTTCAAAATAATCCGCTCGCGCTTGATGGTTGGATCTGGAATAGGGATTGCCGACATCAAAGCCTGGGTATAAGGATGGATGGGTTTCCCAAAGAGATCATCCCTGGGGGCCATCTCGGCAATTTTACCCAGATACATCACCGCCACACGATCGGAGATATGCTCAACCACGGCCAGATTGTGGGCCACAAACAAATAGGTCAGGCCAAACTCAGCCTGCAGATCTTTGAGCAGGTTCAACACCTGGGCTTGAATGGAGACATCCAGCGCCGAGACGGGTTCGTCCAGGACGATGAATTTAGGCTGCATGGTCAATGCTCGGGCAATGCCGATGCGCTGGCGCTGGCCACCAGAAAATTCATGGGGATAGCGGTTGGCATGGTAATCTTCCAGACCAACTCTTTTGAGCATTTGCATGACCATATCGACGCGCTCGTTTCCATTCCCGACACCATGGATCCTCAGCCCCTCTGCCACCGACTCACCAATTGGCAGGCGGGGGTCCAGCGATCCATATGGGTCTTGGAAAACGATCTGCATCTTGCGGCGCATCTCTTTGAGCTCTTTCCCCTGAAGTTGGAATACATCCACACCGTCAAACACGACTGAGCCACCCGTCGGCGGAGTCAGGCGCAGCATGGTATGCCCGGCAGTAGTTTTTCCACATCCAGACTCCCCTACCAAACTCAATGTCTCACCTTCTCTAATGGTGAAACTGATATCGTCAACCGCTTGAACCCAGGCAACGATACGGCGGAATACACCGCCGCGTACCGGATAGTATTTGATCAGATTTTTTACCTGAATAAAATCGCCATTATTTCCGTTTGATTTTGCTGAATTCTCTGTCATAATCATATCTACTTCTAGGTTTTTAGACTGCTACAGCGCTTTTCAAGGGGGCTTTATGATCACCCTTATCCTGGAAAAGCCAGCAACGAACCGTGTGATTTTCGGCAACGGGGACCAGATCAGGTTCGAATTCAGTGCAGATATCCAAACCATACTCCGTTTTAGCTTCACACCGTGAGGCAAAGCGGCATCCAGGAGGCAGCCCAATCAAGTTGGGGACATTGCCAGGAATATCGGCCAGGCGATCTTTGACATGCCCAAGCACAGGGACGGAGGCGATCAAGCCCTTAGTATAGGGATGAGTAGGATTCTTGAAAAGGGATTGTACATCGGTCTGCTCAACGATGCGACCAGCGTACATCACCGCCACACGGTCGGCCATTTCGGCGATCAGGCCCAGGTCGTGGGTGATCAAAATAACCGAGGTACCCATCTGATTCCGCAGATCGAGCATCAGATCCAAGATCTGCGCTTGAATGGTCACATCCAGAGCGGTAGTAGGCTCATCAGCGATGAGTAGTTTAGGCTTGAGTGCCAGGGCCATAGCGATCATCACCCTTTGAGCCTGTCCGCCGGACATCTCATGGGGATAGGCGTGAGCCTTGCTCTCAGCATCAGCAATGCCGACAAGTTTGAGTAAATCCACCGCCTGCTCCCAGGCTTCTTCTTTAGACATATCTCTATGGATGTGGAAAACTTCAGCAATCTGTTTACCTACCGTAAAAACCGGATTCAAGCTGGTCTGCGGTTGCTGGAAGATCATGGACACGAGATTGCCGCGCATATCCACCATCTCTTCAGTGCTCAGCTCCAGCATATTGCGACCTTCGAAATATACTTCACCTTCTACCACTTCGCCTGGCTCATCCACCAGACGTAGAATCGAAAATGAAGTCACGCTCTTTCCACAGCCGGACTCACCGACCAACCCAAGGATCTCCCCAGGCATGACATGGAAATCGACACCATCAACCGCTTTTACAACACCATCTTCAGTAAAAAAGAATGTCTTGAGATTACGTACTTCTAAGAGGGGATTATTGTTATCTTTCACGAATGGCTCCAAAAATTATCCATTCCGAAAAAATGGCTGTACGTGGGGGCGTACGCCCCCACGTACAGCCATTTTTTCGGGAATATTTATTGCGAAGGCTTCAGCCTGAGCAGATTTCATTGTTTCAGTCGTGGGTCAATGGCATCACGTAGACCATCGCCCAACAAATTAAACGCCAACACCGTTACCATAATGGCCAGGCCCGGGAAGAACACCAGGTGC
The DNA here is from genome assembly GCA_964622645.1 of uncultured Anaerolineales bacterium. Classification (GTDB taxonomy): domain Bacteria; phylum Chloroflexota; class Anaerolineae; order Anaerolineales; family UBA11858; genus NIOZ-UU35. Next base: position 4,978 of record CAZUSV010000091.1, read on the forward strand.
GGTGCGGTGAAGACCTGATTGCGCTCCGAACCCAACATGGTGCCCCACTCTGGGGTGGGAGGTTGCGCGCCAAGCCCTAGGAATGAAAGCGCGGCTGCATCCAAGATGGCTGTAGCAATCCCCAGGGTACCCTGTACGATCAATGGCGGAATGGCGTTCGGCAGAATGCGAGTGAACAGAATATGAAAATGACTACCGCCCAGAGCCAGAGAGGCAGCAACATATTCTTGCTCTTTTACCGATAACACACTGGCCCGCACGACGCGGGCATACACCGGGATGGTGACAATAGCAATGGCCAATAAAGCGTTTTGTAAGCCCCTCCCAATTACGGTCACAATGGCAATGGCTAAGAGTAATGAGGGAAAGGCCAGGAGCACATCCATGAAACGCATGATCAGGTTATCAACCCAACCTCCAACATAAGCCCCTATGGCTCCCAAAAAGGTTCCTATAATAATTGCGAATCCAACTGTGGAGAAGCCAATAAATAGCGACACACGCGTACCATAGATCACCCGGCTGAACACATCACGCACATTGCCATCCGTGCCCAGGATATGCTGCGGTTGATCTTCCGGACAGCCGAACAAATGGATACACGGGTCAGAGCGCTTCTTGATGTCCTCGAGATCGATCAACACGAGTTCGGGATCGAAGGGTGCAATGAAAGGAGCAAAAATCGCCACAAGCACCAAAAATATCAGAATACCCCCTCCGATCAGTGCCGAACGTTGGCGAAACAAATTCCTTAGGGTTAACCTCAACAGGCTGTTGGAACGATAGTCACGCTGTCCTTCGTTGTCTAATGTGTCAGTAGTAACTGCCATGTTAGCCTCAATCTAAGCGGATGCGTGGGTCGATGAAAACGTAGGATAGATCAACCAGCAGGTTTATGAACACGTAGATGATGGCGATCACTACGGTAAATGCCTGCACAATAGGGAAATCTCGGGCAGTGATGGCTTCAAAGAGCATCCTGCCCACACCCGCAAGTCCAAAGATCGTTTCGGTGAGCACCGCCCCTGAAAACAGGATGCCAACCTGCAAACCGATAATCGTGGCGATAGGTAATAAGGCGTTTCGGAAGGCATGCTGCAAAATTACCAGGCGTTCTATTAATCCTTTAGCACGCGCTGTGCGGATATAGTCTTGGCGCAGAACCTCTAACATGCTGGAGCGAGTCATGCGGGCTATGATGGCCAGCGGGATTGTGCTCAATGCCACCGCAGGTAAGATCAAATGTTTGATAGCATCTGCTAATACTTTCCAATCGCCAGTGATAATCGAATTAAATATGAACATGTTGGCGATAAACTCCAGGAAATGATAGGTTCCCGATTCGGGTATGACATACCAGCCAAAGACCTCGTAGAAGGGTTTGGCGACGATGCCAGCAGATAAGCGTCCCGCAGGAGGCAGCCAGAAGGGAGTATCTTTGAGCAGCAGGGCAAAAGCGTAGGCCAGCATCAAACCCAGCCAATACACTGGCATCGAAACCCCTGTATTGGCGCCAATCATTGTGACCACATCGATGGCAGAATTGCGCCTCACTGCGGAGATCACCCCTAAGGGAATCCCGATCAGCACCGCTAAAAACAAGGCGGTCGCTCCCAATTCGATCGTAGTTGGCAGCCGCTCGATTAAAATGATAGTGACCGGCCTGCTAAAGCGGATCGATTCTCCAAAGTCACCCCTGGCGATCTCTTGCAAATATATCCAGAATTGAACAGGGATGGATTTATCTAAACCATGTTCGCGAGAGAAACGTTCACAAACTTCGGCTGTTGCTTTCTCTCCCAAGATAGCTTTACAAGGGTCCCCCGGAATTGAACGTGCCAGTACAAAAGTGATCAGCAATATCCCAAAGATGACTGGGATGGATAATAACACTCGTCGAGTTGCGTATTGGATCATAAAAGAATCACTTTGACATAAGTAGGGTTTACACAGTTGCGATGCGAAGCAGAAATCCCAAAAAATAGGGGTGTGGGGGGGGGTTCGCCCCCCCCCAACCCCAATTTTTTGGTAAATTTTTAA
>CAZUSV010000091.1:7027-11684 GCA_964622645.1 uncultured Anaerolineales bacterium
TCTACAAAATATAAATATTTTTTTGGGGGTGTGGGGCGGCCCCCCCCCCCCCAAACACCCCTATTTTTTGGAAAATTTTTCAACGAACTGTGTAAGTTGTAATGATAACGACGCGAGATATTTTGATCTCGCGTCGTTGGTTAGTTGATCATGCTCGATGGCACAAGGAATTATTCTTCCAAATTCATCAGCGCATCAAACAGATAGGATGGATACTCGAAGGCACCCGTGTTACCAATGTGGTAGGGGCTGGCAGCGTTCATGCCGGCATCCCACGAGCGGACAAAATCGTTGGCGTCAAAGCTGGAGCCATCGTGGAACTTGACACCTTCACGCAAGGTGCAGGTGTAGACGGTCGCATCATCGTTGGCTTCACAGGATGTTGCCAGTGTCGGTAGCGCCGCGCCAGTGTAATCGTACTTAAACAGACCTTCGGTGGTCATCTTGCAGGCATCCAGGGATTCACCATCGGTCTCGTCCATGCAGTACAGGCTGATGGGTTCAGCATTCTTCAAGAATACTAAAGTGTCGCGGTCAGCGGGAACTAAATTCCACAGATCTGGAGGACCAAGCACTGCAGGATTGGCATTATCTACTTCTGCCAGAGCGGCATCGGCAGGAGCGCCATGAGCAATGGGCACCATGGGGATCAGTTCCTTGAGGGCGTTATTGGCTTTCTCGTATAGGGGAGCAGCGGTTGCTACATCAGCAATTGTGGAAGCTTCTTCCAGCACCTCGTAAACCTCGGGGTAAGGATCACCATACTGCGGGTTGGAGCGGCTGAAGTGGAAGTCCAGGAAGTTGGTCACGTGCAGGTAGTCAGCACCCCAACCGAGCATGTACAAACCATCCAGGCGGCCATTGGTGGATTCGTCGATGAACTCACCGGATTCCATCACAATGACTTCGGCTTCGATGCCCAGGTTGTCCTTCAACTGGGTCTGGATCTCAACAGCAACCAGTCCAGGCTCTGGCAGGTAAACGCGGAAGACATCGCGATAGTAGATGGCGGTCTTGAAGCGGATACCATCATCGTCCTTGGTCAGGCCAGCTTCATCGAGCAAAGCATTGGCTGCATCGACATCGAAATCGTACCAGGCTTCACCCTGGCAAGCATTGGGGATGGAGCAGGGTGTAAAGTGCGAGGCAGCTTCGGATCCATCGGGATAGAAGTTTTCTACAATGCGCTGGCGGTCGATACCCAGGGCAATGGCCTTGCGGACGTTGACATCCCCAAAGATCGATTCATTGCGCTCTCCGAGCGGGTCGACTACGTTGACCATCGCCAGGTACATGATGTTCGGGTTAGGTCTCGCGAGGAACTGCAAATTGTCATCGCCCTGGACTGTTGCGTAGTCATCCGGACTGAGGTTGGTGATGTAATCTGCTGTGCCAGATTGCAGCTCGAGCAGGCGCTGCGCACCCTCGGTCGCCCAGCGGAAGACCAGGGTTTCGGTTTTGGCGGGTTCGCCCCAGTAGTCATCAAAGCGCTTGAAAATAATGCTGTCGCCGCGGTTCCAGCTCTCGATATAGTAAGGGCCAGTTCCAACAGGTTGAGAGAGCAGCTTTTCCTGGTTTTCTTCATTGGCATAGGCCTCAACCCACTCGCGTGGATTAACGAAGAAGGGAACGAAAGCTGCCTTGGAAAAGAAGGCCGGATCAGGTTTGCACATGGTGATCTGAACGGTGAACTCATCAAGTGCAGCAATTTCCTTGACCTTGTTGTTCTTGCAGTCAGCGCTGACGACCAGCGGTTCATCGAAGGCCATTTCCTCATAGTCCTTGGCAACAGGCGCCTCAGCGGCGGGCTGGCAGGCAGCCAAAACCATACTAGCAAGGATTAGCAAGGAAACAAAAACGAATAGTCTTTTCTTCATAAAATCTTCCTCCTGAAAATTATCATTCTTTTAAATAAACGGTTGTGTGGGAAAAAATATATCTTGGATGAAGTCTCCTCCTTCCATCTACTAGATTTGTCGCATTTTGCGGCAAAGGGAATTATACGCTACTCCCAGACAATGTCAAATTAATTGCAGGTTCATTTATCAAAGTTGCGACGCCAAAGGCGTGCTATAATCCCAGCCACTTCTGCTTGAAAACTGGCAAAATTTGGCATGATTTCAGCGCACGAACTCACCCAATCTCTCAAGGACGAAGCATATCGCTTGGGGTTTCATCTGGCCGGCATCACGACCCCCGATCCCCCTCCCCACCTGGATACCTACGAGCGCTGGCTGGCCGCTGGTTATCATGGGCAGATGACCTGGATGGCCACTGAACGCGCCCGCCAACGCCGCGCCAACCCACGCCTGATCTTGCCAGAATGCAAGTCGATTTTGGTGTTGGGGACCCTTTACCCCCCCTCGCTCCCCCCCGTGAACGGGGGGGATGGGGGGGGTAAAGTATCCTCCTACGCCTGGGGCGATGATTATCACGATGTACTGCCAGAACGCTTGCAATCACTGGTCGCTTGGCTCGAAGGCGTAACCGGCAGATCAATCCCTAATCGTTGCTACACGGATACAGGCCCCATCCTGGAGCGTGAACTGGCGCAGCGCGCCGGCCTGGGCTGGATCGGGAAGAACACCAACCTGATCAATCCCAAAATCGGCTCCTATTTTCTGCTCGCGGAAATCTTCCTGGGCATCGAACTGGTTCCTGATGCGCCATTTGTGTCTGACCACTGCGGATCATGTACACGCTGCATCGAGGCCTGTCCCACCGATTGTATTCTGCCCGATCGCACCATCGATGCCAACCGCTGTATTTCGTATCTAACCATTGAGCACAAGGAATCGATCCCGCTAGAATTACGCTCGCATATTGGGAATTGGATTTTTGGATGCGACATCTGCCAGCAAGTTTGTCCCTGGAACCAAAGCTTTGCTCCACCGAAGGGAGACTTGGCCTTCGAACCTCGTTTGGGGGTGGTTCATCCATCCCTGAGGGATGAACTGTCCCTGAGCCCTGAGGCCTTCAAACGCAAATTCAAGGGCAGCCCGATCAAACGCACCAAACGCCGCGGATATCTGCGCAACGTGGCCGTCGCTCTCGGAAACTTTCCTGACGATGCAGCCGTCTCCGCTCTTGCCGATGCCCTCAATGACGATGAGCCCTTAGTACGTGGACATGCAGCCTGGGCCTTGGGTCAAATTGGCGGAGACGAGGCCGTGGGTCTCCTTGAAGCAGCCCTCGAGACGGAAACAGACGATCTAGTGACTGCTGAAATCCAACAGGCGCTGATCGAAGAAAACGCATGAACACCAGAAGAAACCTTCCAGGCTTATTATTGTGCTTCGCATTGCTATGTTCTGCGTGTCAGCGAGCGATACCAACGCTAGAGCAGGTTGTTTCAATACCTACATCTATCCCAACTGCTTCCCCTACGTACACAAACACACCCACCTCGATTCCTCCTACCCAAACCATAACATCGACGCCCTCACCCATCCCGCCGACGGAGGTACCCTCACTCTCCCCGACACCTACGCAAGTGCCCCTGACCGAACTGCTTTTCACCGGCGCGATCGTGCCAGCGCGCTGCGTCCAGGCCGCCATCGACGAACGTGGCAATGCTGACTACATTTACGAGGATGTAGATGAACTGATCCAAAAAGCACACCTTGCCATCGGCACCCTCAATGCCGCATTAAGCGACTATCCCCCGCATAAAGGTTGTATCCGCACCTTTGTGCTTGTCGGCAGATCAGAAAACGCAGACGCCATGGCGCGCGCCGGCTTCGACATCATGAGTGTAGCTACCAACCACATCAAGAATTGCGGGTTGCTCGATTGTGGGGATCGGGCCTTTTTCGACACACTGGCAAACTTAGAACGCGTGGGCATCGAACCGGTAGGCGCAGGGGAAAACCTGGACGAGGCCATGCAGCCTGTGGTCATCACTGTGCATAGCATTCGTTTCGGTTTCGTTTCACTGGGAGAGATCGAGCCGCGCGCATTCGCCGACAGCGACTCTCCAGGGATCGCAGAACTCAGCGAGGCTAACTTGCGTAGTGCAATCGAAAACACCCGCCAGGTTGCCGATGTGGTCATTGCGCTACCCCATTGGGGCTCCGATTACAGCTTCACACCAAATTACCGCCAACTGGAGTTCGCAGAAATTGCCGTACAATCCGGTGCCGATCTGGTGATCGGCAATCACGCCCATGTCATTCAAGGGATGAAAGAAATCGACGGGGTGCCGGTTTTCTATGGGTTGGGAAGTTTTGTCTTCGACCAGAGTTGGTCGCTAGAAACCCAACAGGGGATCGTCGTGCGGATCTTTTTCGAGGGGACGCAGTTTCATAGTTTCGAGGTCATCCCCGTTCATATTGACAAAGATGGCCATGTCTTTATCCCAGAGGCCGAAGAAGCAGCCTCGATCTTGAGTCGTTTCCGATCCATTAGCGAACAGATACCCTAATTCAAAATGTAATCCGAGAAAGGTGTGGTCGTCAATAGTACTTCGAACAATTATTTCATGAAGAAACCAGTAATATAGGAGTTCGCTTGCAGCGTTCCTGCTCTCCTGACTTCCTCATGAACTTAGCCATACAGAATTAGGTATCATAAATAGTTCGACAATATCACCTTCGCGATAACTCCCGAAAATTGGGGGGGAGGGGGGGGGGGGGGGGGGGGGGGGGCGCGCCCGCCC
>CAZUSV010000091.1:11694-24088 GCA_964622645.1 uncultured Anaerolineales bacterium
AAAAAAAACCCCCCAAATAACCCCCTCCCCCACCCCCCCCAACCCGGGGGGGGGGGGGGGGCCCCCCCCCCCCCCCTCCCCCCCAATTTTCGGGCTTCTCGTCTGAAAGGTGACATTGTCAAGATCGGTAATCTATCACCTTATGGAGAGGCAAGATGGAGAATGAAATTAAACATGTTGTTCGGGGAGAAACGCTCTTTGCGGGTTTAAGAAAACCAATCAAAAGCCGTGCAGAACTCATTCCCAGAATCGAGATTGTGAAGCGAGCCTGCGGTGAGAAGATTGCCGGCCCATTGACGCATATCTTTCGCTTTGATACCCCTGTGGATGGATTCGACTCGCAGATCGGCTTTCCCGTTTCTGAAGCCGTCAATACAGATAAAGTAAACACCCATATCCTACGGGAACTGCATTTCTTCTCGAGTACACACACTGGGCCGGTTGAAACCCTTCGGGATACCTCACTCAAGAACTATGCCCACATGAACAAGGTCGGCCTGGCCCCCGAATTGGAGTTGGTTGAGATTTACCACAGCTATGATCCTGACCATGAAGCTGAGAACGTCATCGAAACCCAGGCCTCGTTTCTGGCCTGGCCAGAAGTGTATCGAGATCAACTCTCCCGGGTTCTTGGCTCTGAATTGATGGAAGAGATCTGGAGGGGAGGCGAGGCGATCACCCCGTTTACCCTGGTAGACGAACGCGTCGAATGGGTGGCCGCTTCCCTGGAACGATTGAAAGCACACACCAACCAGGATCAGCAGTTTGACATCCTCTCGAGAGTGGCTTTAGTCCGCCCGGTAGAAGATACCAACAAGTTCAAACAGATCTATCAGGAAACCGGGGATGTGAATGCAGTTCTCGAACTTCAGAATCAAGAGCTATCTGAAACCCCTACAGGCGGATTCATCGACCCACCGAGATTCGATGGGAAGATACTCCACCTGAGCAAAGTAGCTTACAACCGAAAAGCCTACGACAAAGCCACGACCCATGCAGAAATCCGCAAGGCATATTGCTTTTGCACGTTGATCCGCGAGGCAGCAGACCCCAAAGTCGATCCCATCTTCTGCTACCGTGCCGCCGGTTGGGCACGGCAGTTCTGGGAACCTATTCTAGAAACGGAATTCAAAACCTGCACCATCACGCACTCCATCCTCAAAGGGAATCCATTCTGCGCCTGGGACTATATTCTAGAGGGATAGGTCGAAAATCGTTCGCAATATCTTCAAAGCGCGGCATCCAACCGCAACCAAAGATTGAACCGCAGAGATCGCTAAGTTCGCAGAGAAAAACAGAACAAAACTCTGCGCACTCAGCGTTCTCTGCGGTTAATCCTCAGCGGAATCACGGCGGGTTCTAAATCACTCTTCGGAGCGACTGAACCCCCCACACCAACCCAAAGATCGCCGTACAGGTCAGCACGATGGCCGCCCCTGAGGCGATGCTCAAATAATACGATAGATACAGCCCAATTACCCCTGAGATCGAAGCGATTGTGGCGGAGATGGCCATCATCACCGGCAGTCGCTTGGTAAGTAGATAGGCTGACGCTGCAGGCGTGACTAACATGGCCACCATCAAGGCCACCCCTACAGTTTGCAAGGACACCACGATGGTTACAGCAATCAAGATCAGCAGCAGAAACTCCAACAAACGCACCGGAAGCCGGAGTGTCATCGCCAGGACAGGATCGAACGAAAGCACCATGAACTCTTTGTAGAAAGCTAGAATCGCCAACAATACAAATCCCCCAAAGAAAGCAATCAACCACAGATCGCTGCTGCGCACCCCCAAAACATCCCCAAAGAGAAAATGCGCCAGATCGACGCTGTAACTACGTACTGTGGAGATCAGCGCTACGCCTAGTGCAAAAGTCCCCGCAAAGATGATCCCGATAGCAGTATCTTCCTTAATCTTTGTACTGCGGCTGATGGCGCCAATCCCCAAGGAACTGAGAATCGCGGCAATCAGTGCCCACCAGAAGAGCGGCTCGCGCGCCCCATCCCCAACCAGATACCCCACAGCAACTCCCGGCAAAATAGCATGCGCCAGGGCATCGCCGAAGAAGGCCATGCCGCGCAAAACCACATATGTCCCTACCACCGCGCATACTGTGCCCACCATCACCGAGGCAACCAGTCCGCGCACCATGAAGGCATATTGTAAGGGTTCAAGGACAAATTCAAGCATAGTCGTCTGATGGTCCTCTAGGAATTCCCGTGGTAATGTCCAGATTTGGGGGTAGGGGGCGTGCTCCGCACGCCCCCTACCCCCAAATCTGGGAGCTACCCCGGCGATTCCTAGAGAGCCCGTCTGATAGTCTCATGGTCGAATAGTCTGATAGTCGGCGGGCTAGTTGATGCCCAACTAATGAACTACTCGTCACAGCAAGTATCCCCCAGGGCCAGCATACCATCCTCAGTAGGCACTAAATGCAGGTGGCCACCATAGGCGGCTAATAAATTCTCGGGGACCAGCACACCCTCCGCGCTTCCAAATCCCAGCATCCGCTGATTGAGCAGCATCACCTGATCGAAGCGTTGCGCAGCCATCTTAAGGTCATGCAAAGACACTAGCACAGTTACTTCACGATCTCGAAGATGATCCAGAATGCTGAAAACCTCTTCTTGAGAGCTAACATCCAAGCCTGAAAGTGGCTCATCCAACAGCATCAATTCAGCCTCTTGGGCAAGGGCGCGAGCGATGAACATGCGCTGCTGCTGCCCTCCTGAAAGCTGGTTGATCTGGCGCTTGGCAAGGTGGGTCATACCGACAACTTCCAACGACTGGTTGACGATTTTCCAATCGCTTATCCTCGGGTTGCGAAACAAGCCCAACTGTCCCACCCGACCCATCATGACCACATCGGCAACCGTGACCGGAAAACTCCAATCGACCAGGCTGCGTTGAGAGACGTAAGCAATACAAATGTGTCCGCCGGGTATGTTGCCAAAGATTTCGATATGGCCTTCGGTAGGAGAGAGCACACCGGCGATGATCTTGAGCAGCGTGCTTTTGCCTGCCCCATTGGGTCCCACCACGGCTAAGCGCTCACCCACCATCAATTCGAAGCTGACATTTTCCAGGGCCATTCCACTTTCGTAGCGAACGCCAATTCCATCGGCGCGCAGAATCGGTGCATCCTCCCGGTGGGGATGGCGCACCCTGGAGAGATGCTGGGTTGTTTTTTGGAGTTCTTCGAAGAGGGTCATACGATTTCGGAGTAGCCACCCAACCAGGTTAAGTGGCTACTCATAGCAGTTTAGGTTATTTTAAGGTTTTCACGAACGCAGCCGTATTGTAACGCATATACGCCAAATATGAGTCGGCCTCACCACCGGCTTCGCTGAGCGAGCCCGTATAAACGTAGATCAATTGCACACCTGTATCCTCGGCTACCCGTTCGGCCAACGAGGGATTCACAGTGTTGCCAACAAATACAGCCCTGACATCCAAATCTTTGATGGCATCCTCGATCTGGGCCAATTCCTGGGCAGTCGGTTCGGCCACAGTGCTGTATCCAGGGATCAACGTACCAACTTGTTCAAAACTGTAGCGATTGGAAAAATATGTGAAAATGCCATGGTCTGTGACTAATTTTCGCTTCTTTTCGGGGATCAGCGCCACCTGTTCGCGGATCCAGGCATCCAGTTCTTCGAGTTCGGCCAGATATGCTTCGGAATTCGTTTGATATGTTTCTGCATTATCTGGATCGATTTCACTGAGTACATGTTCAATGTTGTGAACCCAAGTCATTACGTTGCTGGGGTCGGTCCAGACGTGTGGATCTACACCATCGTGATGATGTTCCTCACCTACATGTTCTTCCCCTTCATGCTCATCTTCATGAGTATCACCTTCGTGTTCATCTTCAAGGTCTTCCCCGTGATCTTCACCATGTTCCTCACCATCGTCGTCATGCTCATGTTCATCTCCCTCGGGCATCAGGAAATCAATCCCTTCTGAAACATGGATAACCTTATCTTCTACACCAGCACTCTCGATCAGGTTATCGAGGAACTCTTCCAATCCGGCACCATTGGCGAATATGACATCAGCTTCGGCGATTTTGGCAACATCCTGTGGAGTAGGGTCAAAACCATGCGGATCTGTTCCTACAGGCAGCAGTACATCCACTACAAGCAACTCGCCGCCTATCTGGGCAACCACATCTCCGACAATGGTGGTGGTCGCCACGACCTTAAGCTTATCCTGGCTCGAAGGCTGCCCTACACTCTGACTGCAGGCGGCTAGGGCCAACATAGTTAACAAACCCATTGAAATATATATAATTATTCTTTTCATAGTTTCCTCTTAATAATATATGATAATGAAAATCATTTTCATTTACGGAGAAAATTCTACCGCCCTAAAATATCCCTGTCAAGAATAAAGCACCCAAATTAGAGAACTCTAACAAATCACAATTATGCTCTTACGGTAGAATATGGCCCATGAAGAGAGCTTTGGAGTTTCTAGCTGCCACAGTGCTGGGATTATTGCTTGTCATTCTTTTCATTTTCCTTCAGAGTGTTAGGTCTGGTGCCATTGCCATTCCAGATCAATTATCTCTTTTCACCACGATTTTTCTGGGCATTTTCATTGAAGCTGCACCGTTTCTGCTCTTAGGCACGCTGGCATCTGGGATTGTAGAAATCTTTTTCCGACGTGATCAGTTACAGCGCTTCATTCCGGAAAATCCCTTTCTGGGTGCTTTGGCTGGGGGTGTGATGGGGTTATTCTTCCCCGTTTGTGAATGCGGGGTGGTCCCCCTCACCCGCAGATTGTTCAAAAAAGGATTGCCCCCCTCCGTCGGTGTAGCCTTCTTACTGGCTTCCCCGGTCCTCAATCCGATCGTCATCGCCAGCACTTATGCGGCCTTCGGCTGGGGACCAATGCTCTGGCTGCGGATCGGATTGAGCTTGGCAATCGCGGTCAGCGTCGGGCTGATCTTTTCGGTGCAGAAATATCCCTGGTGGCTTTTACAGCCAAGTTCGATAGCCACTGTCATGGGAGCCAGCGAGGACACACCCGAGCCTAAAGATGTTCTCCCGCTCGCCACACGTCTGCGGCTTGTTTTGCAGCACGCCGCCGATGAATTCTTCGAAATGGGTCGTTACCTGATCATTGGCGCCATACTGGCCGCCCTTATGCAGACCTTCATTTCTCAATCGGCATTGCTGGCACTGGGTGAAGGGCCGTTTTCATCACTCATCGTTATGATCCTACTGGCCGTAATCCTTTCGATTTGCTCCACGGTGGACGCTTTTGTCTCTCTGGCTTTTGTGGGGTCTTTTACCAACGGGTCTATTCTAGCGTTTTTAGTTTTTGGACCCATGGTCGATATTAAAAGCACGCTTATGTATTTACAAGTCTTCCGCAAGAAGACGGTCCTCTATCTGATCATGTTACCATTGCTGATGACAATTCTGGCGGGGGTATTCCTAAACTACTACACACCATTCTGAGGTTGATTCATGTTCTCAAAGATTTATCGCATCTTACAAGGGCTGATCTTGCTGGGTTTGGGGTGGTTGCTGTTCCAGAAGTTTTTGACTGGGAAATTGTATTACTATATCAATGAACGCTTCTTCACCCTGGTAACCCTGGGTGCAATAGGCTTCCTGATACTCGGGTTTGTGGTGCTGATTTATCGAAAGGATCATCCCCACCACCATGACCATGAACACGGGCACCAACATCATCACGATGAAGGGGGCAGCCGTTGGGCATTGGTAATTATTGCTATTCCGCTCTTGCTGGGGTTTTTGATCCCCTCCAAACCTTTGGACGCCAACGTAATCCAGAGCCGGGGCATTGCCAACGATGCCTTATTCACTTCCAGTTCAAGAAGCGAGGGCTTAGAACTCAGCGCTCCAGCAGACCAGCGCAACATCCTGGACTGGGTGAGGGCATTCAATTATTCGGAAGATCCTAACGAATTCGCTGGCCAAACCGCGGATGTGATCGGCTTTGTCTATCACGACCCCAGGCTGCCAGATCATCAGTTCCTGGTAGGTCGATTGACGGTTACCTGCTGCGTTGCCGATGCCTTCGCCATCGGCATGGTCGTGGATTGGCCCCAGGCGGCAGAAATGGCCGACAATGCCTGGGTGCATGTGCGAGGTGAGGTTCAAACTGTACAGGTCGAAGGGCGCACGCTGCCCCTGATTATTGCCGACAGCATAAAGGATACCGACTCTCCCGCCCAGCCCTATCTGTTTCCGTAAACCAATTTCCCGGAAACGCTGAGCTTCCGGGAAATTCTTACAAATGATGAGAATCGATCGCTTTGACTACACCGTTTGGGGGATCTGCCTGCTGCTCGCTGCCGCGATTGTCGGGCTGGTTTGGGGTGGCAACCAACGAGGGGTGACGATCCTCTCTACAATCCCTCCTGAAGGGAGGCAGGTTGGTGTCAGAGGTCCACTGGTGATTCAATTCCCCCAACCGATCAACCTGGAAAACACCCAGGGTTTATTTTCCATCGAGCCAAAAATATCAGGAGAGATTATTATCCGCGGTGATCAATTGGTTTTCTTCCCAAATCAAGCGTTTGCTCCTGATGAAAGATATACCGCCTCGCTGAGAGCAGGCCTCGTCGTTCAAGATGGGAGGCAGGTCAAGCGAGATTACTCGTGGTCATTTTCGGCACGTCAACCGGGAATCATATACCTGGGTCATGAGGATAACGAACTTTATTACTCTTCCCTGACCGGTGGCGAAAGTCAACTCCTGACAAACACAACTGGCAAGATCTTTGATTTTGCCCCATCCCATGACGGGACTCAAATTGCTTATTCAGTCATCAACGAGGAGAGGGGCTTTGATATTTGGGCTATGGCCCGGGATGGGAGCAGCCAACAAATATTGGTCGAGTGCGGTTTGGATCGCTGCGCAACCCCTGCCTGGTCACCGGACGGAACGCAACTGGCATACAGTCGCACCGAGGCGGGCTTAGGGCCTGATGAACCCTATGGAGCCCCCAAGATCTGGCTGGCGGATACATCCACCGGCGAGACCTTTCGTCTACATTTCGACTCACAGAAAATTGGCTACGGCCCCAAATGGTCACCCAATGGGTTGAAACTGGCTTACTCAGATGGGGTCAACAGTCAAATCGTTGTGTTGGATATCGAAACTGGAGATGAATTCTACATCCCTAACCAGTCTGGACGCATTGGTAGTTGGTCACCAGACAGCAGTCAACTTGTTTACAGCGACTTTTTGACAAACGAGACTGGTACAGTCGAAGTGATCAATCTGGTCGATTTCGATACCCAGGATATTCTCAATCTGCTTGGGCATCGTCCCAATGAGAGCAGCTATAGCAGCCCTGAGTGGTCGCCAACCGGCAAGTGGATCGCCGCGCGGGCCAAGGCAAATCCAACCGACATCCATTATGAGTTGATGATCCTGGAAGCAGACGCCGCCTATGGTTTTGTCTTAGCGGACGACCCAAACTACGCCTATCTCAACCATAGTTTTGACCCCACAGGGAGATACCTTGCCTATCAACGCACCCAATTGGGGGTGGCTTATTCAAGCCCTGAGATTCTGATTATTGATATCCAATCGAAGCAAACGATATTATCGGTGCCCAATGCATCGTTTCCCACCTGGCTGCCATAAATATCAAACTTCATCACTCTGACAGTTAGCACATATCCCAAAGAGTTGCAACCAGTGCTCTTGAACCTGATAACCACTCGTCTCTTCCACACGATCAAATAGAGGGTTCAGATTATCTCCTTCAAAGTATTGAGTTTTTCCACAAGTATTGCAAATCAACAAGTGCTGGTGCCCAGTAAACCCGGCAATAAATGCCTGACAACCATCGGGATGATGTACTCGTTGAATCAGTTCCAATTCTTCCAACCTTTCTAGCGTACGATATACGCTCACTAGCCCTAAGGATGGGTACTTTTCTCTTGCCAGATCGTAAATCTGGGTGGCGTTTAGTGCTCGTTGGGAATTGGCCATGGTTTCTACGACGGCTCGACGTGGGCCAGTCAGGCGATAACCGCTGGATTTCAAACAATCCAGCCAACCATTTTTTCTATCCTTGCAGGGAGAAGATTGATCCGTCATGACGACTCGTAAGTATTGAGGGTACAAACCTTACCGTTGCTCAACGATTGTACCTCATGGTTGTTTGGCTCTCTAGGAATCGACGGGGTACTTTCAAGATTTAGGGGTGAACGGGGTGCTCCGCACCCCGTTCACCCCTAAATCTGGGGGATTACCCCGGCAATTCCTAGAGATCTGGTTGTTTTACTTGCGCAGTTTCGAATAGTGGAGTTAAGTCACTCGCAAGGGTATGGGAAAAGTCGATCCGGAACTGCAAACCAAACTCATTCTTTCCATTTGATATTGCATCCCAGGCTGGGATTTTGCTCAGCGCTGATTGGCTTCCCTGAGAGCACATTGTCCAACGCAGCGCGCACATCCGACCCCGTGACAGGGATATCGTTCTTAGGGCGCGAACCATCCAACTGGCCGCGGTAGACCAGCTTCAAATCCCCATCGAAGATATAGAAATCTGGGGTGCAAGCCGCTTTATAGGCTTTGGCTACCGCCTGGGACTCGTCATACAAATACGGGAATGTGTATCCCAACGCCAAAGCATATTCCTTCATCTTATCGGGATGATCTTCGGGGTAATTCTCGACATCATTGGAACTGATAGCGACGAAGGACACGCCCTGGGATTGATAATCATTTGCCAGTTTTACAAGCTGATCATTAACATGTTTGACAAAAGGGCAGTGATTGCAGATGAACATAATCACTGTAGCCTGAGTTGATTTCAGTTCCCCCAGGCTTTTGATCTGCCCTGAAACAGTGTCAGGGAGTTTAAAATCGGGGGCTTCCGTGCCTAATGCAAGCATAGTAGAAGGGGTAGCAACCATTTTATTTTCCTTTCGGTTTACGATTTGAGATCTCCCTAAAAGATACCATATTTTCGATTCGCCGGGTGACTATGTTGGCGATGGTGAAAGAAATGAATGCAAATGCTAACAAAATCAGCGCGGTCAGGTAGGCACCTCCAAGATCGCTCTCCAACCTAGAGTAGATCAGCAGCGGCATGGTTTGCGTGCGGCCTTGCAAGTTCCCTGCGAACAAGATCGTGGCGCCAAACTCTCCCAATGCCCTGGCCCAACTGAGCATCAAACCAGCGAATAAGGAATTCATACTTATGGGGATGATAATGCGCCAGAAGGTCACCCAGCGGTTGGCACCATCGACAGCCGCCGCTTCCTGGATTTCCTGATCGATAGCGCCAAAACTGGCCTGGGCTGCCCGGATATAGAAGGGAGCCGAAACGAATACCTGCGCGATGATCACCGCTGTGGTCGTAAAGGGGATTTCCACATTCAAAGTGCTGAGTGCCCCACCCAATAAGCCCCATCGTCCAAAGGTCGCCAGCAGGGCCAGGCCGGCAATCACCGGTGGGATGACGATGGGCATTTCGATGAAGGACATCATGAAACGCTTGAGTGGGAACTGGGTATTGGCGAATAGGTACGCCATGGGGGTACCCGTGATGAGAATGACCAACATACTGAACAGCGTGGTGCGCAAGCTCAACCAGACACTGGTAAAAATTGCTGGGCTAATCGCCCTAGAGAACACGTCGAAAGAGAGTGTCCGCCAAATCAGGGCCACGGAAGGGAGAAATAGCAACAGCCATAAAGAGGCCGCCAGCAGGTAGACTACCAGCCTACCAGGATAAAACTTATATGGAGTCTGTGGCGAGATTGACATGTCAGTACGCAACGTCAGTCTGAATGGGCATGAATCCCCATTTCGTCAGAATCTCCTGCCCGGGTTCGCTGAGCACGAAATCGACAAAGCTATGCGCCAATTCACTGGCAGCGGAGTCTGCGATCACGGCGATAGGATAAGTGGCGGTGACATTCAGGGTATCGGGGATCTCGACCTGTTCCACTCGTTCTGCAATATCTGGCGTGATATCGGACGTGTAAACAATACCGGCATCTGCTTCGCCTAAAGCTACTTTGGTGGAAACCTGGCGAACGGTGCTCTCCTCAGAGACAAGATTCTCATAAATCTTCAACTGGAGTGATCTGGGCAATGTCTGAATGATTTGATCGGCATAGTCTCGCACCGGAACCCCCTCGACGGCCATTAAAAACGTAACATCAGTATTCCCCAAATCTTCGAGCGATCGAATATCCGCAGGGTTGCCAGCAGGAACTACGATGGTCAGTTTGTTGGCAACGAAAAAACTCACCTCATCAGGCTCAACCCGACCACTGGTCACTGCCTCCTGCATCTGATTCACATTCGCAGATGCAAAAATATCCGCCGTGATCCCCTCCCTGAGTTGGGCGACTAGCTGAGATGAGCTAGCAAAGTTCAAGACCAGGTCAACGCCTAGGTGAAGTTCTTCAAATGCCTGTTCGAGTTCTACGAAGCTGTCGGTGAGCGAGGCCGCGGCGAAAACGATCAACGCAACGGGTTTGCGACTGTCGGTCTCTGTGATTGAGCGACAGGAAATCAAACCATAAATCATCGATACCACAAATATCCAGTATAACAGTCGGAGAGGTTTTGGCTCCCTAGGAATCGCTGGGGTAGCTTCCAGATTTGGAAGTATGCGGCGTGTGGAGCACGCCGCATACTTCCAAATCTGGACATTGCCACAGGAATCCCCAGAGAGTCGAGATTTTCTCTTCATCATAGATCTAAAGCAACGAAATCAAGCTCCCGAACTGTGGCCAGCCATTGCAACATGGCAGAGACCTGCCCTACACGAAAATCATAAATGGCCGCTTCAAAGGATTCCTGTTCTGGCAGATCTTGTAGGGCTTGCTGCCCATCTGCCAACCAGCCCTGGCAGGTATCGATTTGTCCTTGAATGAGCTGATTTTTGAATTCAGGTCCTTCATGAACAGCAAAAAATAGTTTAACCAAAAACTCAAGCCGGAATTGGCGACCATTCTCAACCGGTTGAATAATCCAGGTTCGATATGCGCTTTCTCCAGCCTCGGTGATGCGAAAAACTTTGCGAGCAGGACGGTTTTCCTGGTAGATAGTATCCGCCTGAATCAAGCCCTTTGATTCAAGCCGGGACAGCATGGCATACAAGCGGCTCTGTTTGATGCGCCAGACTTCCCACAAGCCGGGCAAGTTAGAAAAACGTTGATAGATTTCATAACCATGCAGATCTTCGGAGCGCAAGAAACCTAGCAGGGCAACATCACTGACCATAAGAACTCCAATATACTTATGAATTACATATGTCAAGGGCAAGATTCGCCGCAAATAGGGGATGAGAGTCGCCCCCCCGATTTCCGGCGCACCATGCAAAATTGCATAACGGCTTAATACTCACAGTATTAGTATTCAGCATATGAATAATAACACAATCTTGTTTAACTTCAAAGCAATTAATTTCTAAACCCCCCATGAATTCCACAGCCAACTTCTAGGGACCCCCAGTTTACGCTAGAAAAATCAAATCTGTTTCACAAAACTGGCTTTGAATGAAATTAACAAAGTTCCTGCCAGATTTGCAACTGACAGGAACTTAGGAATGAAATTGTCTTCAGAAAGTTGGGTGGAATCTGGGTTAAGAGGCTTGCTCGTCTGCTTCAGTCTTTGCTTGCGCAATGGCGAAAATCATCAAGCCATAGGCAGCCTTTGCAAGCACATCGGCAATGCTGTACCCTACCTGGATACCCATCTCAACCGAAGCACCGGTGAAACCGAGCTGAGGCAACAAGTAAACAATAGGGTAAAAACCCCAGGTGGCCAGCAACAACAAGCGGGTATTGCGTAGCAGAATCCGCACGCGATCTGTCTGGGAAGCAATGGTCTTACCAAGCTCGCCCCACAAAACATAGAGGATATAGATGAATGGGATGGTTGCAATAGCACCCCAAATGGCACGAGTTGAAATTACATTTGAAATCTCTCCCGGATAGCCCAGGATAACCATTAGGGCGGCTGCGAAACCCAGGCGAAAAGTTAGGCTGAGGGTCTTTGCTCGCGATAACGCCAACACGGCAACCAACTCAGCTACCAAGAGTGGCACCGTCAGCAGCCAATCGACATAGCGATAGGCATCATTGAATGGTTTTCCGGTGGGAACATACATCCCATTCTCAATGGCGAAAGCACCTGCCCAGCTTTCTGAAATCCGAAAATAGTGATAAGCTGCTACACCAACCACCAGCGCAGATATGACCAGCGCCCGGCGATATTTCTCACCGACTTCGTTGCGTACTAGGATAAAGAATACAAATGCCGCCAACATGGTCGCCAGCGTGAAAGAAAACATATTGGCAACCAGAGAGTATTGGCCAATTGGGCTATCCACTTAAGGCGGGACAGCAGCGGTAGCCAAAGGATCGTGGCTGAT